>JAHFRL010000097.1 GCA_023266235.1 Betaproteobacteria bacterium
TCCGCTCTCGCCGGCCGAGAAGGCGAAGAACACCACGAAGTCGAGGGTGCGTGCCAAAGTCGAGCATGCGTTCCTGATCATCAAGCGCATCTTTGGTTGCGCCAAGGTGCGCTATCGCGGGCTCATGAAGAATGCCAATCGACTGTTCGTGACCTGCGCGCTGGCCAATCTGTACATGGTTCGCCGTCGATTGTTGCAACTGGAAAGGCATACGTGCGTCCAGTGAACAAACATGGCGACAGAAACCGGGTTCAGAGAGCCTCTGAACCTCGGAAAACTGCGTCATTCTTGTCAATTCACGCATTTGCACTACCATTCAACCAATTTGCAATTACTTGATCAGAGTTTCCTTAGGTATCGACAACCCGGCCTGAACACAAGTTCACGCAACCAGCTTACCATCACCGGCACCACTGTCCAGCCAACTATTGCGCGGATTCAATCTCGATTGGTGCCCGGGGCCGGACTCGGACCGGCATGCCGGAATGACCCGGCGAGGGATTTTAAGTCCCTTGTGTCTACCAGTTTCACCACCCGGGCAGGCCGTTGTGCATGGAGGCGGGGGTCGGAATCGAACCGGCGTCCACGGCTTTGCAGGCCGCTGCATGACCACTCTGCCACCCCGCCGAAAATCGCTACTCGGAAATCAAAAAGGGAAAGCAACGCGGCTGCGGCTTTGCTTTCCCTGCAATCTGGAGCGGGAAAGGAGTCTCGAACTCCCGACCTCAACCTTGGCAAGGTTGCGCTCTACCAACTGAGCTATTCCCGCGAAAAATGACCTGCCATTATAGGTTTACACGCCCGAATGTCAAGGAGGAACCCCGTTGTTTCATAGGCGTTTATTGATTTGCGGCAACGCCATCTTGAGGTAATAAAACATCGAAATCAGCGTCAGCGCGGCGGCGATGTATATCAGCCAGGTGCCGACCCCATGCGGATCGAATGCCCCGAGCGGATCGTCATAGAGCAGCAGCGGGATGGCGACCATTTGCGAGACGGTCTTGATCTTGCCGAGGAATGACACCGCGACGCTTTGCGATGCGCCCAATTGCGCCATCCACTCGCGCAGCGCCGAAATCGTGATTTCGCGGCCGATGATGATCAGCGCGACGATCGCGTCGATGCGGCCGAGTTGCAGCAGCACGATCAGCGCCGCCGCCACCATCAGCTTGTCGGCGACCGGGTCGAGGAAAGCCCCGAACGCCGAGGTCTGTTCGAGCTTGCGCGCAAGCCAGCCGTCGAACCAGTCGGTGACCGCCGCCAGCGTGAAAATCACGGTGGCGACCAAATTCTGATGCGGCAGCGATACCCAGCTTTTCTCGAAATAAAAAATGCCGACGAACAGCGGAATCAGGATGATTCGCAGCCACGTCAGCAGATTAGGTATGTTGAGCGGCATGTTTCGACGGGGTCAATGAAGTTCGTCGTAAATGCGCTCGGCCAGTGCGCGGCTTACGCCTTCCACCTGGGCGAGTTCGTCGACGCTCGCTGACAGCAGTTCCCGCAGCCCCCCAAAACGCGCGAGCAGCCGCTGCCGCCGTTTGGCGCCCACGCCGGCGATGCCCTCGAGCGTCGAGGTGGTGCGTGCCTTGCCGCGCTGCGCGCGATGCCCTTGGATCGCGAAGCGATGCGCTTCGTCGCGGATCTGCTGGATCAAGTGCAGCGCCGGATGTTCACCCGGCAATTGTAGCGGGTTTGCGCGGCCCGGGATGATCAATTGCTCGAGCCCGGGTTTGCGCTCTTCGCCTTTGGCGACACCGATGAGCAGCACATCGGACAACCCGAGTTCGGCGAACACCTCGCACGCCACGCCAAGCTGCCCTTTGCCGCCGTCAATCAGCACCAGATCGGGCAACTTGCCCTCGCCGGCGACGATGCGGCGGTAGCGCCGGCTCAGCGCGTCGCGCATTGCCGCGTAATCATCCCCGGGCGCGATGCCCGCGATATTGAAGCGGCGGTATTCGGCCTTTTGCATCGCCGCGCGGTCATAGACCACGCACGACGCAACCGTGGCCTCGCCCATGGTATGGCTCACGTCGAAGCATTCGATGCGCTGGATTGCTTCGGTTGCGCCGAGCGCCTGCTGCAATGCCTGCAACCGCGCTTCTTGCGTCGCGTGCATGCCGAGTTGCTGCTGCGCGCCGAGCGTTGCGTTCTTCGACGCCATATCGAGCCAGACGCGGCGCTCGCCCGCGGGATTGATCACGATCTGGACTTTATGGCCGGCGCGGTCGCTCAAGAACGGCTCGAGCGTCGCGCTGGCGATGCCGGCATTGACGACGATGACCGGTGGCGCGCTGCGGTTCAGATAATGCTGGCCGACGAATGCCTCGATGATCCGGGTTGCCGCATGGCCGGCGGCATTGCGCGGAAAGAAATTCCGGTCTCCCAGGTGATGGCCGCCCCTGATCATGACCAGATTGACGCACGCGATCTCGCCGTCGACGGCGCAGGCGATGATGTCGGCGTCGCGCGCGGCGCTGCTGCTGACGAATTGCTTTTCACGCACCTTGCGCAATGCGCCGATCTGGTCGCGGTAAACCGCCGCCTGCTCGTACCCCTGGCGCGCGGCGGCGGTGTTCATGCGCGCGATCAGACGCTCGATTGCTTCGTCATCCTTGCCCTGCAGGAACAACTCGGCACTGCGTACGTCGTCAGCATAATCCGCCGCGCTCACCAGTTTGACGCACGGCGCGGTGCAGCGCCGGATCTGGTGCAGCAGGCACGGCCGCGAGCGGTTCTCGAATACGTTGTCGGCGCAGGTACGCAGCCGGAACACCTTTTGCAGCAATTGCATGCTGGCGCGCACCGCACCGGCATTGGGAAACGGGCCGAAATAGCGATGGCGTGGATCGAGACTGCCGCGGTGGAACGCCAGGCGCGGAAACCCGTGTCCGGATAACATGAGATATGGGTATGATTTGTCGTCTCTAAACAGTATGTTATAGCGTGGACTTAATGATTTTATTAAGTTGTTTTCGAGCAACAACGCTTCCGCCTCGGAGCGGGTAACGGTGGTGGCAAGCGCCTGCACCTGCCCGAGCATCAGCTGGATGCGCGGCGACAGCCCGGATTGTTGCTGAAAGTACGAGGCAACGCGCTTTTTGAGATCGCGCGCTTTCCCGACGTAGATCGCCTCCCCCGCCGCGTTCAGCATGCGATAGACGCCGGGCCGATGCGGCAGACCGGCGATGATCTCGGTCGGATCAAACACTCAAGCGCGTCCCGACGCGACGGCTACTCTGCGTCGAGCAATTTGCCGGCGATCGCCCAGTTTTCGTCGGGCAACTCGTCAAACGCAATGTAGGTATACGACTTGGGCTTATGGGCGATGCGCTCGAGCGTATCCGTAATTTCCGCGGCGATCTGCGTTTTCTGGTCGCGCGTCAGGGTACCGGCAATACGAACGTTAACGTAAGGCATTTCAGCGTGATTTCAAATATTTGGAGATATCGGCGAAAATCGCTTCGAACATCGCCGGGGTCAGGCGACGGGTCTGCGTATTATAGCGGCTGCAGTGATAGCTATCGTATAAAGTCAGCCCGTTCGGCACCGCGTGGCGCATGCCGTGACGGAACGGAAACCGCGTTTTCTGCATGTCCAGCGCGAGCAGCACTGCCTGGTGGGCGATGGCGCCGAGTGCCAGCACCGCAGCCCCTTCCGGCAACGCTTTCAACTCGGCCTTCAAGTACGCGTTGCATTGCCTGATTTCGCGCAATTCCGGCTTGTTCTGCGGCGGCACGCATTTCACCGCATTGGTGATACGGCAGCCCGCCAGCCGCAGGCCGTCCGCGGCATGCACCGACTGAGCCGCGCTGGCGAAGCCGAAGCGATGCAGCGTCTGATACAGCAGGACGCCGGCATGATCGCCGGTGAACGGCCGGCCGGTGCGGTTGGCGCCGTGCATGCCGGGCGCGAGTCCGACGATCAGCAGTTGCGGCTGCGCATCGCCGAACGGCGCCACCGGCCGCCCGTGATAGTCGGGATGATCGCGCCTCACCTGATCGAGAAAATCGGCCAGGCGCGGACAATTACGGCAGTCGGGAGAAAATTTCATGCAGGCTTAGCGCGGCTTATTAATGCTGCAACCACGGCACCGCAGCGCCCTCAATGACTCTGCGGTGAAACATCCAGGATAAGTTGCCGCTGTCAGCGATAAAGCGGCAGCTCGCCGTCCTGGACGCCGATCGTGCGCACCGCGGCGACCGCTGCGAGATAGTGCTGATCGCGCTGCAGTTGCGCCGTCGATTCAGGTCCGCCGCGGCCATGGATGCGCGCCAGCCGCGCCAATGCGGTCGCCGGCATCTGATAATCGAGATCCCCCAGCAACTGGTCGGCTGCTGGCGGGTTGTTGCACACCAGCACCATGTCGCAGCCCGCGGCGAGCGCTGCCATCGCGCGCTCAGTCACACCGCCCGCCCCGCCTGCGCCCGCCATCGACAAGTCGTCGCTGAATATCATGCCGCCGAAACCGAGCTGGCGGCGCAAAATCCGCTTCAGCCAGATCGCCGAGAATCCGGCCGGCTTGCTGTCGACGTCGGGATAGACCACGTGCGCGGGCATGATGCCGCCGAGCCCGTTCTCGATCAGGCGCCGGAACGGCTGCAGATCGGAGGCCTCGATCGCGGCGTACGGCCGGTCATCGACCGGGATTTCGTGGTGAGAATCGGCCTTGACGTGACCGTGCCCCGGGTAGTGCTTGCCGACCGCGGACATGCCGCCCTGCTGCAGGCCGTGGAGCAATCCCAACGCGAGCTCGCTGATGGCGCGCGGATTGCTGTGAAAAGCGCGGTCGCCGATCACGCTGCTGTTGCCGTGGTCGACGTCCAGCACCGGCGTCAGGCTCAAATCGACGCCGCAGGCGCGCAGCTCCGCCGCCAGCACATAGCCAACCGCTTCCGCCAGATGTTTCGCATGCTTGGGGTCGGCATCCCATGCAACACCCAGTTCGCCCATCGCCGGCAACGCCGTGAAACCGCCGCGGAAACGCTGCACCCGGCCGCCTTCGTGATCGACCGCGATCAGCAGCGGCGGCTGGCGCACGGCGTGGATGTCGCGCGTCAAACGGGCCAGCTGCCCGGGCGACTCGTAGTTGCGCGAGAACAGGATGACGCCACCGACCAGCGGGTGCGCGAGGCGCTTGCGGTCATCGGCGGCAAGCTCGGTGCCGGCGATGTCGAGCATCATCGCGCCGAGCGGAATTTGACGTGCCGGGCTCATTGTTTTTCCAGGACGACGCAGGCGCAGGCCAGGCTTTTTTCGTCGCTGATCGTAACAAAATGCCCGGTAATGCCCTCGCCGGCGACGAACTGCGCCAGCCTGGGATGGAATTCAAATCCGGGTTTGCCGCGCCGGTCCTGCACGATGCTGATGCATTGCAGCGTGACCGGGTAACGAAAGCCGGTGCCCATCGCCTTCGAGAACGCCTCTTTGGCGGCAAAGCGGTTGGCGACGAACAACACCGGGTTGACGGTCCTCGCGTAGGCCGGCCATTCCCGCTGCGTCAACACGCGGCGCGCGAAGCGTTCGCCGTATTTGTCGAGCAGGCGCGCAACGCGATGCGGCTCGATCACGTCGATGCCGATGCCATAGATCATCGGCGAGTGCTTTCCGTGGCGGCGCCCCTGGCAATCGCGGCGAGATAATTGCGCACGGCCGGCGCGAGCCCGGTTTCGAGCGCGTCGGCGATCAGCGCGTGACCGATCGAGACCTCGAGCACCGGCGTTACGCCGGCAAGGAACAGCGGCAGGTTGCCCTGGTTGAGGTCGTGCCCGGCGTTGATGCCAAGCCCGGCGCGTTGCGCGGCGCGCGCAGCTTCTGCGTAGCGCGAAACCACCCGTCCTTCTTCCGGGGTGCCGAATGCGCGCGCATACGGCTCGGTATACAGCTCGACGCGGTCGGCGCCCAACTCGCGCACCGCGGGCATCGCCTCCGGCAACGGGTCCATGAACAGGCTGACGCGAATGCCGAGCGATTTGAGTTCGACAATCACCGGCGCGAGCCGCTCGCGGTCGCGCTTGACGTCCCAGCCGTGGTCGGAGGTGAATGCGCCGGGATCGTCGGGGACCAGCGTGCACTGTTGCGGGCGCACGGCGCGCACCAGCCCCAGCAGGGAGTGAAACGGGTTGCCTTCGATGTTGAATTCGGCCGCGGCTCGAGTCTTGAGCAAATCCGCCAGCGCATACACATCATCGACGCGGATATGCCGGCCGTCGGGGCGCGGATGCACGGTGATGCCATGCGCACCGGCATCCAGCGCGATGACCGCGGCGCGCGTCACGCTGGGTATGCCCAGGTTCCGGGAGTTGCGCAGCAGGGCGATCTTGTTGAGGTTGACGCTCAGGCGCGTCATAATTGCTGAAGGTCCTTTAGCAGCTGGCGCGTATTGAGGGTCTGGTCGCCGAGGTAATGATTGATCAGCACGCGCATCAAGGCCTTGCTTTGCTGGAGGGTGAGCGGGTTCGAGTAATCGTCACGCAGCATGTCGAGCAAAGTTTGTCCGGTCAATTCTAACCCGTTTTCCGCGGCACCGCCTTCGCACCGCACCGGCCCGCGCTCGATCAGGTACTCATAGCTGCGATCGGGCTGGATCGGGTCACCGCTCGCGACATCATGATCGAGCGTCAGCGCGTAACCCAGCTCCTTCAGCATTTGCTTTTCGAAGCGGCGCAGCGTCGCAGCATGGTCGCCGCCATTGCTCAGCGTGCGCAGGGTCTGGTAGTAGATCTGATACAGCTCTTCGTGCGGGTCGTCGCGCGCGAGCAGCTTGACCATCAGCTCGTTGAGATAGAAACCGCACAGCAGGCCCGCGCCCTTGAGCTGCGGCAACCCGCCCTGCCATTCCGCCTTGTGCAGCGTGCGCAGGTCGGACCTGCCGGCCCAGCTCAGCAGCAGCGGCTGGAATGCGAGCAGCACGCCGCGCAGCGCCGAGCGCGGGCGGCGCGCGCCGCGCGCGACCAGCGCGAGACGGCCGAAATTCCGGGTGAAAACTTCCAGCACCAGGCTGGTTTCGCGAAACGCATAGCCGTGCAGCACGAATGCGGGCTGCGAGTCCTGACGCGATTTGTAGGCAGCGGTCATGGCACGCGCTACCGCATCAGCTTCCATAGCCGAGCTGCGTGAGCAGCCGCTGGTTTTCGGTCCAGCCTTTTTTGACTTTGACCCAGACCTCGAGATGGACCTTGCCGCCGAATAATTTTTCCATGTCGATGCGGGCTTTGGTCGCGATCGCCTTGAGCTGGCCGCCCTTGGCCCCCACCACTATGCCCTTGTGCGATTCCTTGTCGACGATGATCGAAGCGTGTATGCGGCGCAGCGCGCCTTCCATCACGAAGCGGTCGATAACAACCGCGCTCACATACGGCAGCTCGTCGCCGAGCAGGCGGAACAGCTTTTCGCGAATCAGCTCGCCGGCGAGAAAGCGCTCGCTCGATTCCGTGATTTCGTCCTTGCCATGAAGCGCGGGCCGCTCCGGCAGATAGCGGGCGATGGCGCGCGCGAGTTCCGCGACTGCCTGCCCTCTGGTTGCCGACACCGGAACGATCTCGGCAAAAGCGTATTGGCCCGACATTTTCGCGATGAACGGCAGCAGCAGGCGGCGGTCGGCAAGCCGGTCGATTTTGTTGATGACGAGCAGCACCGGCCGCCCGGCGGGCAGCAGCGCGAGCAACGCATTGTCTTCGGCGCTGAAGCGCAGCGCTTCGATCACGAGCAGCACGACGTCGACCCCGGCGAGCGCCTGCGTGACGACGCGGTTCATATGGCGGTTGAGCGCGCTGCCGTGTCTGGTCTGGAACCCCGGGGTGTCGACGAACAGCAGCTGCGCATCGTCGCGGGTCAGAATGCCCGTAATGCGCTGGCGCGTGGTCTGCGGCTTGCGCGACGTAATGCTCAGCTTCTGCCCGACCAGCTGATTGAGCAGCGTCGATTTACCGACGTTGGGGCGGCCGACGATGGCGACATAGCCGGCATGGAAAGCTGCGGGTTGCGCCATTACGCTTGACTGCCGAGCTCGTACGCGTGGCGCGCGGCGACCTGCTCGGCACTCCGGCGGCTCGATCCTTCGCCGTGCGTCCGGATATTGAGTTCGGGGATCACGCACTCGACACGGAAGGTCTGCTCGTGCGCCTCGCCCGCCGTTGCAATCACCGAGTATTGCGGCAATGGAATGCGGCGCGCCTGCAGAAATTCCTGCAACCGGGTCTTGGCGTCCTTGCCGAGGGTGTCCGGATCGGCGGTTGCGAGCGGCTGGGCGAATAAACGCAGGATCAACTCGCGCGCGGCAGCGAACCCGCCGTCGAGAAACGCCGCGCCGATCAGCGCTTCGAGCGCATCGGCCAGCATCGATGGACGGCGCGCGCCGCCGCTTTTGAGCTCGCCCTCGCCGAGCCGCAGGTGGCCGCCGAGGTCGATGCGCTGCGCAACCTCGAACAGGCTCTGCTGGTTTACCAGGCTTGCGCGCAGGCGCGACAGTTCGCCTTCGGCAAGCTGCGGGAAACGGCAAAACAGTTCCACGGCGATAATGCAGTTGAGCACCCCGTCGCCGAGGAACTCGAGCCGTTCGTTGTGGGAGGCACCGTAGCTGCGATGGGTCAGCGCCTGGCGCAGCAGGTCGGGATTACTGAATTGGTAGCCGATTCTGCCCGTGATGGTGGCGGGGTCCATTCCCTGTTCAGGCGCGGCGGCTCACGCGAACGTCACTTTGAGGCGGACGTCGGTGCGAAATCGATCAGCAGGCTGATGTTGGCGACCAGCGGCACCTTGACCGAGTAGCTCGCGCTGAGCGTAATCTCGTTGCCATCCTTGCTGACCTCGATGTCGTCGGGGCCAATCGCCGTAATGTTGTCGATCACCTGATAGCGCTGAAACGCGCCCGCAATTTCCCTCCGGTTCCCGCTCTTGAGTTCCGGATTCTGCGCCAGTATCTTCAAGGTTTTCTGGATCGCGAAGTACTGCATATACGGCGTAAACACCTTGAACCCGATTAACGCGACGAATATCAGTACGATACAAACGATTATGAACCCGCTCAAGCTTACGCCCAGCTGTTTTTTCATAGCACCCTCTGTCAGTAGATAGCCTGCCCGATGCGCCTGAATTCGTCGAAATTCCACCAGATCAGGAACGCTTTGCCGACGATATTCTGATCCGGCACGAAACCCCAATAACGGCTGTCGCTGCTGCTGTCACGATTATCGCCCATCATGAAGAAATGCCCGGGCGGGACCGTGCAGGTAAACCCCGCATCATTGTAGACGCAATTGTCGTGAAATGGGAACCGCCTGACGTCGGAGAGCCTTACCGGAGGAATCTCGGCGTGCATCAATATGGCGTGCCTGTGCGTTGCGAGCGACTCCTGGAAGCGCTGGGCGGAGATGAAGTTGAGGCCGGTTTCGATGTAATTGTAGTGGCCGTCCGGATCGAGCCTGATTTCCTGGCCGTTGATCGACAGCCGCTTGTTCTGGTAGCTGACCCTGTCACCCGGCACCCCGATCACGCGCTTGATGTAGTCGAGCGACGGATCCTCGGGATAACGGAATACCATCACTTCGCCGCGTTGCGGCCGATTGATGTCCGCGACTTTGTAATTGATGACCGGGATACGGATGCCGTAGGTGAATTTGTTGACGAGGATGAAGTCGCCGACCAGCAACGTCGGCAGCATCGAACCGGAAGGAATCTTGAACGGCTCCACCAGGAACGAGCGCAGCAGGAATACGATCAGGATCACCGGGAAGAAGCTCTTCGGATACTCGACCCACCACGGCTCGCGCGCGCCGGCGGCGCGCCGCGTGCGCAGCACATAATGGTCGAGCAGCCAGACCGCGCCGGTCGCGACCAGCAGCAGGAACATGATCAATGCGAAGTTCATCTACTTCTCCACCTGCAGTATCGCCAGGAACGCCTCCTGCGGAATCTCGACGTTGCCGACCTGCTTCATGCGCTTCTTGCCGGCTTTCTGCTTTTCGAGCAGCTTTTTCTTGCGCGTGATGTCGCCGCCGTAGCACTTGGCGAGCACGTTCTTGCGCATCGCCTTCACCGATTCGCGCGCGATGATATGCGAGCCGATCGCGGCCTGCACGGCGATGTCGAACATCTGCCGCGGAATGAGTTCGCGCATTTTCTGCGCGAGGTCGCGGCCGCGGTACTGCGAATTCAGGCGGTGCACGATCAGCGACAGCGCATCGACGCGGTCGCCGTTGATCAGGATGTCGAGCCTGACCAGATCGTCGGCGCGGTATTCCCTGAAGTCGTAATCGAGCGACGCGTAGCCGCGGCTCACCGACTTGAGCTTGTCGAAAAAATCCATCACCACCTCGTTGAGCGGCAGCTCGTAGGTCAGCATCACCTGCCGCCCCAGGTACTGCATGTTTTTCTGCGCGCCGCGCTTCTGGTTGCACAGCGTGATCACCGGGCCGACATAAGCCTGCGGCGCCAGGATCGAGGCGGTGATGATCGGCTCGCGGATCTCCTCGATCATCGAGGGGTCGGGCAGCTTCGACGGATTCTCGATCTCGATCACCGAGCCGTCCTTGAGCAGTACCTGATAAACCACGGTCGGCGCGGTGGTGATCAGCTCCATGCCGTATTCGCGTTCGAGCCGTTCCTGCACGATGTCGAGATGCAGCAGGCCGAGAAAGCCGCAGCGGAAGCCGAATCCCAGCGCCTGCGAGGACTCCGGCTCGTAGCGCAGCGATGAGTCGTTGAGATGCAGCTTCTCGAGCGCATCGCGCAGCGCGTTGTACTGATTGGCGTCGACCGGATACAGCCCGGCAAAAACCTGCGGCTTGATTTCCTTGAAGCCGGGCAGCGGCGCCGCCGCCGGCCGGGCGACGAGCGTGACGGTGTCGCCGACGCGTGCCGCCTTGAGTTCCTTGATGCCGGCGACGATGAAGCCCACTTCGCCCGCCGCCAGGCTCTCCTTGGCGCGCGACTTGGGAGTGAAAACGCCGACCTTCTCGCACAGGTATTGCGCCTGCGTCGACATCAGCAGGATGCGGTCCTTCGGCCTCAATTCGCCATCGACCACCCGCACCAGCATCACCACCCCGACATAATTGTCGAACCAGGAGTCGATGATCAGCGCCGTGAGCGGCGCCTCACGCTCGCCGCGCGGCGGTGGAATGCGCGCAAGCACCGCTTCCAGTATGTCCTGCACGCCTTCACCCGTCTTGGCGCTTGCGCGTACCGCATCCTTGGCCGGAATGCCGATGATGTCCTCGATTTCCGCGATCACGCGGTCGGGTTCCGCCGACGGCAGATCGATCTTGTTGAGCACCGGCACCACCGCGACGCCCTGCTCGGTCGCGGTGTGACAGTTGGCCACTGTCTGCGCCTCGACGCCCTGCGATGCATCGACCACCAGCAGCGCGCCTTCGCACGCCGCGAGCGAGCGCGATACCTCGTAGGAAAAGTCGACGTGACCGGGCGTGTCGATCAGGTTGAGCTGATAGGTGCTGCCATCGCGCGCGAGGTAGTCAAGCGCCGCGGTCTGCGCCTTGATGGTGATGCCGCGCTCGCGTTCGAGGTCCATCGAATCGAGCACCTGTTCTTCCATCTCACGGTCGCTCAAGCCGCCGCACAATTGAATGAAGCGGTCCGCGAGCGTCGATTTGCCGTGGTCGATATGGGCGATGATGGAAAAATTGCGTATGTGCTGCATCTACAAAAAAGGGCACGCCGGAGGTGCCCTTTTCGGAAATAAAGCGGGATTCTAGCGGGTTTTGCTCAAATATTCATTCAATGCGGAATGGAATGTAGAGCGCGTTGGTGCCGCGCCGCACCAGCAACGCCACAGTGCGGCCTTTTTCGAACTGCCCCATCAGTTGGCCGAACTGCTCGAGCGATTTCACGTCCTGGTTGTTGACGGCGAGGATGATGTCACCGCGGCGGATGCCGGCGCGCGCCGCCGCGCCCTGCGCCTCTTCCACCAGCACGCCGCCCGTGATCCTGAGTTGTTCGCGCTGCTGGGCCGTGGGCTCCGACAACGTCATGCCGAAACGGCTCACCGGCTCTGCCGGCGGCTTGCCGCCGGGACCGCGACGCTGCGGCTGGCGCTGCGCGGTGCGCGCTTCGTCCTGCATTTCGCCAACGACCACCGACACGTCGCGTGTCGCCTTGTTGCGCATCAGCTGCACGCTCGCTTTCGACCCCGGCTTGGTACTGCCGACCAGCCGCGGCAGATCGTCGGACGAGTTCACGTTCTTGCCGTCGAATTTGAGGATCACGTCGCCCGCTTCGATCCCGGCTTTGTCGGCGGGACTGCCCTTTTCGACCGCACTCACCAGCGCGCCGGCGGGCTTCGCCAAGCCGAATGACTCGGCGAGTTCCTTGGTCACCGGCTGAATCACGACGCCGATCCTGCCGCGCATGACTTTGCCGGTGGTCTTGAGCTGGTTGGCGATATCGTTGGCGACATCGATGGGGATCGCGAACGACAGCCCCATGAAGCCGCCGGTGCGGCTGTATATCTGCGAGTTGATGCCGACCACCTCGCCGCGCAGGTTGAACAGCGGTCCGCCGGAGTTTCCCGGATTGACGGCGGCATCGGTCTGAATGAACGGCACGAAGTTCTCCTGCGGCAGCGCACGGCCTTTGGCGCTGACGATGCCGGCGGTCACGGTGTTATCGAAGCCGAACGGCGAGCCGATCGCGACCACCCACTCGCCGACCTTGAGGCGATTGGGATCGCCGAATTTGACCGCCGGGAGGGCGCTGCCCTCGATCTTGATCAACGCGATGTCGGTGCGCCGGTCGCTGCCGATTACTTTGGCCTTGAACTCGCGCTTGTCGGTGAGCTTGACCGTGATCTCGTCGGCCGCCTCCACCACGTGCGCGTTGGTCAGTATGTAACCGTCCGCGCTGATGATGAAGCCGGAACCCAGGGAATTGTTCTGGAACTCGCGCGGGCCGGGATTCGGAATGAAGCGCCGGAAGAATTCGTAGAACGGATCGTCTTCCTGCAGTTGCGGGATCTGCGGCACGCCAAGCGGGTTGCGCACCGTTTGCGTGGTGCTGATATTGACCACGGTTGGCCCCTGCTTTTCCACCAGCTCGGTGAAGTCCGGCAGTTGCGCCGCGACCGAGAGCGGCAGCAGCATGATCGCGAACAACATGAATTTTTTCAACATCTGGCGTCCTTTTTTCAGCAATGGGATTCTAAAACAGATCGGATGCGACCTGCCGCTCTCCCGGGAATTCCGCTACGGCGCTACCGGTTCCTGGGGCTGAGTGACTCCGCAATTTGTTTGACGGTGCGCGCCGGGGTCTCGCCTACCACGGTCACCATCTGGTCAGCCTGTGATCTGACGTAAATATTGACCGCGCCCTGGTAGGTGGGGCCCGCCGGCGGCGGTGATTTCGGCATCGGCTCGATGAACACCGACACCGCGGCGAGCCCGTCGGAATAGACGATGTGCGAGATCTGGACCGGGCGGCCGGCGATCGAGCGCTTCATTTCGGTGAGCTTCCTGAAGCCCGTCGGTTGATTATTGAGCACCCACCCGGTATCGGCGCTCGTTTCGTTCTGCTCGAGCGCGGACTTGTCGATCCGCCAGGACTGGCTCTTGCCGGCAAAGCGCGACTTGAGCATATCCTTGGTGACGCCGCCGCCGATCTTGAGCTGGCTGAACGCGAATGATTCGACCATCTCGTGCTTGTCGCTGTAGGTGCGCGCCCGCAGCGGCAGGCCGGTAGCGAGCTCGACGCAGAATTTGTGGCCGTAACGCAGGTTGTCCCGTGGCTCGAGCGCGATGACCTGGCAGTCGAAGCCGGCCACCCGGTCCTGCTCGCCCTTCTTCACCGCATAGTTGTCGGCAATCCCGGAAAGCTGCCCGGGCAGCAATGCCGGGAATCGAAGTGCCGTGCGCTTTTCAATCACGACGGATTTGCTGTCCGGCAGATAGCACGTGACGTTGTCGTTGTTGCGCACGATCTCGCGCGGCGGCCCGTCGAGCGTCTCCAGCTTTTCGTATTCGCCGCCGGCATCGACGAAATGCGCAATACGCGAAGTCTCGACCTGATTGCCGTGCTGATAGACGAAGGTGCCGGCGTAGTTGATTTGGCGCGACGCGACGGCGATCTTCTTGAGCCAGGCCATGGCATCACCACCCGTTTCCGCCTCGACGTAACCGAAGCTGCCGAACAGCACCAGAAACGCCGGTAGAGCCAACCGCATGGTGTGTTGCCTATCGGCCGTTGCTGTCGCGCGCCGCCGACACGGTTCTTACGTATGGCACGACGCCCTGCAACGTCGTGCTGGGCGAGAATTCCTGGTGCGCCATCAGATATTCATTGACCCTGCCCTGGTTCGCTGCCGGCACCGGCTGCGGCAGTGCCGCGGTTTGACTGACCGGGGCGACTGCGGGTTTGGGGGCTGCTGCGATCTGGGCTTGAGGCTTGGAGGGGTTATCGGCGAGGACCAGCGTCAGGACTACGGCAACTGCGGCGAGCGAGGCGGCGGCGGAAAGCGCGAGATTCGCGGATTTTCGCCAGTTCATGCGCGGCGCCAGCAGCGTCGGCTCCTGTTCCATCCGCGCATGCAGGCGGTTGGTGAAATCGTCGCGCAGCACCGGGTCACCGCGCATCAAGTCACCGATCAGATGGAAGGTTTTCCAGGTTTCGCAACATTCGTCGCTTTGCTTCAGGCGCAAGATCGTCTGGTGCGCCTCCAGCGGGCTCGTTTCGCCGTCCATGAACGCTGAGATTCGATCCATCACCATCTCCTGTCTTTGGGGGTGCCGAGCTGCGGCCGCAGCCGCTCGGCAATGGCTTCGCGCGCGCGGAAGATCCGCGACCGCACCGTGCCTATCGGACAATTCATGATTTGTGCAATTTCCTCGTAACTCAGGCCTTCGATTTCGCGCAGCGTAATCGCGGTCCTCAATTCCTCTGGCAGTTCCTGCAGCGTCAAGTTCACCGTTTCCGCGACCTGCCGGCTCATCAACTGGTTTTCCGGCGTGTTGTAATCCTTCAACTGACCGCCTTCCTCGATGTTTTCAGCCTCTTCGAGGTCGACCCCGGTCACGGTCGGCGCGCGACGCCCCATCGCGACCAGGTAATTCTTGGCCGTGTTGATGCCGATCCTGTAGAGCCAGGTATAAAACGCGCTGTCGCCGCGGAATGACGGCAATGCGCGGTATGCCTTGATAAAGGCCTCCTGCGTTACGTCCTCGACTTCGCTCGCATCGCGGATGAAGCGCGACAGCAAGCGTGCGAGCTTGCGCTGGTATTTGACCACCAGCAGCTCGAATGCCTTCTTGTCGCCGCGTTGCGCCCGCTCGACCAGCTGATGGTCGACTTCACGCTCGCCCATGAAACCGGTCCCTGAGTTCTTGTGCTTTGCAGGCGCCAAGCCCGCGAAAACAAGGCGCTAAGTATACCTCAGGCCGCGTTTCAGGGAACGCGATGCATAACCGCTATGCGACAGACAAGCGCAGCCGTGGATTAGTTCACCGGTGAACGGGGTTATTGCCGGCTGCGGCCACGGCCGCCCACCGGCTTTGCTATAGTCCGACTTTTATCCGGGCTCCAATGGCGCATCGTTTTGACGTCCTGATCATAGGCAGCGGGCTGGCCGGGTTGACTCTGGCGCTGCATCTGGCGCAGCAGCGCAAGGTCGGGCTGGTCACCAAGAAACGGCTGCTCGACGGTGCCAGCAGCTTGGCCCAGGGCGGCATCGCTGCCGTGCTGGCCGGCGACGACACCACCGACAGCCACATCCGCGACACCCAGGTTGCCGGCGCCGGGCTGTGCGACGAAGGCGTCACCCGCTACGTGATCGAGCGCGGCCGCGCCTGCATCGACTGGCTGATCGGGCAAGGCGTGCCGTTCACCCAGGAAGCCGGCAACGAGTTCCCCTATCACCTGACGCGCGAGGGCGGCCACAGCCACCGGCGCGTGATCCATGTCGCCGACGCCACCGGCCAGGCGGTGCAGGCCACGCTCGAAGGCAAGATCAGGGCGCACCCCAACATCGAGCTGCTCGAGCACCATATCGGGATCGATCTGATCACCGGCGCCAAACTCGGGTTGTCCGACAATCGCTGCTACGGCTGCTACGCGCTCGATACGGTCGGCGCGCACGTGCAGACGCTTGCCGCCGCGAATGTCGTGCTCGCGACCGGCGGCGCCGGCAAGGTCTATCTCTACACCACCAACCCGGACACCTCGACCGGCGACGGCATCGCGATGGGCTGGCGCGCCGGCTGTCGCGTGGCCGACATGGAATTCATCCAGTTCCATCCGACCTGCCTGTATCACGCGCACGCCAAGCCGTTCCTCATCACCGAGGCGGTGCGCGGCGAAAGCGGCATCCTGAAACTGCCGGACGGCACGCGCTTCATGCCATCGCACGATGAGCGCGCCGAGCTGGCGCCGCGCGATGTCGTCGCGCGCGCGATCGACTTCGAGATGAAAAAACGCGGCCTCGACTGCGTCCATCTCGACATCACGCACAAGCCCGCCGAATTCATCAAGCAACACTTCCCGAACATTTACATCCACTGCAACGAACTCGGCATCGACATCACGCGCCAGCCGATCCCGGTGGTGCCGGCCGCGCATTACACCTGCGGCGGCGTCATGACCGACCGCCTGGGCCGCGCCGATATTCCCGGGCTCTACGCGATCGGCGAAACCTCATGCACCGGGCTGCACGGCGCCAACCGGCTGGCGAGCAATTCGCTGCTCGAGTGCCTGGTATACGGGATGGCGGCGGCAAAGGACATCCTCGAACAGCCCGCGGTGGCCCTGCCCGCGCTGCCGGAGTGGGATGAGAGCCGCGTCACCGACGCCGACGAGGAAATCGTGATCTCGCACAACTGGGACGAACTGCGGCGCTTCATGTGGGACTACGTCGGCATCGTGCGCACCAACAAGCGGCTCGAACGCGCGCTGCACCGCATCAAGCTGCTGCAGGACGAGATCAACGAGTATTACCGCAACTTCCGCGTCACCAACGACCTGCTCGAACTGCGCAACCTGGTGCAGACCGCCGAGCTGATCGTGCGCAGCGCGCAGTTGCGTCACGAAAGCCGCGGGCTGCATTTCAGCCGCGATTATCCGGGCATGCTGCCGGAGGCGCGGCACACGGTGCTGGTGCGCTGAAGACTGTTAAAGCTTTGCCGCAGAGGACGCCAAGGACGCGGAGGAAAAGCAAGAAATCACAGGGTCCCATGGCACTACCTTAAGCTCGCCGCCCGCGAGCGCCGAACAATTCCTGTAAAGTGCGCCCTTCCGCCCAAGATTCAGATTCTGCAGGCGTCCGTCCCGCAGCCGAGGTCGCGGTCGGCATCAGCCAGCAGCCGGTCGAACGACTCCGGCACGCGCATGACGCGCCCGATCACGCGCGGAGAATGCGCCTGCAGCCAGTGGCTGTGGGTCGGGTGGTCGCCGCCGGCGACGACGAGCACGATGTTCTCGGGCTTGAGCGCGATCGGCCACGGGTCGAGCCTGATGCTCTCGCGCGTGACCGGATTGGCATCGATCTCGAACCAGGCGGGCGCGCCGGCGCGCTTAAGCTGCGCCAGCGGAATCTTCGAGTTCTCCCACAGGAACTGGCGTATCGACGGCTGGGTCCAGCCCAGTTCCGCCATCATCTTCGCCACCACCGGCGAGATCATCATGATGCCGGGCGTGCCCTTCTCGTAGCCCGCGAGCGCGGCGAGATTGGGCGTGCGCATGAAGTCCGCCATGCGCCACATGCCGCTCAGCACGTCTTCCTGCTGCGTCTCCTTCTTCGCGCCGCGCCGCCGGACGTTGGTGACGCCGCTCGCGAAGACGAGCGACACCGAGTTCGTTCCCGGCGCGTAGCCGTGGCGCACGGTCGCGTGCGGCTGCCAGCCTTGCGGCAGCGCTGCCTCGTCCTCGGCGAAGACCGCGTTGGTGTAGCGCATGGCGCCGAAGATCGCCATCGTGCCGACGCCCGGCAACGCGCCGCCCACGTTCTGCTGCAGCAGGCGCAGCGCGCGCCCGATGCTGGCGCCGGCGGGACGCTGGGGATCCGGGCCCAGGCAGCCGAAACCGGAATTCAGGCGGATTTCCTGCGCGATCGGCCCGTTGACGATCACCACCGGGAACGGCCCGCCGGAAGTCGCCTGCAGCTGGTCGCTCTCAGACTCCGCATCGAGGAAGGCCTCGACGGCGGCGATCAGCACCGGCAGGTACTCGGGCCTGCCGCCCGCCATCGCGAGCGCCACCGCGCAGGTCTCGACGGTGGTGACGCCGCCGCGCGGCGGGAACTTGCCGATCGCGTGCGCGCGGGGCAGCGCCGCGCCGCGCAGTATCCAGTCCACGCGCTCGCGCGTCGCCGGCCACAGCGGCAGCCCGTCGCCCCACAGGTTGGTGATCAGCAGATTGTTGGCCTTGTTGAGGGCGTCCTCGTAACTCGCGCCCTCGACTGAAAGCATAGTGGCCGCGCCCGCCGCGTCCTGCGCGAACCCGGATTGCCAGCGCGTGAGGCCGTCGTAGAACTCGCGCTTGCGCGCCCGCAAGGGCGCGAGGTCGCTGCCCGGCAGGAACATGTCGATCGGGAACGTCACCATCGCGGCATCCGGCGCGAGCCCGAGCCCCGTCACGGCGTTCTTCATGACCCCGACAAAATCCGTCCGCGTGAGCGTGACGGTGGGAATGCCCTGCGTTTCCAACCTAGCGGCTGCACGGCCGCATGCTGTGGCGCAGGCCCCTCAGGCGGCGTTGGCGACGATGACGGCGTCGACGCCGCTTTTCTTCACCAGCGCCGCGGTCTCCTCGTTGCCGATCACCGCATTGCCCTGCGGAAAAGCGTCTGGCGGCAGCACCTCGACGCCCGGGAAATCCGCCTCCAGCATCTCTTTCAGCATCGGCAGCATGCGGTAGGCCTGCCACTGCTCGTTGCTGACGAAGCCGATGCGCCTGCCTTCAAGCGAAGCCAGCCGCGGCGCGTGCCTCTGCGTCACCTCGAGCGTGCCGGATGGATCGTGGAATTCCAGTGTGACCATGTGACCTCCTTCGTGATGGTTACGTC
>JAHFRL010000014.1:0-29606 GCA_023266235.1 Betaproteobacteria bacterium
GGGCGCATCGTCGGCCAGCTGCAGCACGACCTGTATCACGTTTACACCGTCGACGAGCACATTCTGAAGGTGGTGCGCAACCTGCGGCGCTTTGCGGTGCCCGACCTCGCGCACGAGTTTCCGTTGTGCAGCCGCCTGATGAACGATTTCGCGCACCCCGAGCTGCTCTATCTGGCGGGACTGTTTCACGACATCGCCAAGGGCCGCGGCGGCGATCACTCGTCGCTCGGCAGGGTCGATGCGGCGCGTTTCTGCCGCGCTCACGGCCTGCTGCGCGAAGACGTCGAGCTCGTCGCGTGGCTGGTCGAAAACCACCTGACGATGTCGCTGACCGCGCAGAAGCAGGACTTGTCCGACCCCGAGGTGATCAATGCTTTCGCCGCCAGGGTCGGCGGCGACCGGCGGCTCGTTGCGCTGTATCTGCTGACGGTCGCCGACATCCGCGGCACCAGTCCGAGGGTATGGAATGCATGGAAAGGCAAGCTGCTCGAAGATCTGTTCATGGCGACGCGCCGCCGCCTGAGCGGCGATGCGCGCTCGCTCGACAGCAGCCTGCAGCAGCGCCAGGACGAGGCGAAGGTAAAACTCAGGCTCTACGCGATCAGCGAGCAGGCGCACGAAAAGCTGTGGGCGCAGCTCGACGTGTCGTATTTCCTGCGCCACGACCCCGACGAGATCGCCTGGCACGCGCGGCTGCTCAATTACCGCGTCGAGACGCCGGCGCCGGTGGTCAAGGCCCGCCTGTCGCCGGCCGGCGAAGGCCTGCAGGTGATGATTTACGTGCGCGACCAGAAAGATCTGTTCGCGCGCATCTGCGGCTTTTTCGAGCGCAGCAGCTATTCGATCATGGACGCGAAAATTTATACCACGCGCCACGGCTACGCGCTCGATACTTTCGAGATCAACGACCCCTACACCCGCAAGCCGCAGTACCGCGACATGGTCGGCTATATCGAGTACGAGCTCGGCCAGCGCCTGCTCAACCAGACCCCGCTCGAGCCGCCGACGCAGGGACGCATCAGCCGCCAGCTCAAGCATTTTCCGATCACCCCCGAGGTCAGCATCGAAGCCGACGAGCGCGGCCAGTACAAGGTGCTGCAGATCATTGCCGGCGACCGGCCCGGCCTGCTGTCGCGCGTCGCGCGCTGCCTGGTCGACTATCAGATCAACCTGCACACCGCCAAGATCAACACGCTCGGCGACCGTGCCGAGGACGTGTTCCTGATCAACGGCGCGGCGCTCAGCGATCCGAAAACGGTGGTCAGGCTGGAAAGCGACCTGCTGCAGGCGCTACAGGTGTGAACCCCTCATTCGTCGATCGGCGGGGAATCGGGGAACAGCACGTCGGTGTAGCCGAAGCGGCTGAAGTCGCGCATGCGCATCGGGTACAGCACGCCGATCAGGTGATCGCATTCGTGCTGCACCACGCGCGCGTGAAAACCGGCGACGCTGCGGTCGATCGGATTGCCGTACTGGTCAAAGCCCTGGTAGCGCAGCCGCGCGTAACGCGGCACCACGCCGCGCATGCCGGGCACGGACAGGCAACCCTCCCAGCCCTCTTCGATTTCGTCGCCCAGCGCCGTCAGCGCCGGATTGATCAATACCGTCTGCGGCACCGTTTCGGCATCGGGATAGCGCGGGTTATGCTCGACGCCGAAAATCACCACCTGCAAGCCGACGCCGATTTGCGGCGCGGCGAGTCCGGCGCCATTGAGGGCATTCATCGTGTCCTGCAGGTCGGCAAGCAATGCCCGCAGCTCCGGGGTATCGAATTGCTCGACCGGGCGCGCGCGCTCGAGCAGGCGCGGGTCGCCCATTCTCAATACTTCTCTAACCGCCATCGGACATCACCAGCGGCTCGAGTATCAGCCGGACCCTGCCCATCGCCTGCTGCGACACCGCGGCAAGCGCGTGCATGTCGATGCCCTGGCGGCTGCTGCCGCGCCCGGCGGCGTAATTCACCACCACCGCGATCGTCGCATAACACAGGCCGATCTCGCGGGCGAGCGCCGCTTCCGGCATGCCGGTCATGCCGACCATGTCGGCGCCGTCGCGCTCGAGCCGGTTGATCTCCGCGGCGGATTCGAGGCGCGGCCCCTGGGTTGCCGCGTAGACGCCGCCGTCGAGCGCCTTTTCGCCTGCCTGCTGCGCCGCCTTGAGGCACGCCGCGCGCAGCGTCTGGCAATACGGCAGCGTGAAATCGATGTGATGCACGCCGCGATCCGTGAGCGTGAAAAACGTGCCGGCGCGGTCGTGCGTGTAATCGATGATCTGATCGGGAACCACGAGCGCGCCGGGCGCGAGGTCGTGGCGGATGCCGCCGACCGCGGCGATCGCAAGCACGTTCTGCACGCCCTGCGCGTGCAGCGCCCAGACGTTCGCACGGTAATTGACCTCGTGCGGGGGTATGGTATGGCCATATCCGTGGCGCGCGAGAAACACCACTGCGTGGCCGGCGATCTTGCCGAAGGTGAGCGCGCCGGACGGCTCGCCATACGGCGTGCGCACCACCTGGCGCCGGGAAACCTCGAGATTGGATAGCTGGGCGAGTCCGCTGCCGCCGATGATCGCTAACATAGGATTGAGGATTGAGGATTGAGGGGGGGGAAAAAACTAACGGCAAACATTCTGGCCAGGCGCTGTTCGGTTGTAATGCTGCAGGATAGGTTTGATTCAATCCTCAATCCCCGATCCTCAATCCTCAATCCCCGATCCTCAATCCTCATTCCTCACTCCTCACGCTTCACCGCGTAGATCTCGGGCAGATTCCGCCACGCGCCCCGGACGTCCATGCCGAAGCCGAATACATAGCGATTGGGCAGCGTGACGCCGACAAAATCCGCGGCGATCGGCTTCGGCTTGCCGAGGTCCTTGTCGGCGAGCACCGCGCAGCAGAAACGCGCCGCCCCCGACGCCAGCACGCGCTCGCGGATTTCAACCATGGTGTGTCCCTCGTCGAGAATGTCGTCGACCACCAGCACTACGCGGCCGGCCACCGGCGTCCCCGGAAATACCTTCCACTCGAGGCGGCCGCCGCTGGTCGCCCCGTCATAACGCGTCAGATGCAGATAATCGAAATCGAGCGGAAATTTCAGCAACGGCAGCAGGTGACCGGCGAACACCACCGCGCCGCCCATCACGCTCAATACCAGCGGGTTGGCGGCGGCCAACTCGCGTGTGATGTCCGCCGCGATGCGGTGCACCGCCCGCGTCACGGCGGCAGCGGAACACACCCGCTCGGCCGATTGGAGAACCTCCCAGGCTTGCGCCGGCGCCAGCATCAATGCGCTCCGTTCAGCGGCGCCGGCGGCGGCGCAGCGTCGCAAGGTAGGCCGCGAACTCGCGCGCCACTTCCGAATGCCGGAGCCCGTACGCGACATTCGCCTTGAGATAGCCGAGCTTGGTGCCGCAATCATAACGCACGCCCTCGAATTGATAAGCCAGCACCGGCTCCTCGGCGAGCAGCGCCGCGATCGCGTCGGTCAACTGGATTTCGCCGCCGGCGCCGGGCGGCACGCGCCGCAGATGATGAAAGAGCCGCGGGGTCAGGATGTAGCGGCCGACCACGCCGAGCATCGACGGCGCCGCACTCGGCCTGGGTTTTTCGACGATCGCAGCCACCGTATGCAACCTGCCGTCGCGGCGCCCGGGCTTGATGATGCCGTACTGCCGCGTCTCGGCGCGCGCCACTTTCTGCACCCCGAGCAGCGCGCAGCGCTCGCGGCGGTAGACGTCGACCATCTGCTTCATCACCGGCGGCCTGGCGTCGATCAGGTCGTCGGCGAGGATCACCGCGAACGGATGATTGCCGATCACCGGTTGCGCGCACAGCACCGCGTGGCCGAGCCCAAACGCCTGCTGCTGACGCACGTAGATGCACTTGACGTGCTGCGGCACGACATCCCGCACCATCGCGAGCATCTCGTGCTTGCCGCGCGCGGTGAGTTCGCTCTCGACCTCGAACGCCGTGTCGAAATGATCCTCGATCGCGCGCTTGCCGCGGCCGGTGATGAACACGAGCTCGGTGATGCCGGCGGCGACCGCCTCCTCGACCGCGTACTGGATCAACGGCTTGTCGACCACCGGCAGCATTTCCTTGGGACTCGCCTTGGTCGCCGGCAGAAATCGCGTCCCCAGCCCCGCGACCGGGAATACCGCTTTGGTGATGATGCTCATCGTGTCCCCGTCAATCGAGCAGTTTCAGCAAACCCGCCTCATCCAGTATCGTAACCCCGAGCTCAAGCGCCTTGGCGTATTTGCCGCCGGGATCAGCGCCGGCAACCACATAATCGGTCTGCTTCGACACGCTGCCGCTGACCTTGCCGCCGTGGTCGCGGATTTTCTGCTGCGCCTCGTCGCGCGTCAGGTGCGGCAGCGCCCCGGTCAGCACGAACGTTTTGCCGTAAACCGGGCTCGACGGATCGAGCTGCCTGGGCGCGGTTTCGGCAAAGCTGACACCGGCCGCCAGCAATTGCCCGATAACCTTGCGATTGTGCGGCTCGGCGAAGAAACCGGCAATGCTGTGCGCCACCACCGGGCCGACGTCGGGCACTTGCTGCAGGGTTTCCGCGTCAGCCGCGGCGATGCGCTCGATGCTGCCGAAGCGGCGCGCGAGGTCCCGGGCCGTGCTCTCACCGACATTACGGATGCCAAGCGCGTAGATGAAGCGCGCGAGGGTGGTGTGCTTGCTGCGCTCGATCGCCGCGACCAGGTTGCCCGCCGACTTTTCCGCCATGCGCTCGAGCCCGGCGAGCCCGGCAATGCCGAGTTTATACAGGTCGGCCGGCGTGCGCACGACTTGGTTGTCGACCAGTTGCTCGACCAGCTTCTCACCCAGCCCCTCGATATCCAGCGCGCGCCGGCTGGCAAAATGCAGCAGCGCCTGCTTGCGCTGCGCCGGGCAGAACAGGCCTGCCGTGCAGCGCGCGACCGCCTCGTCCTCGGACCTGCGCACCGCCGAGCCGCAGACCGGGCAGCGCACGGGCAGCACGAAACGATGCGTGCGCGCCGGGCGTTTGGCCTCTAGGGTGCGCACCACCTCGGGGATCACATCGCCGGCGCGCCGCACCACGACCGTGTCGCCGACGCGTATGTCCTTGCGGTGCACTTCGTCCTCGTTGTGCAGGGTCGCGTTGGTAACGGTTACGCCGCCGACGAACACCGGCTGCAGGCGCGCGACCGGCGTCAGCGCGCCGGTGCGCCCGACCTGGACATCGATGCCCTCGACCACGGTGGTCGCTTCCGCCGCCGGAAACTTGTGCGCAACCGCAAAGCGCGGCGCGCGCGACACGAAGCCGAGCGCGTTTTGCCCGGCGAGGTCGTTAACCTTGTACACCACGCCGTCAATTTCGAACGGCAGCTGCTCGCGCCTGGCGCCGAGCGCGCGGTAATAATCGAGCAGTCCCGCGACGCCGCTCACCGCTTGGCGTTCGGCGGTGACCGGAAAACCAAGCTCCACGAGCCTGTCGAGCACCTGCGAATGCCTGCGCAGCTTGCCGGCGATCGGCGCGCCGGTGCCGTAGGCGTAGAACGTCAGGCGGCGCGTCAGCGTGATGCGCGGGTCGAGCTGACGCAGCGAACCCGCGGCCGCGTTGCGCGGATTCGCGAACTCTCTTTCGCCGCGCCCGCGTTGGGTGCGGTTGAGTTGCTCGAAATCAGCCTTCAGCATCAACACTTCCCCGCGCACTTCCAGCAGGTCGGGCGGATGGGTCGCGCGCAGCTTGAGCGGAATGGCGCGAATGGTGCGCAAGTTGGCGGTGACATCCTCGCCGGTATAGCCGTCGCCGCGCGTGGCGCCGGTTGCAAGCAGGCCTTTTGCGTAGGTGAGACTGACCGCAAGGCCGTCGAATTTGGGTTCAGCGGCATACTCGACCAGAGCCTGCCCCAGCGCCTCGCGCACGCGGCGGTCGAAGGCCGTCACTGCAGCGTCCTCAAACGCATTGTTGAGCGACAGCATCGGCGTGCGATGCGTGACTTGCGCAAATTCGAGCAACGGCGCCGCGCCGACGCGCTGGGTCGGTGAATCCGGAGTGACGAGCTGCGGGTAGCGCTGCTCGAGTTGCTGCAGCTCCTGAAACAGGCGGTCATACTCGGCGTCCGGGATCACCGGCTGGTCGAGTACGTAGTAATGGTAATTGTGCTGTTCGATGTCGGCGCGCAGCTGGTTGACGCGCGCCGCGATGGAATGCGCTACAGCCATTCAGGAGAACAGTCGGAGCGCGCGCACTCCTCCGGCTGCGATCTGGCCGGCCTCCATCCGCGCCAGGATACTCTCCAGCTGATGGCGGATTTTCTCGATCGCCGCATCGGATAACGCGGCGCGGTTGTCGTCAACCAGCGTGCCATCGAGCGTGGCCGCGAAATTCCGCGCCATGGCAAGCATCGTATCGAATGTGCGCAAAGCATCGCCGACGCGCGGCACATCGAGCAGCAACGTGACGCCGCTCGTGAACAAGGTTTTCATCTGCTCCGGCACGAACGGCATCGGTTCGTGATTATCGAGCGTGAACAGCGTATCGCCGTAGTCGGCGCGCGCGTAAAACACCCCATCCGGCTCGAGCTTGAGCCCCGCCGCCTCGGCCAGTGCGCGAATCTTGGTGCCGGAGAACGGATTGCCGTCGCGCGTCACGACGTTGATGCCGATCGCGATATCGACGTCGGCGCAGAAGCGGTCGAGCTGCACCGCCATCGCGTGCGCCGCCGCGACGTCAAGGCATTTGGTTTCACCCCGGTTGCGCTCCGCCCACTTCAGCGCGGCGTCGCGGAATGCGACCAACTGGCCCTGCTCGACGCAGCCGGCGCGGTTTGACATCTGCAGCGCGAAACGCAGTCGCGGGTAGTGATTGCCGTTGCCGGCGCCGGCCGCATGCCACTCGCCGCTGGCGGGATCGTAGCCTGCGACCAGCACCGGTTTGCCCCAGCCGGCGGCCAGCGCCAGCAGTTCCGCGTGCAGGTCGGCGCCATCGGCCGGCGCATCGAGGTGCACCTCCACCACATAATCGATTACCGGATCGACCACGGTCGCGGCCGGCGCCCTGACTGCGGTGCGCGCAGCCGGCGACGGCGCGGGTGTCGTGCTCTGAAGCCCGGGTTCGATCCGCCCGGCCGGCGATGCATCCCGCGTTGCCGCGCCCTGCAGCAGCACGTCGTCGTGCTCCCGCGCAAACGCCTGTTCGGCGCGGCGGCGGAACTGACGCTCCTGCCACCCATTGAACAGATAAATGCCGGCGACGACAAATGCGCCTATCACCAGCAGACTTATCTGCAGATCGCTCATAGTTGCCTCAGGCGGCTTCTTCCGCCAGCTTCATCGCCTCTTCGATATCGACCGCCACCACGCGTGACACCCCGGCTTCCTGCATCGTGATGCCGATCAGCTGGTGGGCGATTTCCATCGTGATCTTGTTGTGGCTGATGAACAGGAATTGCGAGTTGGCGGACATCTGCTTGACCAGGTCGCAGAAACGTTCAGTGTTGGTCTCATCGAGCGGCGCGTCGACCTCGTCGAGCAGACAGAATGGCGCCGGGTTCAGCTGGAACAGCGCGAACACCAGCGCCAGCGCGGTCAGCGCCTTCTCGCCGCCCGACAGCAGATGGATCGAGCTGTTTTTCTTGCCCGGCGGCTGCGCGATTACCTGCACGCCGCTGTCGAGTATCTCCTCGCCGGTCAGCACCAGCCTGGCCTGCCCGCCGCCGAACAGCAGCGGAAACAGCCGGCCGAAATGGCGGTTCACCTCGTCGAACGTGTGCTGCAGCCGCTCGCGCGTCTCGCGGTCGATGCGGCGGATGGCGTCTTCGAGCGTGGCGAGCGCCTGGGTCAGATCCTGTGACTGCGCGTCGAGATAGTTTTTGCGCTGCTGTGACGTCTCCAGCTCCTCGAGCGCCGCCAGATTGACCGCGCCGAGCGCGTTGATTTCATTGCCCAGGCGCGTGATGTCGGCCTGCAGCGCGCTCGAGCGCTTGCCCTTTTCGAGCTGCGGCTCGAGTTCCGGCTCATTGGCGCCGGCCGCGACGAGCTGCTGCGCAAACTGCTCTTCGGTCAGCCGCGCTTCCTGCTCCTTCAATCTGGCGTCATTGATGCGTTCACGCAGCGGGTTCAGGTTCTGCTCGATCGTCAGCCGCTCCTGCCCGGTCTGGCGCAACCCGGTTTCGGTCGCCTCGAGCGCGTCGCGTGCCGCCGCCAGCGCCTGCTCTTTCCGGTTGCGCACGACCATCACCTGCTCCAGCCCGGCGTTGAGCGGCGCCTCGTCGAGGGCGCCGAGTTCCCGCTCGTGCTGCGCGATGCCGGTTTGCACTGCGTTGACGTTGTCGACGATCAGTTTGAGCGCGTTGTCGACTTCCGCGATTTTATTGGCGCAGGTCTTGAGATGGAACGCCGCTTCCTGTGCGCCGCGTTCGGCCTGCAGCAGCGACTGGCGCTGGCGCTCGAGCGCGGCCGCGGCCTGCGCGTAGTTGCCGCCGGCGGCGGCAAGCTGCGCCTGCAACTCGATGCGGCGCTTGTCGAGCTGCGCCGAATTGGCCTGGGCGGTATCGTGCTGCGCCCGCTCGTGGCCCGACTGGGCGTCGATTTCGGCGAGCTCGGATGCAATCTGCCCGCCGCGCTCGGCCGCGCGTTGCGCCTGCTCCGAGAGCTTGAGTATCGCGAGCTGGGCGGCGTGCTGCGTTTGCTGCAGTTGCCCGGCCGCGGCGCGCAATGCGTTGAGCGCGGCCTTGCGCTGATCGGATTCGGTTGCAGCTGCCGCGAGCGCGCTCTTGAGCGTCGCGAGCCGCGCTTGTTCACCGGTAAGCTGTGCGGTCAGCTGCCCGATCTCGCGCTGCCGCGACAATACGCCGTGCAGTTCCGAGTCGGGCGCGTGAAAGCTCACGCTGTGGCGGGTGAACACATGGCCGTCGCCCGACACCAGCAGCGCGCCAGCCGGCAGTTGCCGGCGGTGCGCGAGCCCCTGGTGCCGGTCCTTGACGACGTACACCTGATGCAGCCAGTCGTAAAGCGCGCCGGCGGCGGCCGGGTTCTTGCAGCGCACGTAGGCCGCGAGCGGCTCGAGCCCCGCCATCGCCGCGGGCGCCTGCGGCGCGCCGCCGCCCGCGGTGTAAACCGTCATTTTTCCGGGCGGCAGATCGCCGAGCCAGGGCGCGGCTTGCTCCAGGCTGTTCAAACCAATTCCGTTCAGGCGCTCGCGCAATACCGCTTCCAGCGCGTTTTCCCAGCCGGTTTCGATCTCGATATCCTGCCACAGGCGGCGGCCGGCATCGAGGCGATGCGATTGCAGCCAGCCCTGCATGTTTTCGCTGCGCGCGATGCGGTCCTGAATCTGCTTCAATGCAACGCTGCGCGCCTCGATCGCGGTCACCTGCTGCGCGGCGTCTTCCACTGCCGCGCCCTGCTCGCGCAACGCCTGCTCGAGTTGCGGGATGCGGGCTTCCTCGGCTTCGAGCAGACCGCGCTGCTCGCGGTGCTGTGCGTCGTATGCCGCGAGTTCGGCGCGCAGACGTTCGAGTTCCCGGCTGTCGGGCGAGGTCAGCGCGGATTGCTCCTCGCGCAACCGCTGTTCGCGTTGCGCCAGCTGCGCCAGGATCTTGAGCGCATGCTCGCGGCGGGTCTGTTCGAGTTGCAGCGTCTGTGCATTTTCCGCCACCGCCTGCTGCAGCGAATCGCGCTGCTCCTGGCTCGTCCGGGACGCCTGTTCCGCGACCGGCAGCCGGGCCGCTTCGGCGGCGAGCGCAGCCTGGCACGCGTCGACCCGCTGCTGCGCGCGATGCTGCTCCTGTTCCCATTCGTTACGGCTGGCGTGCTGTGCCTGCAACTGCCCTTCGCTCTGCGTGAGCTGGCTGCGCAACGCCGCGAGCCGGCTTTCGATGCGGTTGCGGTTTTCGCGCACGTGCTGGATCTGCTGCTGCAGGCGCGAGAATTCGGCGTTGGTCTCGTAAAGGCTGCCTTGCGCCGTGTGCACGGCTTCGCCGGCGGCGTGGTGCTGCTCGCGCAACTCTTCCAGCTTGCGCTCGGTTTCGCGCAGGCGCGCGGTTTCGGCTTCGAGCTCGATCCCGAGCTTTTCGATGTCGCGGGCGCACCGTTCGCGCGCATTGCCCGCGTCGCGCTTCTTGTGCAGCCAGAGCAGGTTTTGCGCGGTATTCAGTTGTTGCTGCAGGCTGTGATACTGCGTGGCGACCGCCGCCTGCGCACGCAGGTGCTCGAGCTGCTTGTCGAGCTCCAGGCGGATGTCCTCGACACGCAGCAGGTTCTCGCGCGTGTCGGCGAGCCGCAGCTCGGTCTCGCGGCGCCGCTCACGGTATTTCGACACACCGGCCGCTTCCTCGAGGAAAATGCGCAACTCCTCCGGCTTGGCCTCGATGATGCGCGAGATCATGCCCTGCTCGATGATCGCGTAGGCGCGCGCGCCAAGGCCGGTGCCGAGGAAGATGTCGGCAATATCGCGCCGCCGCACGTGGACATTGTTGATGTAGTAGGCCGACTCGGCTTCGCGCCCGAGCACGCGCTTGACGGAAATCTCGGCGTAACTCGCCCACTGCCCGCCGGCCTTGCCCAGGCTGTTGTCGAATATCAGCTCGACGCTGGCGCGGTTCACCAGCTGGCGGTTGCCCGCACCGTTAAACAGCACGTCCTGCATGGTTTCGCCGCGCAGTTGGCGCGCCGAGGATTCACCGAGCACCCAGCGCACCGCATCGATGACGTTGGATTTGCCGCAGCCATTGGGGCCGACAATGCCGACCAGCTGGCCGGGTACGGGGATATGTGTGGGATCTACGAAAGACTTGAAGCCGGCGAGTCTGATCTCAGTGAGGCGCAATTTTTTCTTTGCCGAGCAGGGTTATAATTCAAAACTGGATTTAGCGCGATATTTTAACCGAATTGCCCCGACTCCCCTAATGCCCAGCACGCCCCGCCAGCGCCTTGCGACGTTCCCCAATCCGAGTCCGCAGCGCGACTACCGGATTCACATGGAAATACCGGAGTTTACCTGCCTGTGCCCGCGCACCGGCCAGCCCGACTTCGCGACGCTCTACCTCGACTACGTGCCGGACCGCGTCTGTGTCGAGCTGAAAAGCCTGAAGCTCTACATCGGGTCATACCGCAACGAAGGGGCTTTTCATGAAGCGGTGACCAATCGCATCCTCGATGACATTGCCAAGGCGGCCAAGCCGCGCTACCTGCGGCTCACCGCCAGGTTCCATGTGCGCGGCGGGATTTTCACGACGGTGGTCGCCGAAACCCGGAAAAAGGGCTGGCGTCTGCCGCCGGCGCTCGATCCGGGCGCGCTGCCGCCGCGGCCGCGCACGCGCTAGCCGCCTGCCTGCCCGCCCCCAACGGCGCGCCGCCGCCCCGCACCCTTATAATCCGTGCTTTGATTCGATCGCCGCGAATGAATCCCGCCCTCGACCGCCTGCAGAGTTACCCGTTCCAGAAGCTCGCCGCCCTGCTGCAGGACGTCGCGCCGAACCCGCGGGTCAAACCGATCAGCCTGCACATCGGCGAGCCCACCCACCCGACGCCGGAATTCATCCGCCGGACACTCGCGGATAATCTGGCGGGGCTCGCCAATTACCCGACCACGCTCGGCGGCGAGAGTCTGCGCGTTGCCATCGCTGGCTGGCTCAAGCGCCGCTACGGTCTGCACCAGATCGACGCGCTGGGCGAAATCATACCGGTCAACGGCAGCCGCGAAGCGCTGTTTGCACTCGCCCAGGCCGTCATCGATCGTTCTCAACCGGATCCCACGGTGGTGGTGCCGAACCCGTTCTACCAGATTTACGAAGGCGCGGCGTTGCTGGCCGGGGCCCGGCCGCAGTATCTCAACACGCTGCCCGCGCACAACTTCGCGCTCGATTTCGAGCAGCTGCCGGATGCGGTGTGGCGGCGGACGCAACTGATCTATGTCTGCTCGCCCGCCAATCCGACCGGGCGCGTGATGAGCCTGCAGGAATGGAACAGGCTGTTCGCGCTGTCCGACCGCTACGGTTTCGTGATCGCGGCGGACGAGTGCTACTCCGAGATTTATTTCGATGAAGCGCAACCCCCGCTCGGCGCGCTGCAGGCGGCGCAGCATTGCGGCCGCAGCGGCTATCCGCGGCTGGTGGTGTTCTCCAGCCTGTCAAAGCGCTCCAATGTGCCCGGCATGCGCTCGGGCTTTGTCGCCGGCGACGCCCGGGTCCTGAAAAAATTCCTGCTCTACCGGACCTACCAGGGCTGCGCGATGAGCCCGCCGATCCATGCCGCCAGCACCGCGGCGTGGCAAGACGAAGCCCACGTGGTCGACAATCGCCGCCTCTACCGCGAAAAATTCGCGGCCGTCACCGGCATCCTGCGCGCGGTGACCGGGATCGGCATGCCGGATGCCGCGTTCTACCTGTGGCTTGATACCCTGCGCGACGACACCGAATTCGCACGCGGGCTCTACCAGGCACACAACGTATCGGTGCTGCCCGGCAGCTACCTCGCGCGCGACGCCCGCGGCGTCAATCCCGGCAGAAATTTCGTGCGCATTGCATTGGTCGCTTCCACCGCGGACTGCACCGAAGCCGCGCAGCGCATGGCCACTTTTTTCCGCCACCACCGAACCGACACGGGAGCAGCATGAACGAACTGCAGGCAACCATCGAGCAGGCGTGGGAAAAACGCGACGCACTCAGCCCCGGCAGCGCACCCGCCAGGTTCGGCGCGGCCGTCAACCAGGTGCTGGCCGGGCTCGACGCCGGCACGCTGCGTGTCGCCGAGAAGATCGACGGCGCATGGGTCGTGCATCAATGGATCAAGAAAGCCGTGCTGCTGTCGTTCCGGCTCGAGGACAACACGCCGATGGCCGGCGGGGCGACGCAGTATTACGACAAGGTGCCGAGCAAATTCGCGCATTACACCGGTGAAGACTTCGCGCGCGGCGGCTTCCGCGTGGTGCCGCCGGCGATGGTGCGGCGCGGCGCATTTATCGCAAAAAACGCGGTGCTGATGCCCTCCTACGTCAATATCGGCGCCTACGTCGATGCGGGCACCATGGTCGACACCTGGGCCACGGTCGGATCGTGCGCGCAGATCGGCAGGCAGGTGCACCTCTCCGGCGGCGTCGGCATCGGCGGCGTGCTGGAACCGCTGCAGGCGAACCCCACCATCATCGAGGACAATTGCTTCATTGGCGCGCGCTCGGAAATCGTCGAAGGCGTGCTGGTCGAGGCCGGCTCGGTGATTTCGATGGGGGTCTTCATCGGGCAAAGCACCCGCATCTACGACCGTGCCAGCGGCGAGGTCAGCTATGGCCGCATACCTGCCGGCTCGGTCGTCGTCTCCGGCACGCTGCCGTCGAGCGACGGCAAATGCCAGCTTTATTGCGCGGTGATCGTTAAACGCGTCGATGCCAAAACCCGCGCCAAAACGAGCATTAATGAGCTTTTGCGCGGCGCCTAGCGCCCCGCTCCGGCCGCAAAGTATCGCTTTAATTGGCTTTCCAAGTGCTTCAGAAATCGGCAGAATACCCGTTCTACTCCGCGGGCAAAGTCAATTCTTAAACGCTGAAGGAGCGCGCCATGTTCCTCGACCCCTTATTCAAGCTGATGGCGGAGAAGCAGGCGTCTGACCTGTTTTTCACCGCCGGCGCGCCGATCCAGATCAAGATCAACGGCGTGGTAATGCCGGTCAACTCCCAGGGGCTGGATCCGGCAACGGTCAAGAAGATCTCCTATGAAGTGATGTCCGAGCTGCAGATCAAGGAGTTCGAGAAGAACCTCGAAATGAACTTCGCGGTCGGCCGCGCCGATCTGGGCGGCTTCCGCATCAACGTGTTCCGCCAGCGTGGCGCGGTCGCGATGGTGATCCGCTTCATCAAGCCCGACATCCCCTCCATCGAAGACCTCAAGCTGCCGCCGGTGCTCAAAGAGCTGGTGATGGAAAAGCTCGGCATGATCTTTGTCGTCGGCTCCACCGGCTCCGGCAAGTCGTCATCGATGGCGGCGATGATCGATTATCGCAACAGCACCCGCACCGGCCATATCCTGACCATCGAAGACCCGATGGAGTTCGCCTACAAGCACAAAAAATCGATCGTCAATCAGCGTGAGGTCGGAATGGACACCGCGTGCTACGAGAACGCGCTGGTCAGCGCGATGCGCGAAGCCCCCGACCTGCTGATGATCGGCGAAATCCGCGACCGGCAGACGCTGCAGAGCGCGCTGCTGTTCGCGCAGACCGGCCACCTGTGCCTGTCGACGCTGCACGCCAACAACAGCTATCACGCGCTGAACCGCATCATCAACTTCTTCCCGCGCGAAGCGCGGGAAGCCCTGCTCGCCGATCTCGCGATCAGCTTGAAGTGCGTGGTTTCCCAGCGCCTGATCCGCGCCAAGGCCGGCGGACGCATACCGGCGGTCGAGATCATGCTCAATACCGCGCACATCGCCGATCTGATCAAGAACGGCAAAATGGGGGAGATCAAGGACGCGATGGAACAGAGCCTCGCGCCGGGCAGCCAGACTTTCGAGCAGGCGCTCTACGCGCTCTACAGCAGCGGCCAGATTACACTCGAAGACGCGCTTGCCAACGCCGATTCGTCGACCAACCTGCACTGGCTGATCAACAACGCCGGCAAGGCGCCGGACGCCCAGCAACAACCCGCGTCGAGTTCATCCGAGCCGCGCACGACCACCCAGCCCGGCGACGACCTGAGCAGCATCAAGCTCAATCTCGATATGGTGTGACCGCGCGGCGGCTGACGCGGTTGCCCGCAGTAGCGTCGCGCAATTCTGCAGCCCGATGACTGCAGCCGGACGGGTATCCGCCATTACCGTACGCGAGCTGGTCGCAACCGCGCACGCACGTCTCAAGCGCGCGCGGCTCGCCTTCGGTCATGGCACCGCTAATGCCCGGGACGAGGCGGTCTACCTGGTATTGCACGCGCTCAAGCTGCCGCCCGACCGGCTGACGCCGTTTCTCACCCGCAAGGCGACCCGCGCGGAACGCAAGCGTGCGCAGCGCCTGGTCGAGGAGCGCATCCGCCGCCGCATCCCTGCCGCTTACCTGACGCACGAGGCGTGGCTCGGCGATTACCGGTTCTACGTCGACGAGCGCGTGATCGTGCCGCGCTCGTTCATCGCCGAGCTGCTGCGCGAGCGGCTCGCCCCGTGGATAACGGAGCCCCACCGCATCCGCTGCGCGCTGGACCTGTGTACCGGGTCCGGGTGTCTGGCGATTGTTCTTGCAAAAACGTTCGCGTCCGCCCGCATCGATGCAGTCGATATTTCGCATGCCGCTCTGGCAGTGGCAAAACGCAACGTCACAACGTACCGATTGCGGCGGCGCGTGCGTTTGCTCAAGTCCGACATGTTTTCGGCCTTGCACGACGAGCGCTACGACCTGATCGTCGCCAATCCGCCCTATGTCAGCACCGGCGCCATGCGGACACTGCCGCGCGAGTATCGCCACGAACCGCGGCTCGCGCTTGCCGGCGGCACGGACGGCTTCGCTGCGGTGCGCGTGATCCTGCGCGAGGCGGCGCGGCATTTGATGGCTGATGGGCTGCTGGTGGTCGAGATCGGCCATAACCGCAAGCGGCTCGAAGCGGCGTTCCCGCAGCTGCCGTTCGTATGGCCGCAGACGAGCGGCGGCGATGACTGCGTGTTCATGCTCGAGCGCCGCCACCTGGTGGGCGCTGCCCGCGTTCCGGCTGCGGATGCGGCGGCGGTGGCGCGTCGAGCCAGTCGAGCACGCGCCGCGTCTCTTCGGCGCTGAGTTCATGCGTCCGGCCGCGCTTCAGTCGCGGCGGCAACTCGATGATGCCGAAGCGCACGCGCAGCAGCCGGCTCACGGTAAACCCGAGCTTTTCGAACAGCCGGCGCACGATGCGGTTGCGGCCTTCCTTCAGCACCACGTGACACCATTGATTGGCGCCCTCGCCGCCGCGCAATTCAATGCGTGCGCAGCGCGCGACGCCGTCCGCCAGTTCGATGCCCTGCGTCAGCCGCTGCAGGTGCTGCGGCTGCAGCTGTCCCATCACGCGCACCGCATATTCGCGCTCGATCTCGAAACGCGGATGCAGCATGCGATTGGCGAGCTCGCCTGACGTGGTGAAAATGAGCAGGCCGCAGGTGTTGAAATCGAGCCGGCCGATGGAAATCCACTTGGCGCCGGTTATCGCCGGCAAATGCTCGAACACGCTCGTCCGCCCGCGCGGATCGTCGCGGCTGGTGATCTCGCCTTCCGGTTTGTGGTAGAGCAGCACGCGCGGCAGACGCGCCGCAGACCCGGCGTGGATCACGCGCCCGGCGACCTTGATCTGGTCATGCGGTCCGACGCGCGCGCCGATCCGCGCGGTCGCGCCATTGACGGTGACCCGCCCGCTCTCGATCAGCAGCTCCATGTCGCGCCGCGAGCCGAGCCCGGCCTGTGCCAGGACCTTCTGCAGTTTCTGAGTCGGCTCCGTTGCGGCTTTCGCTGCAGTGCGCACCCCGCCCGCCGGCATGACACGCTCACGCCGCACTCGATCACCGCCTGCGCTGGCGGGACGGGGGCGGCGCGTTGTCGCGCTTCGCTTGTTCATGGCGATGACCCGAGCGCGCGGCGCTCGATCACCGCCTGCGCCAGCGTGCCGCTGTCGACATGCTCGAGCTCGCCGCCGACCGGCAAGCCGCGCGCGATGCGGCTCACCTTGAGCCCGCGCGCGAGCAGCAGCTCGCCGATGTAATGCGCCGTCGCCTCGCCTTCGACCGTGAAATTGGTTGCCACGATGACCTCGCGCACCAGCCCGTCATCGGCGCGCTTGAGCAGGCGATCGAGATGAATATCCTTGGGTCCTACCCCATCGAGCGGCGACAGCCTGCCCATCAGCACGAAATAAAGCCCCTGGTAGCACTCGGCCTGCTCCATCATCAGCATGTCAGCCGGCGTCTCGACCACGCACAGCAAGTGCGCGTCGCGGCGCGGCGAGCGGCACAATCCACACACCTGCTGCTCGGTAAACGTATTACAACGCTCGCAGTGCCGGATCACCTCGAGCGAACGGCCGAGCGCGCTCGCCAGCCGGGCCGCGCCCGGCTGATCGCGCTGCAATAAATGGTAAGCCATGCGCTGCGCGGATTTCGGCCCCACGCCCGGCAGGCAGCGCAGCGCTTCGATGAGATCCTCGAGAGAGGAAGGGTTTTTCAAGGGGGCGTTTAAAGTCTGCTGCTTCCGGGTTCTCCGTGGGTAGGCTGAAAGGATAGCATGGTCATCCAACTCTTCTTGCATCACATCGGCTCCACGCATCCCGCCAAACGGGCAAACGGAGAGCCGGCCTGACCGGGATGCAGCCGCGGGCACACGAACTGGAAAACTCCGGTATCATCCGGACAGACGACCAAAGTCCCGCCATCGGTAGCGATATAATACGAGGAGGGATCGCTATCCGAAGGAATGACCGGACGCCGGCCGGGTTTTTCGCGACTCGGGGGCGCCGCCAGCCAGGCGGAGGGGACAACGATCGGGTCGGTTTCGCTCAGCCAGCGAGTCCGGGTTCGGCGTCGGGATCGGGAATCATATGCGCGTATTCGGTGTCGTATTCGGTGTCAGGTGGCTCCGTATTCTTCTGCTGGTCGCGTCGTGCGCGGCGCTCGCGGCCGAGTTGGTCGTCATCACCGACGCGCAGATCGCCAGGCTGGCGCAGGAGTTCGGACCGGTCGCAAAAAACCGGCTCACTGCCTGGAAGGAGATACTGACTGCCCCAAAATACAAGAAGATGCCGGAGCGACAAAAGCTCGAACTGGTCAACGATTTCATGAACCAGACGCCGTTTATCGACGACCTCACTCATTGGGGGAAGGAAGACTATTGGGCGACCCCGATCGAGTTTCTGTCGACCAACGGCGGGGATTGCGAGGATTATTCGATCGCGAAATATTTTACCTTGCTGGCGCTCGGGGTTCCCGATGAAAAACTGCGGATCACCTATGTCAAGGAGCTCGTCATTTACAAAGAGGCCCACATGGTGCTCGCGTATTTTCCAAACCCCGATTCAGAACCGCTGGTTCTCGACAACATCAACAAGACCATCCGGCCCGCGTCCGCCAGAACCGATCTGCTGCCGGTATACAGCTTCAACGGTTCGGGGCTGTGGCTGGCGAAGGAACAGACCGGGCGCGCCCAATCCGTGGGCGGTTCGGATCGCATCGGGCACTGGCGCGATCTCCAGGCGCGGCTGCGTGCGGCAGCAAGTTAAACTGCTTATGTGAGTGAAAGGACGGCGTCCACATGAAACTTTCCCGGTTATTGGTAGCGTTGATTTCCGTGCTGTGGGTCCTGGTCTTCATCGCGACGCTGGCGATCGTGATCGACAGCACCAAAGACTACCTGCAGAAAGCCATGGAGTCGCACGCGCAAGACACGGCGACTTCCCTCGGGTTGTCGATCACCCACAGCGGCCGCGTCAAGGACGTGGAGACCGTCGAAAGGATGACCGCCGCCATCTTCGACCGTGGCTACTATCGTGAGATCCTCGTCAAGAGCATGGACGGCAAGGTGCTCGTCGCCAAACGCGTCGAGGAGGCCGTCAAAGACGTTCCGGATTGGTTTGTGGATTATTTTTCGTTATCCACGCCGCGGATGAGCGCGATCATCATGGACGGCTGGCGCCAGGCCGCGACGATCGAGGTGGTCAGCCATCCCGGGCACGCTTACGCCGAACTGTGGCGGGTGTCGGTCCGTTCGGGCTGGGTGCTTCTCGTCGTCGCGATCGTGTCGCTGGTGGTCGTGCTGGTGGTGCTGCGGCTCGCGCTCCGCCCCCTCGACGACATGGAGCAGCAGGCGATCAACATTTCCAGGCGGCAGTTCACGATCCTGAAGAAACTCCCGTGGGCGCGAGAATTGCACCGCGTGGCCAACGCGATGAACAACATGTGTCTGGCGGTGGAGCGCATGCTGACCGAGCAAACGGACCTGGCCGAGAAGATGCGGAACAAGGCTTACGTGGACGGGGTCACGGGGCTGATGAACCGCAATGATTTCAGCGAGCAGTTGAGCCATCTGATCGCCGCCCCGACCAAGCTGGCAGCGGGCGCGGTGGCGGTCGTTCGAATCCGCGGGTTTGCCGCGTATAACGAGCGAAACGGGCGCGTCGAAGGCGATGCATTGCTGAAGCGCGCGGCCCGCCTGCTGAGTACCGTGTGCAATAAACGCGAGCGGTCCTTGCTGGCCAAGCTCGACGGTCCGGAATTCGCGCTATTGGTACCCGATATCCCCGAAGCCGATGTGCCGAAGCTTGGCGATGAACTGATCGGCGCGCTGGCTGAAATCGAGGAGTTTCCCCGCACCGATCAAAGCATGATGCCGCACGTCGGAATCACCTACTACCGACACCATGAAGGCGCGTCCTTCGGCAAACTGATGGCGGCTGTAAGCTCGGCGCTGGCTGTCGCGCAGGTCCGGGGCGTTCCCGCCTGGCACGTGCAGGAAGCAGAGGCGGCGGACCAGACGGCGGCGATGTCCGTCGAGATCAACGGCATGTTCAAAGTGGGGCTGCCCAGCGAGCGGGTGGTGGTGCAGTACCAACCGGTGCGTGCCTGCCAGGTCGCGGAGTCCGAGTGGAGTTATCGCAGCGAGGCGTGTGTCCGCATTCTGGCCACGGACGGAACGCTGATCCGCGCCGGCTTGTTTATCGCAACGGCGAAGCGGCTCGGTGCGCTGCAACTGCTCGACCGGGTCATCGTCGAGAAAGTCATGCAGCACATTACGACGGACGGTCCGGTCAAAGGCGGGGCAACGGCGATCAACTTGTCGCTGGAATCGATCATCGACCCGGTGTTTGTCGAATGGCTGCACGGCAAGCTGGCCGCGCAGCGCGAGGTCGCACGCTACGTCATCCTGGAGATCGCGGAACATTCGATCATCGCCCATCTCGATGCGGTCAAGGCGGCCTTCAGCCGGTTGCGCGAGACGGGCGCGCGCCTGTCGATCGACCGCTTCGGGCAGAGCACGGCGTCGGTCGGCTTCTTGCGCAGCCTGGAAATCGATTACATCAAGATCGACGGGGCCTATACCCGCGGCCTCGTCCAGTCCACGGACCGGCAGTTCTTCGTGCAGGCGCTGGTGGGCATCGCCCACGGTCTCGGCATCCAGGTCGTGACCGAGTACATCGAAAGCGAGCAGGACTTCGCGATGGTGAAGAGCCTGATGGTCGACGGCGCGCAAGGCTACTACATCGGCAAGCCTGAGTGATCGATGATCGGGTTGGCGTGAGCGCGCTTTTCAACACCCTGTTAGACTCGCGCGCGGACGCAACGGGTTGAACATTTTGAATCGGAGCAGCGCAGTGGGCGAAGAACGAGCAAAAGCGCAGTGGGAGATCCCGAAACGGAGCGTATCGGTCGACGACCCGTTGTTGAAGTGCCTGGTCTTGCTCACGCGCTTCTACAACCACCCCTTTTCGGAAGAAACGCTGTCAGCCGGGCTCCCGCTGATTGACAGCCGGCTCACACCGGAGCTGTTCGAGCGCGCCGCAGAGAGGGCGGGCCTGACCGCCAAGGTGGCGCAACGGGAACTCGGGAAAATCTCGCCCCTGGTGTTGCCCGTCGTGGTGCTGTTGAACGGCGGCCGCGCCTGCATCCTGAAGACGGTGACGCCTCAAGGCGGCTGCCAGATCGTGGACCCCGACACGGGCGGCGTTCTGCAAACGTCGTTAAGCGCGCTGCAAAAGGACTTCACGGGACATGTGATTCTGGTCCAGCAGCAACTGCAGTTCGACTCCAGAACGGAGCACAGCGCGGTGCCGCGCGTGCAGCATTGGTTCTGGGGGGTGGTCCGTCTCGCCTGGCCGATCTACGGGGAAGTGCTGTTGGCCTCGCTGCTGATCAATTTGTTCGCCCTGGTCATGCCCTTGTTCATCATGAACGTGTACGACCGCGTGGTCCCCAACGACACGACCGAAACGCTATGGGCCCTGGCCCTCGGCGTCGTGATCGTCCTCACCTTCGATTTCGGAATGCGCATGTTGCGCAGTTACCTGGTCGACATCGCCGGCAAGCGAATCGATGTCATCCTTTCCGCCAATATCTTTGAAAAAGCGATGGGGCTGAGAATGGAGGCGCGTCCGGCCTCCGTCGGATCGTTCGCGAGCAACCTCCATGAATTCGACGCGTTCCGCGAGTTCATCACCTCGGCCACCATCACCGCGCTGATCGATCTGCCCTTCGTTTTCATTTTCATCATCGTGATCTTCTGGGTGGGCGGGTGGGTCGGGGTGGTGCCGCTGCTCGCCGTGCCCGTGATCATTCTGATCGGCCTCTCGCTGCAGAGGCAATTGGGCGAAATCATTCAACTGACCTTTCGCTACTCGGCCCAGAAGCAGGGACTGCTGATCGAGAGCATCGGCGCCATGGAGACGATCAAGTCGCTCTCCGGCGAGGGGCCTCTGCAGCGCAAATGGGAACAACTGGTGGGCACCGTTGCCCGCCTCGGAATCAAGGCCCGCACCCTGTCATCGGCGATCGTCAACATTTCCGTCTCGGTGCAGCAATTGACAAGCGTCGGCGTGATCGTCGTCGGCGTCTACTTGATCGCCGATCGCGAGTTGACCGTCGGCGCGCTGGTGGCCTGCACCATCCTGACTTCGCGCGCGCTCGCCCCCCTGGGGCAGGTGGCGGGGCTCATGACGCGCTACCATCAGTCCGTACAGGCGCTCAGCACGCTCGAGAACATCATGCACTTGCCGGTGGAACGGCCCGCCAACAAGAGCTTCGTTCATAGGCCGGTCATCCGCGGTGAAATCGAGTTTCGGAACGTCACCTTTTCGTATCCCGGCCAGCAGACTCCGGCGCTGTCGAATGTTTCGTTCAAGCTCGGCGTCGGCGAGCGCGTCGGGCTGATAGGCCGGATCGGCTCGGGGAAATCGACGGTGGAAAAGCTGGTTCTCGCGCTCTATCAGCCGAACTCGGGGTCGATACTGATCGATGGCGTGGACATCAACCAGATCGATCCGGCGACGCTGCGCAAGAACATCGGTTATGTGCCGCAGGATGTGGTGCTGTTCTATGGTACGGTGAAGGAGAATATTCTGTTTTCGGCGCCTTACGCCGCTGATGCGGCGATGCTGCGCGCCGCGGAGATCTCGGGGGTTACGGAGTTCGTCCACCCGTCCGCGCAGGGGTTTGATCTGCGCATCGGCGAGCGTGGCGAAGGATTGTCCGGGGGTCAGCGCCAAACGGTCGCCATTGCGCGGGCGCTCCTGCTCGATCCGCCGATATCGATCATGGATGAACCCACCAACGCGCTGGACAACCGCTCCGAGGAGAACTTCAAGGCGAAGCTCGACAAGGCGCTGGCCGGCAAGACGTTCATGCTGGTGACGCACCGAGCCTCATTGTTGACGTTGGTTCCGCGCCTCATCGTGCTCGACAATGGCCGCGTTGTCGCGGACGGGCCCAAGGAACAAGTCATGCAGGCGCTTTCGGGAGGGAGAATCAGTGTCGCCAAACGATGACGAGGCGCTCCCGTCAGACGAGAGTTCGCCTGGCGGGTATCTGCGCAGGAACTGGCGCGCTTTGACGAAAGACCTTTTTTTCGGAGCTGCGGTGACCGACATCCCCAAAAAACTCGAACGGCGTGAAGACATCGACTTCATGAGTGAGACTGCCGCCGCGGCCCTCCACGGACCACCGGCCTATTCCCATTTTGCGGTGTGGGGCACGTTCGCTTTTGTCATCGCGTTTATCTTCTGGGCGGCGTTCGCCAATATCGGGGAAACGACGGTCGCCGAGGGCAAAGTCATTCCGTCCAGCCAGATCCAGGTCGTGCAGAATCTGGAAGGGGGAATCGTCTCCGAGATCAAGGTGAAAGTCGGGGACATCGTCCGCAAAGATCAGGTCCTGATGCTGATCGACGACACGCGTTATGCCTCATCGTTTCAGGAGAACAAGGCAAAAAACGACGCGTTGACGGCGAAGATTGCCCGGCTGAGCGCCGAGGTTTCCGGAACCGCGTTCGACCTGCCGCAGACGTTCAGGAAGGACAATCCCGATCTCGCCGAGCGGGAATTAACGCTCTACCGGTCGCGGCAGGCGGAATTCAATGCCAATACGGCCGTGTTTCGGCAACAGACTGACCAACGCGCGCAGGAACTCAAGGAAAAGCGGGGGCGGCTTGAGCAGATCAAGGTCAGCCTCGAGCTGCTCGACAAGGAGTTGACGATGTCGAAGCCGCTGGTCAAGTCAGGGGCGATGTCCGAAGTCGAGATCCTCCGGCTCGAGCGCCAGGCCAACGACCTCAAGGGCGAACTGGAATCGACCCGGACCACGATTCCGCGGCTGGACTCCGCGGTTGCGGAGGCGAAAAACAAGCTCGACAGCTACGTGGCGAAATTCCGCAATGACGCATTGGCCGAGCTGAACCAGGTGCGCGCCGAGCAGGAGGGGTCGGCAGCGACCGGGGTGGCGCTGAAGGATCGCGTGGAACGTGCTGTCGTTCGTTCGCCGGTGAGCGGGACCATTAAAGCGGTAAAAGTGACGACCGTCGGCGGCGTCGTGCAACCGGGATCCGACCTGCTGGAGATCGTGCCGCTGGAGGACACCCTGCTCATCGAGGCGCGTGTCAAGCCGAGAGACATCGCGTACCTGCGCCCGGGCCAGGAGGCGCTGGTGAAGCTCACGGCCTATGACTTCTCGATATACGGCGGTTTTCCCGCCAAGCTTGAATATATCAGCGCGGACACGGTCATCGATGAGAAGAAACAGGAGAAGGAGAGCTACTATCTCGTCAAGGTGCGCACGACGAGCAACATGCCGGGGCGCAGTGATAAGCCGCTCGCGATTATTCCCGGCATGACCGCGACCGTCAACATTCATACCGGCGAGAAAACGTTTCTGCACTATATGCTCAAGCCGATCATCAAGACCAAAGAGATGGCGTTCCGCGAGCGCTGAGTCGCGGCAGGGTTGGACGAATCCGAATGTTGTAACCGGTCTGTTATGTCAATACTTCTCGCGACTCGCGACGCCGAGTTAGCCAATCGTTGCCGGCGGGCGGTCAGCGCCGAGCATCAATTCGAAGTCGCGGACACTGTAACGGCGCTGTCCGGCAAGATCAGGACGCTGGCCCCGTCGGTGATCATCGTGGATGCGGAGCTGCTGGACCATCCGATCGAGCGACAGGTGGGTCAGATCGTTGCGTGGTCGGCGGCGGGGCGTGTCATCGTCATGACGCCTGTCTTTGATGAGGACGAAGAGATTTCCCTGCTGAAAGCGGGCGCGAAAGGGTGTTGCCGCCGGGGCATCGATCCCGAGTCCCTACAGCAGGTTCTCAATGTGACTTACGGCGGAGGAGTATGGGTGACGCGAAGCCTGCTGCCGCGCCTGGTCACCGAATTGCGGCGCTACGCGGATGCGCAGCGCCGCCCGGGGACGGAGAAACCCGTACCCGACAAGCTTGCAGAGTTGACGCGCCGTGAAAAGGAAATCGTGCGGCTCATCGTGGGCGGCGCGAGCAACAAGCACGTTGCGACGGTGCTGGATATTTCGGAACGCACCGTCAAAGGGCATTTATCGAATGTATTTCAGAAGCTTGGCGTATCCGATCGCCTGAAACTCGTGCTCTTTGTGACCGATGGCAGGCCGGTCAATTCGTCGATGTCCCGCAAGGCGTGAAACCCGATTTAGCGACATCGGGGCAAAAAACAGGCCCAAATCCGTTAATATTTTGAAAAGTCGGCAAAAGAAGTGTTGTTTTGTTGCAACATCCGGCATGGTATTTGGGTCGATACGATCAATACCTGATTTACGCCAAGTGGTTGGAATGATAACCTGACAACGAAGTTGAAATCGTTCGAGTCGATACGGATTCAAATCGATCGCTCACGAATACGGGGAAAAAAATGACGAGATTATCGATGCGAGGATTGATAGCGGGAGCGATAGCGTTTGCGTTCAGTGGTGTTGGCCTCGCGGAAACGCTCAAGGAGGTCGTAACAACCGCTGTCGAGACCAACCCGCAGGTAACCAGTGCGGCGAAGAGAAAAGATGCGGCGGATTCCGCAATTAACGCTGCGAAGGGTGGGTATTTTCCAAAGCTGGATTTTCTCTACGGAGTTGGGCGCGAGGAAAGCAAGAACTCGATCACACTGGCGACAACGCAAGACTATGTTCGTCTCAACCGCAAGCAGGAGGGGGCCGTCCTTAACCAGATGCTGTGGGATGGTTTCGGGGTCAAGAGCGAAGTGGATCGCCGCCGCGCCATCTCCGAATCATCCGCGCATCGCACCTACGGCACGGCCGAGGAAATCGCGTTGCAGGCGATCGAAGCCTATCTCAACGTGCTCAAGAACAGAGAGTTGGTGAGTTACGCCAAGGAAAACCTCGGGGCGCACCAGAAGACCTTTGACCAGGTCAAGCTGCGCAGCGACAAAGGCGTCGGGCGCCGGGCGGATCTGGAACAGATAGATGCGAGAACCGCATTGGCGATCTCGAACCTGCAGGCGGCGGAAAGCAGTCTGCGCGAGGCCGAGATCACTTATCTGAAGGTTGTCGGCAAGGCGCCCGTGAATCTGACCATGCCTGACGTCCCACGGAACATCCCGGCCTCTGTCGATGAGGCGGTCAAGACAGGGCTGGAGAATCATCCCGTCCTGAAGTCCGCTCTGTCGGACGTGGATGCGGCGCAGGCGCAGCGGGAAAACGCGAGATCGTTCATCTCCCCCAGGCTGGAGCTTGAGGCGAGTTACTCGAACAACAGGAACCTTGATGGCGTGACGGGTCCGAACAACGACCGCCTGGTGATGTTGTGGATGAAATGGAATCTTTTCCGCGGCGGTTTCGACCATTACCGGATGGGTGAGACGGGGCACCAGATCAACGAGGCCTCGGAGATCGCTCGCAATACCAATCGTCAAGTGGAAAACAAAGTGCGTCTGGACTACAACACGTATGCGACCGCCCGCGACCGGCTCCCTTCCCTTGACCGCTACGTGAAATCCACTGATTCCACGCGGGCAAGCTACGCGCAGCAGTTTTCGATCGGTCAGCGCACGTTGCTCGACCTCCTCAACGCCGAGAACGAGTATTTAACGGCTCGCAGCACGCAAGCGGACGGCGTGTACCTGGAGATGTTGGGCCGCTACCGCATCCTGAATGCGATGGGCGTGTTGCTGTCCACTCTTGACGTCAAGCCCCCGGAGGAAGCGTTGCTGAAGGCCTCCAAATAACGCGGACACCGGTTTTTGAATTGAAACGGGGCGCAGCAATGTGCCCCGTTTTGTTTCACGCGCCACGAGTCAACAAGCATGCCTTATATTTCCCGGGATGAAGCGGGCAGGATAACCGGCGTTTCCGACCGCCCGGAAGGCGGGGCCGGGGAAGAGATCGCGTCCGATCACCCGGAGTTGATGCGCTTCCTCGCGGACGAGGGGCTGTCTTCGCCCAGCGCCCTTCGGCAGCTGCTTGCCGAGAGCGACCTGAAAATGGTCCGTCTGGTGGACGACCTGGTTGACCTGTTGCTCGACAAGGGCGTCATCACATTTACCGACTTGCCCCAGGCGGCCGGCGAGAAGTATCTGCAGCGTCAGGCTGCGCGCAAACGACTGCAGGCCGTAGCGGATCTCATGGTAGGCGAGAAGGACATCATCTAGCCGGAATCCGGAGAACCAGGGCGCGCGGCGCGGGTCCTAGAACAATCAAGCATGCGCGCGCGTTTCCCCTTTGACTTGTTCGTCTGTATGTTGCTCGCGGTCGCGGCAGCGGCATCCATTTCGCACGCGCACGCGAGCGAGTCGCCACGAACCACGAACGACGAGCCCCGCAGGCTGTCGTCGCCGCAACCCCTCATCGAAGTCGTCGCTTTCGGCGTCGCGCCCGTCAGCGGGATCAGCGCTGAGAGTCGCCTGCGTCCCAGGCCCGGCGACGTGCTGCATCGTCCGGACGCCCCCGGTTTTCAGCAGGCGCAGCAGCGGGAGGTCGAGACGCGCGTGGCGTCGGGAGAATCGTGGCTGGACCTCTTCAACCGCGTCGGCGACAAGCTTGATTCCGCGGTGCTGGCCGCTTCCGCCGTGATCGGCCGGATCGATTTACTGCCCGCGCTCGCGCCGGGCAAATACGTTCGCCTTCGATCCGATCCTGCAAGGGAAGCCGTCGAGATCGAATACATCCTGCGCGCGGATGAGGCCTATTCGATTTCCCTCAACCCGGCCGCGATTCAGGTCAGGCGCCACGCGAGCGATCCGCGGCTGGTGGAGCAGATGCGCGCCGATTCCTCGAAGGCTTCGCTGTTCACCGCCACCGACGTGATCGGCCTGCCGGAGGAGATCGTGCTGCAGCTCGCGGAAATTTTTTCCGACGAAGTGGATTTCCATCAGGAACTCCACTACGGCTATCGCTGCACGATTGTGCACGAAGTGCTCTATCGCGACGGGCACATCGCGGGTCCCGGGCGGATCCTGGCGGCCGAATTCATCATTCGCAACCGGCGCCTGCAGGCTTTCTACTTCGATGACGGGCGCGGGAGGACCGGCTATTTCACGGAAACCGGCAAAAACATCAAAAAAACCTTTCGCCGCTCCCCGGTCGAATTTTCGCGGGTGACCTCGGACTACACGTTAGCGCGGTTTCATCCCATTCTCGGCCTGTGGCGCGCGCATCGCGGCATCGACTATGCGGCGCCGACCGGCAGCAAGGCCATGGCGACATCCGAAGGGGTGGTGGAATTCATGGGCGATCGGGGCGAGCTGGGCAACCTTGTCATTCTTCGGCACTACGGGCGTTTTCTCACCTATTACGGCCATCTGAACGGGTTTGCCGAAAATCTCGCGGTGGGCGCCAAGGTCAAGAAAGGCCAGGTCATCGGCTATGTGGGTATGACCGGGCTCGCCACCGGACCGCATTTGCACTACGAATTCCGCGTGGAAGATGGCTCGGGGAATGGCATCAGGATCCCGGTCCCCCCGCCTGAGGTGCTGAACGAACCCCCGATCCGGTCGCAAGCGTTCTTTAGGGCGGTCGAGGCCTACCGGGACAAGCTCCAGGTCGCGGAAAAGGCCCATTTCGTGATTTTGGACTGATTCCTGACGTGACATACCGCACAACCAGCACTAAGGTATTGATACCTATAGCCCTGTTTCTCCGGTTCGGGATAGCACAGAATTCGCTCCATAGTCCGGGCAGGTAACGCTCGGTTAAGGGTTTTAACTGGAACTTCTGGAGGGTACAACAATGGCAACCAACATCGGCAACGGCAATTCAGCGGCAACACTCCAATCTCCGGCCGGCGACGGCGGCAGTTCTGGCGGTGTGTCCGGTAATGCACTGGCGCCTGGTATGGGCAAGGAGGCCGGGTTCCTCTCGGCGAATGCCGCAGCGCAGGTTCAGCTTGACGTAACCGCTGCTGATACGGGATCCGATGCCGCGCCGATGATCGTCGCGCAGGCGACGACGGGCGCTGCTGCAGCTCAAGCCGCAGCCGCGGCTGCGGGCGGCAAAGCGGTCGGGACGATCCAGGTCGTGATCGGCGATGTCAAGGTCGTCGGCGTTGATGGCGTCGCGCGTGCCGCGCACGTGGGCGACAAGATCTACGTGAAGGAAACACTTGCCACCGGAGCGGACGGCATCGTGCAGGTCCAGCTCGAGAATGGCCACTCGCTCGACCTCGGGCGCGATTCGAAGATTGCCATGGATCCAGCGATCCTAGATGAAGGCACCGGTGGCGCCCCTGCTGCCGCGGCTGCCCCGGGACAGGACGTGGCCGCATTGCAGGCGGCAATCGCCGCCGGCGCGGACCCGACGCAGGCTGCGCCGGCCACGGCCGCGGGTGGCGCGCCCGGCGCCGGTGGCGCCGCGGACGGCAGCGGGAGCACACCGGTGCTGATTGACCAATCCAGTGCCACCGGGGACGTGACCGCCGGATTCCAGACTGGTGTCGGGTCCATCACGTTCCCCACGCCGGAGTTTCAGTTGCCCCCCCCTGTTGTGGTGGAACAGCCTGTTATTACCAACGTTGCGCCTGTCCTCGAGCCTGGTTTCGCTACGGTATCGGAGGAAGTTCTGTCCCAGGACGGGGAGGGGGGCGGCAATTTGGTGACGGGCAGTTTCGACAACTCCCCGCACGACGAGCCGGTTCCCGACGCTGACGTAAAGGTTGCTGAAGGGACAATCTCGATCGTTGACCCGGATAGCACCACATTCACGGTGACCTTGACTGAGCCCGCCCCAGGATTGACATCGGGTGGCCAGTTGATCAATTGGACGCTCAGCCCTGATGGTCACACAGTGACGGGAACGATACCGGTTGGCGAAGAAGGCACTGCCACCATCGTCACAATTACGATCACCGACACGGGCTCCTACACGGTAACGCTGAACGGCCCGATCGATCATGAGGCTCCGCCTCCGGGGACCAGCGACGAAAACCTGCTGTCCTTTAACGTGGGCGTGAACGTGTCCGACGGCACGGCGACCTCGACGACCTCGCTGACAGTGACGGTCGAGGACGACACACCGAGCATCACCCCGGCCGATACCGAACTTAATAACATAGCGGTCGACGAAAGCAACCTGCCGACGGGCTCCGTTGGTTCCGGCCCGACCTCCGACAGCGCAAGCTTCAGCGGAGCGTTCGACTCGGTGCCTGGGGCGGACGGCGCCAGCAAGAGCTATGCGGTGAGCGTGAC
>JAHFRL010000014.1:29616-54476 GCA_023266235.1 Betaproteobacteria bacterium
GCAACCTGCCGACGGGCTCCGTTGGTTCCGGCCCGACCTCCGACAGCGCAAGCTTCAGCGGAGCGTTCGACTCGGTGCCTGGGGCGGACGGCGCCAGCAAGAGCTATGCGGTGAGCGTGACCGGCCAAGAGGGCGACACGCCGTTGAATTCCGGTCTGATCGATTCCGTCTCGGGTCAGGCTGTGATGCTGACCGTGAACGGCGGCGTGGTGGAAGGCCGCACTGAAACGGACGGCGATCTGGTGTTCACGGTGAGCGTAAACGCCGACACGGGCGAAGTGACCCTGACCGACTACCGTGCGGTGCATCAGGATGGCGCGACGGATACGCCGAACGATGCGATCAGTCTGGATAATCTGGTAACGCTGACGGCGACCATCACCGACAATGACGGTGACCAACAGTCGGCCAGCATCGATCTCGGTTCACAGTTGAGCATCTACGACGACGGCCCGAGCATCACCCCGGCCGATACCGAACTTAATAACATAGCGGTCGACGAAAGCAACCTGCCGACGGGCTCCGTTGGTTCCGGCCCGACCTCCGACAGCGCAAGCTTCAGCGGAGCGTTCGACTCGGTGCCTGGGGCGGACGGCGCCAGCAAGAGCTATGCGGTGAGCGTGACGGGTAATGGCAGCACCACGCTGGTGGACAGCCTGACCAACACAGCGGTGGTATTGAGCGAGTCTGGCGGCGTGGTGACAGGTTACGTGACGGGACACGTGGGCGAAGTGGCCTTCCGAGTGTTCTCGGTGAGCGTAGACGCCAATACGGGCGAAGTGACGCTGACCGAGTACCGTGCGATCCACGAGGACAGTGCGACGGATACGCCGAACGACTCGATCAACCTGACCGGCCTGGTAACGCTGACGGCGACCATCACCGACAATGACGGTGACCAACAATCGGCCAGCATTGACGTGGGTGCGCAGTTGAGCATCTATGATGACGGCCCGACCTCGCTGATCGCCAGCCATACCTACATCAGGGATAATTTAACCGCACCTGACGTGATCGGCCAATACAGTTTTGCGGCGGGCGCCGACGGGGCGAAATCGGTTGAGTTCGACCACAGCCTGCAAGGCACCGCGGCAATGGATAACGCTGGCCATACGTTGAGTTTTGGCGGACTAGCGCTTCACCTGTACTTCATTACCACCAATAACGTGACCGACTACACCAAGCTGGTGGCATCCACCTCGCTGACTGCCGGGGGCGTGACTGATGCCAACACCGGGTACTTCATCGATATCAACACCGATGGCACTTACACCATTCACTCCAGTGGTGTGATCAGCAACGGCACCGCAGTATCGGCAACCAGCGGCGATGTCGTCAGTGCAGGTCATGTGCCATTCGTGGTGTTGACTGATTTGGGCGTCACCACGCAGGATGCCATAATTACAGGCAGTGACGCCATCAATACCAATGCAACTCAAATTGGTATCGGTAGCGGCCAGAACTTTGTAGCGGGCGACGGTATGCGGATTGACCTGGTGAATGGTGCGGTGTTTATCCCAAATGGCGGCGGCACTGCCGACGATGCATTTAGCTATAACGGCACACATAACCTGACCACCGCGTTCCACGAGCAAGTGTTCGTAAGTGGTGGGAGCAGCAATACGGCCAGCATCACTCTGTCAGCGATTGTTGCTGATTCCGATAATACTATGTATGCCAATCCAGTTGGCGATGTTGGGGAAACATTGATCAATCTGTCCGGGGCAAACATCCAGGTGTTTGACGGCGCCACCCTCTTGACACAGGGCACGCAAGCGCAATACCTTGCGGGTACCGCCGATTATTGGGTGGGCGACACCGGTGATTCGGTGACGCTCAACGGCCTGCATGATGGCTGGACCTTCCAGGTAACCACTGACGCCGGCAACCAGTTCAGCGCCATCCAGATAGATGCGGCGGCGGGGACTGATGCCTTTAAGCTAGGCTTCTTCACCTACGGCGAAGCCAGCTTCGGTGACCCGGTCGACCTTTCCTACCAGATTACCGGTACCGATGGTGATGGCGATACGATTACCACCTCTCTCAACGCGACCTTTACCCCGGATGGTGCGACTATCAGTGGCAATGGCACCCTTACCGGAACGAGTGGTGACGATTTCATCCTGGGTGGCAGCGGGACTGACACGCTGAACGGCGGTGACGGCAACGATCTGCTGGTTGGCGGTGCAGGCACCGATACGCTGAACGGCGGTAACGGCAACGACATCCTGGTCGGCGGTCAAGGTAATGACATCATGGATGGCGGTACGGGGTCCGATACCTTCGTCTTCGGCGGGCTGGATAACCTGGGCACGACGACCGGTGACATCATCAACAACTTCTCTACTGGTGCAACCGGGCCTGGCAATCAAGGCGATGTGCTGGACTTGTCAGAGCTGTTGCAAGGCGAGCATTCCACGGGTGGAGGCAATCTGGATAGCTACCTGACTTTCGCCAAGGATGGCGCTAATAATAATACCGTGGTGACTGTGCATGTTGATGGCACCGCCGGTGGCGCTACCCAGACGATCACCTTGCAGGGCATTGATTTGACCGCCAATAACTTGGTTAGCAGCCACGATATCATTCAAAACCTGTTGGCTGCGGGTAACTTGAAGACTGACGTATAAGTCGGCAGCTTCTCTCCGGCCGGTTCCCCTGGCCGGAGATCAACTCAAGGCAGATGGCTCGCGCCATCTGCCTTTTTATTTTATAAGAACCGAGGGGACCACTAACCGGTAATTGGCGATTCAAAACCAGTGATTGGCACACACACACGGGGACTCGCCAGCTGAAACACGCTCTTGGCCACGTCCACCCCCACCAGGCTGGCAGAAGACCTCGTTACGGTAGTAGCATTCATATTGGACTCCTCCTGTTGATGATTGCTGACAACCCATCTCATATGTGAGTCAGCTGGCACAATGACGCCGTTCAAAAACGAGGGGAGTCCATCCCATCATTAAAAACCGCGCCTCAGGCGCTCCCTCAGGAGAGGACCAGTGATCCGCATTATTCGTAATCTGTTACCGGATGATCTGCTTTCGGAAATACGCGCTACCCTGGAAGACGCCTCGTTTCTGGAGGGAAAGCTTACGGCCTTTGGCATGGCCAAAAACGTCAAGAACAACCTACAGTTGGATGGAGCTGCGAACAAAAGCCTGATCGCCCGGCTAACCAAGGCGATTACCATTCATCCGGAGTTTCGCCTTTACGTCATGCCCGTCAAGCTGACGCCGATTATGGTGAGCCGCTACGACGTGGGCATGGAGTACGGCATCCATTCCGACAATAACGTCATTTCCGGCGTTCGGACGGATGTGTCGTTCACGTTGTTCCTGGAGAATCCCGCCGCTTATGAAGGCGGAGAGTTGGCGATTGACATTGGCCACGGCGAGACGAAATTCAAGCTGCAGGCGGGATGGATGGTGATGTATCCATCCGGGCCACTGCACCGGATTACGCCGGTGACGGCCGGCCGGCGCTTGGCGGCGGTGGGGTGGGCGCAAAGCTGGTTTCGTGACGCGCGCCAACGCGAAATCGTCGCCGAGATGGAGTATGTCCGCAAAATGTATCTTGCCCAACATGGCCATGACCGTATTGCGGATTTGCTGCTCAAGTCATCGTACAACTTACAGCGTATTTGGATTGAGTCGGCGTAGGATGCGGCGGGCATAAATGGGTGGAGCCGTCCTCGGCGTAACCCATCGAACGGCGGTGAAAGATGGGTTGCGGCCAGAAGCCTCCGTCCATCCTACATTTGGTTCTTGGCCGTCGCCTATGTCGCCCGAAGGTCAGCGGCCCGGCTTGGAAATCCAGCCCTGCTCGTACTCCCCGGTTTTGTTGTTGCGGTAACTAAGAGCGCGTAACAAAATGAAAAACGCGCGAGCCGCAAGGCAGTGTCCGCTGTGACAGACCGCTGCCCATTTAGGATCCCGGTGATCCGGTTGGCCGGCACGCCAAGCGCCTTGGCAAAGGCGTTTGCCGACAATTGCAGCATAAAACACGAGGACGTGCAAAGAACTTAGCAAAGCAAAACTCGCTGCTGCTAGCAAAAACCGGGAGGGACTAACCCCTAACCCGATTGCGAAGCGCGCTGACAGAGCCGTTGTCTCGAGCCGCTCGACGCGCCTGCGCAGCATGGCGGAAATCTCGTCCTTGAAGCGCTGCTTACCGGGCGCGAAGCCGCCATAGACGCGCGCGCCGTGGCATTTCGGCATCTCGCTGGACTATAACCTTACGTCGGATACAACGGGGCTATCGGGTCACACGCTGACAGGTTCGCTTAGCTTAATGATTTTAAAGACCAATCGTGATGGCACGGCACTCGCGGCGAATTCGGTTGTCTTACCGGTGTAGTTCGTCTTACCAAATAGTTCGTCTTATCAAACGGAGGCAACGGCCATGCGAAGACTCTTTCCTGTAATGCTGCTTGCATCAATATTTATTGCGTACGGACAACTGGCGGCGGCCCGCGGTGGCGGCGGTCCCGGCGGAGCGGCCGGAAGCGGCAGCCCGCATTTCGGCGGCCCGTCTTCCAACAGCCAGGCGCCCGCCAATTCGAATGGGCGGTTTGCGTCCGACCGCGACACCGGACTCGATCGCGCGACGGATCGAATGAGCGACCAGGGCAAGGCGCATGAAAAAGCGACGGATGCGGTGAAGAAAAAAGGGAAATCGGCGAAGGCGGCCACACCGGCAATTCCGGCGACACCGGCCACCCCGGCGGTTCCTGGAACATTATCCGCTGCCACGCCCGCGACTCCAGCGACGCCAGCTACACCGGCCAGTCCCGCAACCAAGTAACAAGGTTACAGCGGAAACACCAGAGGCAGGCTCACCCTCTGTCTCTTTTCGTTGGTGCGCCCGGCATGGCGTGCAGCACCGTGACTGGTGCAGTCCAACTCGCTGTGGTGCCGGGTTGGTGACTTGGGGGTGAGAGTCCCCTGCGGGCAGGGCCGTGGCTCGTGACTCAAAACCAGTGATTGGTGATTGGTGGAGCATGAAGCCGTCCATTCGGCGGATTACGCCGCCCCGCTGCTGGGAAACCTCGGGAGCCACTAACCCCATCGCTATTCCGACTTGGTTGATCTGGCGTAACGGCGCGTCTGCGCCGCCGGCGGCTGGATTAACATCCCACCCGCTTCATCGAGACTACCGTATGCCTCCCATCATGCCGACGGCCCCCATTCCCAGAATGCTGGCGTTGACCATCCCGATCACGGCGCCGATCACGATGGCGACCAACACGACCACTACCGTGTAGCCTACGGTCTTCGGCTCGGGCACTTTCATCAGCACCGGCGCCCCCAGGTAGAAGAGATACAGCGAATAGAGGCTTCCGAGCAAGGTAAGCAGCCAGCCGAGGACCGGCACGATGATAAAGATGCCGGCGACCCAGGCGGCGGTCATCGCGTAGGCGGTGAGCTTGAGGGCCTGGTTCAGGTTCTTCTGCCCGTCGAAGTTGGCGGCGAGCGCATCGGCTATGAAGGCGACCACGAACACCATCACCAGGCCCAGCACGTATTGCGTAATGGCGGCGCCCACGATGAAACCCGGTCCGATGCGCCCGGCGAAGAAGCTCGCGATAAAAAGCATGCTGATGAGGCCCGCCACCGCGGGTATGAGCGCCAGAATGCAGATGTAGCTGGTGTAGAGCGTCTGGGGGTCGGTTTGCTCCGCCTCGATTACGGTCCATTCGGTCTTAGGCTGCAGCAGGATATTCTTCGCGCGATCGACGAGATTCATTTTTGTTCCTCCCGAGTTTGATGAAGGCAGCGCCAGCAAAACAGTATGCCGGGCTCGCCAGCCCTTTTCTGCCACCCCGGCAACGGTTACTTTACCACCCGAGGCTGTTTTTACCCAAATTGCACCGAATTATTGAGGTCGGTATTCCCTGAATTACCTTTCCTCCGGCGGACTCTCCCACAGGATTTCGCCCACAACAGACCAGACAGGCCAGTCGCGCCTTGCGGTATTGTTTTGGAAGCGCATCCGGCTTAAGCTTAAGAACGTATAATAAGGCGGGCAATGTAATGCGCACGCGGCTTACAAGACCCGATTGCAAAAAATCGCGTGACCCCCTGACTAACTCACATAGGAGAACAGCATGAGGCGTGCCCTGACAGCAACGAAAATGTTCTTTTGGCCACTGGTTTCGATTTCTGTCGTGCTGTTGGCGGGCTGCGCACTCCTCGACCCCAACCGGTACGCGAATGTCATGTTGAATGGCGCGCAGGAGGTACCGCCCCTGAATACGCTGGCGCGGGGAATTGGCACCATTTCGATCGGTAAAGACGGGACCGTCAGCGGCAATGTAACGACCTCCGGCCTCGTGGCCACGGCGGCTCATATTCATCTGGGCGCGGCGGACCAGAACGGGCCTGTCATCATTCCGTTGACCAAAACTGTCGGCGACTTCTGGTCCGTGCCGGCGGGCACGAAATTGACCGATGCACAATACGGGAGCTACAAGTCCGGCAATCTCTATGTGAACGTTCATACTGCCGCCAACAAAGGCGGAGAGATACGCGGTAAGATCACGCGGATGAATTGGCTGCAGTAGGGGACCAGACCACTAACCCCATCGACTGCTGATCGCCCAGGCGCTTGGCGAGCCGATGCGACTGCGCACCGGGTGGCAGTTCGATGCTTCGCCTGTAAACGCGGTCTTCCGGAAGTCGTGGTGGACGCGAAAACGCGCGTCCGACGGCGTGAGAGCACGGCGGGGATAACCCGTCTGGCGGCTCGATTTAACGACAACGTATTGATACGCCTGGATTTTTTAACAATTCCGCGTTGGGCCTGCGCCATGGCATAACCGGCACTAAGGTATCGATACTCATGGACCTAACATTCCGCTGCCGTGACGCCTAAAGTAGATCACTCGTAGTAGTTCGTTCACTACAGCGAGCTTGTCGGCTCGAGTCCCGGAGGAGGGATCGCCATGGCAACGGACAACGCAAACGTCGATGCGGGAAACGACCCCGCCCCTCGTTCGGAAGGCGATGCGTTAAAGCTTCAGGATGTGCTGCAAGGGATAGTTCCCGAGGGCGCCGATGCCGGCGCGCTTGGCGCCTACCTTACATTCGAAACGGTCGGTAACAGCACGGTGGTAATCGTCGATTTCGACGGCCCCGGACCTTCCGCGCCAGTTCAACTCGTCGCGCTTCCCAACATCACCGGCGTGACGTTGCAGGATCTGCTGAACAACCTGCCAGACGCCGCTTAGCGCGCTACGCGATTGCGCGGGGTTGCGCGGCGGGATTTGAATATTCCCCCCTGAAAACGAGTCAAATGCCGCGCGCATAAGTTCCATTCCGTTGGACGCAGTACACTAGAACGGCAGCTTCATGCCCGGCGGCAGCCCCAGGCCCGCAGTCATGCCGCTCATCTTCTCCTGGATAGTCGCCTCGGCGCGGCGCACCGCATCATTGACTGCCGCCGCAATCAGGTCTTCCAACATGTCCTTGTCATCCTTGAGCAGACTGTCATCGATCGTGACGCGTTTCACGTCGTGGCGGCAGGTCATCACCACCTTGACCATGCCAGCGCCGGACTGGCCCTCGACTTCGATGGTTGCCAGCTGCTCCTGCATGCGTTTCATGTTCTCCTGCATTTGCTGGGCCTGCTGCATCAGCCCTGCCAGTCCGCCTTTCATCATGGACTCCTTCCGCTATGGCGCGGGTTTAATCGTGGAAGAGACCACCCGCGCATCGAAGTTTTCGATCAGCTCGCGCACGAACGGATCGCCGTCGATCGCTGCGGCCGCCTCGTTCTGCCGCAGGTGTTTATCGCGATCCTGAATTTCCGCGAGCGTATTGCCGTTGCCCGCGCCGACGCCGATCTCCAGCCGAACCTTGGTTCCCAGGTGCTGCTCGAGCGCCCGTTTGAAGCGATCCTGGTACGCGCGGTCGGCCAGGTGACGCTGAGCCTGCGGCACGCGCAGCTTGATGCGACCTTCCTGCCAGGCGACGAGCTCGCAGTTGTGCGCGAGCATGCGCTCCATCCCCGCCAGCGGCAGATGATCGACCAGCGCGTTCCAGTCGCCGTCAGTCAGCTTTTTTTTTAAATCCGGGGCGCGCCCAGGCGCTGGCGACGAAGCCGCCGCCGGCGTGCGGGTTGGCAATGCACCGCCTTCGGGCATGAACGCAAGCATGCGCAGCAGCGCCATCGTGAACCCGGCAAAGTCATCCGGAGCAAGCCCGAGGTCCTCGCGCCCGTGCAGCGCGATCTGGTAGAGCAGCTGCATCTCTTCCGCACCGAAGCCGGCGGCAAACGACTCAATCGCAGCATGCTCGGGATCGTCCGCGGCAATCGCCTGCGGCACCGCCTGCGCCAGCGCGATGCGGTGCAAAAGCGTGGCCAGCTCCTGCAACGCGATCTCGAACGACAGGCTGCGCTCCGCCATGCGCTCGGCGACCGCGATCAGCGCCGCCCCGTCGCGCTGTTGCAGCGCCGTCAAAATATCGCGCAGGTATTCCTGCCCGACGCTGCCGAGCATCGAGCGCACCGGTTGCTGCTCGACGCGCCCGCCGCCATGCGCGATCGCCTGGTCGAGCAGGCTCAGCCCGTCGCGCATGCTGCCGTGCGCGGCACGCGCGAGCAGCGTCAGCGCTTCCTCCTCGAACGCAACGCCCTCCAGCCCGAGTATCTTCTGCAGCTGCGCCCTGATCTGCTGCTGCGGTATCTGCTTCAGGTTGAACTGCAGGCAGCGCGACAGCACCGTCACGGGGATCTTCTGCGGATCGGTGGTGGCAAGGATGAATTTGACATGCCCGGGCGGCTCTTCGAGCGTCTTCAGCATCGCGTTGAACGCATTGCGCGACAGCATGTGCACTTCGTCGATGATGTAAACCTTAAAACGGCCGGTGGTCGGCGCATATAACGCGTTTTCGAGCAGGTCGCGCATGTTGTCGACCTGGGTGTTGGACGCGGCGTCGAGCTCGATCAGATCGATAAACCGCCCGGAGTCGATTTCGACGCACGCCGCGCACTTGCCGCACGGCTCAGCAGTGATGCCGGTTGCGCAGTTGAGCGCCTTGGCGATTATTCGCGCCAGCGTCGTTTTCCCGACACCGCGCGTGCCGGCGAACAGGTAGGCGTGATGCAGGCGCTGCTGCTTGAGCGCATTGGTGAGCGCCCTCACCACGTGTTCCTGGCCGACCAGTTCTGAAAAATTTCTGGGTCGCCACTTGCGGGCGAGGACTTGGGTCACCGCGGAACGTGAATTGTGAATGGCAAATAGTGAATGGCAAACCGCCTGATCCTGCTCGTGACTAACGATTCACGATTCACCGTTCACGATTCACGATTCGCCTAAAAATGATACTGGAGCCGCAGCTGGTGAAAATTGATGCCCTGATTGGGCTGTTTGATGCCGGCGTTCGACAAATGCTGGTAACGGTAACCAATGTCGTACTTCCCTTTATTGCCAAAACGCACGCCGGCGCCGACATGGTCGCCGAACTGGAAAGCGCTGCCGAATTGGCGCTGCGTGCTGACCGAGGTATGCGACAACAGATGGAACCCGACCCCCAGTTCCGCATAGGGCGACAGACTCGTGATATTGCTCTGCTGAAAGCGGAACACCGGCGTAACCCCGAAATCGAAAATACCGTCGTGGGTTTTCGCAAAGCTGTTGTTGTCCCAATAACCGAAGCTGGTCTCCCAGTAACCGCCGAGATGCCAGTTGCCCATTTCGATCAATTTCCTGTTCCAGTCCCACTGCGCGCTGACGCGATACAAATTGACGTTGGCATTGGACGAGTCCGAGTGGCCATACTCGAACGACATTCCATCGAGCGCGTGGGCGGCGGGACTCAGCGCGAGCAATGCGGCGGTGATGACGGCTTTGGCTCTGCTCACTATTTCCTCGATATCTTCGGTGTGGTAGCGTTATGACAATGATAACGTAAAAGAAAAAGGGAGGCGAGCCTGGTCCCCGGCACTCGCAGAGAATAGCTGTGGCTGCTTCCTTCCGGACCTGACCAGGTTCACTACCATGCAATGCGGGGGGGCCCGCCGTAAGAAATTTGTAAGCATTATGCCCGTTCCCCGCCTCTCGCGCCAGACCAGGGGCGCCGCGCCTTTACAAATGCACTGTTTAATGCTTCCATTTGCATAAAATCGGGAGTAATGTCCGGCGCGTCCGGTGCGGATGCGTCGCCTGTCTTAATTCGCGGAAGATCAAGGAGGAACCGCCATGTCAGACGACAAGCCGCTTCGCCAATCCAGGGAGCAACAGACCGCCGATATCTCCGAGGCGCAGATCGCGGTGCATTGGCAGGAGGAGGACTACTTCGCTCCTCCGGCGAAGTTCATCGCGCAGGCCAATCTGACCGATGCGGGCATCTTCGAGCGCTTCAGCCTTGACAAATTCCCCGAGTGCTATCGGGAGTTCGCGGATCTTCTGGAATGGTACAAACGCTGGGACAAGACGCTCGACACCGGCAACGCGCCGTTCTGGCGCTGGTTTGTCGGCGGCAAGCTTAACGCGTGCTCCAACTGCGTCGACCGGCATCTCGCCAAGCACAAGAACAAGGCGGCGATCCATTTCGTCCCCGAGCCGGAGCAAGAGGCGGTCCAGCACATTACTTATCAGGAACTGTTCGTCCGCGTAAACGAGTTCGCGGCGCTGCTGCGCGACTTCTGCGGTCTCAAAACGGGCGACCGGGTGACGTTGCACATGCCGATGGTGGCGGAACTGCCCATCACCATGCTCGCTTGCGCGCGGCTCGGCGTCATTCACTCCCAGGTGTTCAGCGGCTTCAGCGGCAAGGCGTGCGCTGACCGCGCCGTCGATTCCGAGAGCCGCGTGCTGATCACGATGGACGCGTACTACCGCGCCGGCAAGCTGCTCGACCACAAGGAGAAGGCGGACATCGCGGTCGCCGAGGCCGCCACGGACGGGCACCGGATCGACAAGGTGCTGGTGTGGCAGCGCTACCCGGGCAAATATTCAAGCCCGACGAAGCTCGTCGAGGGGCGCGACGTCATCATTAACGATCTGCTCAGGAAGTACCGTGGCAAGCGCGTCGAGCCCGTACCCATGCCGGCCGAGGCGGCGCTTTTCCTCATGTACACGAGCGGCACCACGGGCAAGCCCAAGGGCTGTCAGCACTCCATCGGCGGCTACCTCGCTTACGTCACCTGGACCTCCAAGTACATCCAGGACATTCACCCCGAGGATGTTTACTGGTGCATGGCGGACATCGGCTGGATCACGGGCCACTCTTACATCGTTTACGGCCCGCTTTCCCTCGGCGCCTCCTCGGTCATCTACGAGGGCGTGCCGACCCATCCCGATGCCGGGCGGTCTTGGCGCATCGCCGAGGACCTCGACGTGAACATCTTCCACACCTCGCCTACTGCGATTCGTGCGCTGCGGCGCGCCGGACCCGACGAGCCCGCGAAGTACAACCATCACTTCAAGCACATGACGACGGTGGGCGAACCAATCGAGCCCGCGGTGTGGAAATGGTACTTCACGGAAGTCGGCAAGGGCGAGGCGGTGATTGTCGACACCTGGTGGCAGACGGAGAACGGCGGCTTTCTTTGCAGTACGGTGCCGGCCATTCACAAGATGAAGCCCGGCAGCGCGGGTCCCGGAATTCCCGGCATCCATCCGGTCATCTACGACGATGAGGGCAAGGAGCTGCCGGCCGGCTCGGGCAAGGCGGGCAACATCTGCATTCGCAACCCGTGGCCCGGCATCTTCCAGACCATCTGGAAGGACCCGGACCGTTTCGTTGCGCAGTACTACGCGCGCTACTGCAAGAATCCCAAGAGCAAGGACTGGCGCGACTGGCCCTACCTGGCGGGCGATGGTGCGGTGCAGGCGGCGGACGGTTATTACCGCATCCTCGGCCGTATCGACGACGTGATCAACGTGGCAGGCCATCGGCTCGGCACCAAGGAGATCGAATCGGCGGCCCTCCTCGTCGCCGAGGTGGCGGAGGCGGCGGTCGTTCCGGTCGCCGACGAGATCAAGGGCAAGGTGCCCGACCTCTACGTGTCGTTGAAACCGGGTTTGAATGCGTCCAAGGAGCTCGCGAACAAGATTTCGGCAGCGGTGGTTTCCGCGATCGGCGCGATTGCCAGGCCGCGCGAGGTGGTCATTGTCCCCGACATGCCCAAGACGCGCTCGGGCAAGATCATGCGCCGGGTACTCGCGGCGATATCCTCCCACCAGGACCCGGGTGACGTGTCCACCCTCGCCAATCCCGAGGTCGTCGACAAGATCAGGGAATTGGTGAAGTAGTGCGGAGCGCGGGCGCGGCGTAACATGAACCGACCCGGCACCCACGGCCAGCGGCTGATCGCGTTATTCCTTCTCGGCTGCCTGTTGTTCAACTATCCGCTGCTCTACCTTTTCAACATCGACCATCTGCTGTTCGGCATCCCGCTGCTCTACGTCTACATGTTCGCGGCGTGGGGACTGCTGATTGCGTTGACCGCGGTGGTGGTCGAACGCAACATGGATTGATGGAGCGCACGCACCAGCCGAGGGCAGCGAGGCAAAAATGCCATGTTGACCGGTTACGTCATAGTCTTTGCTTCGTTTGTCTACGTAGGCTTGTTGTTTGCAATCGCCTATTACGGGGACAAGCGTGCCGACGCCGGCCGCAGCATCATCGCCAACCCATACATCTACGCGCTGTCGCTCGCGGTCTACTGTACCTCGTGGACCTTCTACGGCAGCGTCGGGCGCGCGGCCACCAGCGGCATCGGTTTTCTGCCGATCTATCTGGGGCCGACGCTGATGGCCGTGCTGTGGTGGTACGTGATGCTGAAGATGATCCGCATCAGCAAAGCGAACCGTATCACCTCGATCGCCGACTTCATCGCTTCGCGCTACGGCAAGAGCCAGTTGCTGGGCGGGCTGGCGACGATCATCGCGGTCATCGGCATCATTCCCTACATCTCGCTGCAGCTCAAAGCGGTGTCGAACAGCTTCTCGATCATCCTCAAATATCCGGTGATCACCGGCCACGACAGCCAGGCCGCGATACCGCTGCTGACTGACAATACGTTTTACATAGCGCTGCTGCTCGCGGCGTTCAGCATTCTGTTCGGCACGCGCCATCTCGATGCATCGGAGCGGCACGAAGGCCTGGTCGCCGCGATTGCGTTCGAATCGCTGGTGAAGCTGCTCGCGTTCATCGCCGTCGGCACGTTTGCGACCTTCGTGCTCTACGATGGATTCAGCGACATATTCTCGCGCGCCAATGAATACCCGCAGCTCGCCAAGCTCCTCGAATTTGGCGGCGCCTCGGTCAACTACACCTCGTGGGCTTCGCTGACCGTCGTTTCAATGCTCGCATTCATGTTCTTGCCGCGCCAGTTCCAGATCGCAGTGGTCGAGAACGTCGATGAACGACATCTCAACAAGGCAGCATGGCTGTTTCCGCTCTACCTGCTGGCGATCAATGTCTTCGTGCTGCCGATCACCTTCGTCGGGCTGATGCATTTTCCCATTGGCAACATCGATGCCGACACTTTCGTGCTGACGCTGCCGATCGCGCAGCAGCAGTCGCTGTTGACGCTGGCGGCGTTCATCGGCGGGCTGTCGGCGGCAACCGGCATGGTAATCGTCGAGACCATCGCGCTGTCCACCATGGTCTGCAACAACCTCGTCATGCCGCTGTTGCTGAGCTTCAACGTGCTGCGCCTGCACCAGCGCGCCGATCTGTCGTCGCTGATCCTCGGCATCCGGCGCGGCGCCATAGTTGGCGTCCTGCTGCTGGGTTATGCCTATTTCCGCCTCGCCGGCGAGGCCTACGCGCTGGTGTCGATCGGATTGATCTCGTTCGTCGCGGTCGCGCAGTTCGCGCCGGCGATACTGGGTGGCATGTACTGGAAAAGCGCGACGCGCTCCGGCGCGATCTGCGGACTCAGCGCGGGTTTCCTGGTCTGGGCGTACACTTTGCTGCTGCCGTCGTTCGCTACATCGGGATGGCTGCCGCTCGCTTTTGTCGATCACGGGCTGTTCGGCATCGCGCTGCTCAAGCCTCTTGAACTGTTCGGCCTCACCGGACTGGATAAAATCACGCACTGCCTGTTCTGGAGCATGCTGTTCAACATCGGCGCTTACGTCGCCGTTTCCCTCGCCACCATTCCGAGCTTTGCCGAACAGATCCAGGCCAACCTGTTTGTCGATGCACGTCGCGAATCGAACATCAAGCGTCCGGAATCGCTGCGCGGCGACGCCTCTGTCAACGAGCTGATTACGCTGGTCGGACGGTTTCTCGGTCAACGCCGTGCGCAGGACGCATTCGGCGCATATGCACACGAACGGGGCGCCAGATCGGCCAAGGAGCTCGGCGCCGATGCCGACCTGATACATTTCGCCGAGACGCTGCTGGCTGGCGCAATCGGCACCGGTTCGGCCCGCGTCGTGGTTGCCTCGGTGGTGCAGGAAGAGCCGCTCGGCATCGACAAGGTCATGAACATCCTCGATGAAGCGTCGCAGGTTCTCGCCTACAGCCGCCAACTCGAGCAGAAATCGCGCGAACTCGAAATCGCGACGACCGAGCTGCGCACCGCCAACCAGCGACTGCAGGAACTCGACCGGCTCAAGGACGACTTCGTGTCGACCGTGACCCACGAATTGCGCACGCCGCTGACTTCGATCCGCGCGTTTTCCGAGATCCTGCACGACAATCCGGCGCTGGATATCGCGCAACGCGGGAAATTCCTCGGCATCATCATCAAGGAATCCGAGCGCCTGACGCGCCTCATCAATCAGGTGCTCGACCTGGCGAAGATCGAATCGGGCAACGCCGAATGGCACAGCGGGGAAATCGACATGCGGGAGATCATCGAAGACGCGCTGTCGGCGACCAGCCAGTTATTTAGGGAAAAAAACATCGCGCTCGAATTGCAATTGCCGGCGGAGCTGCCAGCGGTGGTAGCCGACCGCGATCGCCTGATGCAGGTGATGCTGAACCTGCTGTCGAATGCCGCCAAATTCTGCAACGACAATGACGGCAAGGTTATCGTCCGCATCGCGCGCGAAGCAGACACGCTGCGCATTGATGTCGAGGATAACGGCATCGGCATCAGCGGCGAGGACCAACGCGTTATCTTTGAGAAATTCCGCCAGGTCGGAGATACGCTGACGCAGAAGCCGCAGGGCACCGGCCTCGGGCTGCCGATCTGCCGCGAAATTATCCGGCACTTCGGCGGCAGATTATGGGTCGTAAGCGCGCCCGGCCAGGGCGCGCGGTTCTCTTTTACGCTGCCGCTCGACCCGGGAGCGGACGACCGGATCGCCGGCAGTCAGCCGGTTGCGGCAATTACACCGGTCCGGGCGCCCGAGCAGATCACGGTCGCTTCGGACGTGAAGCACGCGGGAGCAGGACGATGAGCAAGAGAATCCTGATTGCCGACGACGAGCCGAACATTGTGGTCTCGCTCGAGTTCCTGATGCAGAGCAGCGGCTACCAGGTGCAAACCGCCGCGAACGGCGACGAGGCGCTGCGCCAGATTACCGAGTTCAGCCCGGATCTGATTCTGCTCGACATTATGCTGCCGCAGAAAAACGGGTTCGAGGTATGCCAGAAGATCCGCGAAAACCCGGCGTGGAACGGCATCAAGGTGGTGATGCTGACCGCCAAGGGGCGCGAATCCGAGGTGACCAAGGGCCTCGCGCTGGGCGCGGATGCCTATATCACCAAACCATTCGCCACCAGGGAATTGCTGGCCAGCGTGCGGCGTCTGCTCGGAGAATGAACTTCAATTCTAAACTCGCACTGGCCGTTGCGGCCGCCGCGCTGTTGTTCCTGGGCAGCGCCGCCGCGCTGGCATTTGTAGTCTGGTCCGGGCTCGCCGCGGACCACCGCGAGCTGTTGGCGGCGGCGCTCGTCGAACGCGCCGGCCTCATGCTGCTCGTGGCGCTGCTGATAACCGCTGGCCTTGGCATGGCGGTGAACGGCTTGTTCAATGCCTACGTCGTAGCTCCGCAGCGCCTCGCCGAAGAGACGCATCTGATCGCCACCGCCAACCCCGGGCATCGCATCCCGTTGGACGGCGGCGAGGAATTGCAACGGCTGGCTTGCGAGATCAATGCGCTGGCCGATCGTTACCACACGTTGGACGCCGGCGTCGAAGCGCGTGTTGCCGCGGCGCGCGGCGACCTCGAACAGGAAAGAAATCGACTCGCTGCGCTGATGTCGGAGCTTTCACAGAGCGTTCTGGTATGCACCATCGAGGGCCGCGTGCTGCTCTATAATCAGCGCGCGCTGCAACTCCTGGGGGCGTCCAGCAGCCCGGAGGATGAGCGTGATGCCGGTATTGCATTCGGCCTCGGGCGTTCGCTGTTCGGCGTGATGGACCGCAACGTGGTGCTGCACGCGCTCGAACACATTCAGGAACGTCTCAAGCACGGCGATGCGCGCCCGGTTATCCATTTTGTGACGACGGTCGCGGGTGGCCGCCTGATCCGGGTGCAAATGGCGCCGGTGCTGGTCATTGCCGCGGTCGACGGCGCGACTGCCGCTGGCGCGGCAACCGGTGGCGGTACCCGAATCTCCGGCTACGTGCTGACGCTGGAAGACATTCAGCACAGCGTCGAAACTGCAAGCCGCCACAACCGCCTGCTGCAATCGCTCACCGAGGGCACACGCGCTTCAATCGCCAATATCCGCGCCGCGATCGAGACCATGCTCGCGTTCCCGGAAATACAACCTGCGCGCCGCCAGGAGTTTGAGCAGGTCATCCATGATGAAGCGCAGGCACTCAGCCAGCATCTGGACGCAGCCATTGCAGATTATGCCGACTGCATGCGCGCCGAGTGGCCGCTCGAAACCACGCTCGCACGCGACCTGGTCGCCGCCATCCAGCGCAGCATCGAAACGCGGCTCGGCCTGAGCGTCACCGTCGAAGGCAAGGACGAACTCGTCTGGCTCGCGGTGGACAGCTATTCGCTGGTGCAGGCATTTACCTGCCTCGCCGGCCGGCTCAAGCGCGAACGCGGCATGCAGCAAGTCCGCGTTAGACTCGAGAATATGGGCCGGCAAGCCCATCTCGACCTGATATGGAACAGCGCACCGCTGCCGGCAGACGTTGCCGCGCAATGGCAGCGCACTGCCATCGATCTCGGCAGCGGGGACACGCCGCTTACGTTCGAAGATATCGTCGCGCGTCACAACGGCCAGACCTGGCACCAGGGCGACGCGGCAGCGGGAACCGCGTTGTTCCGGATTCTGCTGCCGCAATCCGATCATCGCAGTGCGCCGGTCGAACTGCCGACGGCGCCGAGCCGTCCCGACTTCTACGACTTCGACCTGTTTCACCAAAGCGGCCAGCGCCCCGAGCTGGACCGGTGCCTGTTGGGCGAGTTGAGCTACACGGTGTTCGATACCGAGACCACCGGCCTGGATCCCTCCGCCGGCGATGAGATCATTTCGATCGGCGCGGTTCGCATCGTCAACAACCGGCTGCTCCATGGGGAGGTATTCGATCAGTTGATCGATGCGGGCCGGCCGCTTGCCCGGGAATCGATTCGAATCCATGGCATCCAGCCGGCGATGCTCGAGGGCCAGCCGCGCATAACGCGCGTGCTGCCGCGCTTCCACCGCTTCTGCGAAGATACCGTGCTGGTCGCGCACAACGCCGCGTTCGACATGCGCTTCCTGCAGTTGAAGGAGGCCGCCACCGGCGTGCGCTTCACCCAGCCGGTACTCGACACCCTGATGCTGTCCGCCGTCGTGCAGCCGAACCAGCGTGAGCACAGTCTCGAAGCGATCGCCGCACGATTCGGCATCAACGTCATCGGCCGCCACACGGCGCTGGGCGACGCCATCCTGACCGGCGAAATCTTTCTGAAGCTGATCCCGCTGCTGGCGGCACAGGGCATCAAGACGTTGAAGGACGCGCGGGAAGCCTCCCGGCAAACGTCTTACGCGCGAGTGCATTATTAGGCGCCGGGCCGACGCATGAGCGAAATCTCAGCCGAATTGGATATCAGCTCACAGCAGACGATGGCGAGTCCGCTGTCGGCGATCGTGCGGCGTCCAGCGGTCAGTTGCCTGCCGGATACGCCGCTGCGGTCCGCGTTGAAAACCATGCACGAACTCAATATCGGCTCGATGGTGGTTACCGATAGCAACATGGCGCCGCTCGGTATCTTTACGTTACGCGACATGCTCGATCGCGTAGCGCTCGCCGGGTATGGACTCGAACAGCCAATTTCCGGTGTCATGAGCCGCGATGTTTACACCATGACGCCGCAGACATCGGCCTACGAGGCGGCGCTGGCGATGGTCAGGCACGGCATCCGCCACATCCTGGTGGTGGCGGGCGGGCAGCTCACGGGCATCGTCTCGGAAAAGGATCTGTTCAGCCTGCAGCGTATCAATATCCGTCAGCTCGCCGGCGCGATTCACGAAGCCGATTCGCTCGACAAGCTGGTCCATTTCAGTACCGACATCCGCCAGCTCGCCCATAACATGCTGGCGCAAGGCGTGGCCGCCAGGCAACTCACGCACTTCATCGCCTCGCTCAACGACTTGCTGACCCAGCGCATCATAGACCTCGAGCTGGCCGGCGCCGGCCTTGAGGACGTGCACATGTGCTGGATGGCGCTCGGCAGCGAAGGCCGTTTCGAGCAGACGCTCAGCACCGATCAGGACAACGGCATCATCTTCGCTGGTGCCGCCCAGGCGGCCACGCTGCGCTCGCGCCTGTTGCCGTTCGCCCAACGCGTCAATGAGGCCCTGGCGAGTTGCGGCTTTCCGCTGTGCAAAGGCAACGTCATGGCCGGCAACCCGCAATGGTGCCTGAGCGACAAGGAGTGGCAGGCAAGATTCGCGTACTGGATCGATAGCGGCGATCCGCAAGCGTTGTTGCACGGCTCGATATTTTTCGACCTGCGGGCGCTGCATGGGGATATCGCGCTGGTGGATAATCTGCAAGGTTGGCTTTTGTCGCAAACCTCCAAGAATCCGCGCTTCCTGCACCAGATGGCGGCCAACGCGCTGCGCAACCGGCCGCCGCTCGGATTGCTGCACGATTTCGTAACAGCCAAGGATGCAGAGCATCTCGATACCATAGACCTCAAGATGAATGCGGCCACGCTGTTCGTGGATGCCGGGCGCATCTATAGTCTGGCGCTGGGGATCGCGCAGACCAACACCAGCACGCGGCTGCGCGAATTCGGCAACCGGCAGGCGTTGCCGCAGCGTGAAGTCCAGGCGTGGATCGACGCGTATCAGTTCATTCAGGTTTTGCGCCTGCGCCATCAGCACACGCAGAGCCTGCAAGCGGAGGCGATGGATAACCGGATCAATCCCGACGATCTGAACCAGCTCGAGCGCCGCATCCTGAAAGAAGCGCTGCTCTGCGCGCGCGACTTGCAAAAACGCCTCACGCTTGACTACCAGTTGTGACACAGCATCGGCGGCTGCGTCGATTCAGGAATTGAAGTAGTCGAGCAGGTAGCCGCGGCCGTAGAGCGTGCGCACAGTGACGCCTACACCGGCCAGCTTCTTGCGCAGCCGGTGCACGTAGACCTCGATTGCGTTGTGGCTGACTTCCTTGTCGTAGCTGTAGAGTTGCTCGACCAGCTGCTCTTTGCTGACGACGCGCCCGAAGCGTGCCAGCAAAGTCTCGAGCACCCCAGTTTCCTGCACCGATAGCGTCAGTGCGCGGCCGTCAATGCTGGCAACACGACCGACCGTGTCGAAACTCAAACCACCGTAACTGACCAGCGCCACAGCATTCCCCTGTCCGCGCCGCAACAATGCCCGCACGCGCGCCCGCAGCTCGTTGAGGCTGAACGGTTTGACCAGATAATCGTCAGCACCGAGATCGAGCCCCAGCACTTTTTCCTCCGGGTCCTCGCGGCCGGAAAGGATCAGTACCGGCAAGCCCGAGTTGCGGCGGCGTAACCGCCGTAATACCTCGAAACCGTCAAGCTTGGGCAAACCAAGATCGAGTATCAGCAGTCCGAACACATCGCCCTTGAGCGCCTCGTCCGCAGCGGCGCCGTTACTGACCCAGTCGACCGCGTAACCGGACTGTTTGAGCGAAAACTGCAGTGCTTCGGCCAGAGCTGCATCGTCTTCGGTAATCAGGATACGCATCGCCGCTTCTCTATTCGACCTGAATTATCTGTCGTAATTCGTTGTTTAAAATATATCTTAAGAACTGTGACAGGATCATGACTGAATCGGGTGCAACATCTATGTAATCGAAAGGAGTCAGGATTTTGTAAGTATTTTCGCTAATAATAGGTCCTAAATAAAAACGTAAGCAAATCAATCTCATTTTTTGGCGGCTGCGACTTTTTTGCCGCCTGTAACTTCATCAAGGAGGAGCCTCATGGAGTTAACCGAAAAGCATAAGGAATACTGGCGCAAGAATCTCGTCGTCACCGCGATACTGCTATTCATCTGGTTCGTCGCCACCTTTGTCGAGGGCTGGTATGCGCGTGAGTTGAACGCATTTTCCTTCCTCGGCTTCCCGCTCGGCTTCTATATGTCCGCACAGGGTTCGCTGATCGTGTATGTCGTGTTGATCTGGATCTACCAGTACTACATGAACAAACTCGATATTGAATACGGCGTGGAAGAAGGAGAAGACGTATGAGCGAATCAGTGATGGGGCATAAAGCGTTCAAAAGCCAGCTTAAGAAGTACTATAGCTTTTACACTGGCGGCTTCATCGCCTTTCTGCTCGCGCTCGCGGTCGCCGAACAGATGGGAATGTCGAGGCAGTGGATCGGCTATTGGTTCCTGATCGGAACGATCGGTCTGTATGCCGGCATCGGCATCATGACCCGCACCATGGATGCTGCCGAATATTACGTCGCGGGACGGCGCGTACCGGCGTTCTTCAACGGTATGGCGACCGGCGCCGACTGGATGAGCGCGGCGTCGTTCATCGGCATGGCCGGCACATTGTATCTGTCCGGCTTCGACGGCCTCTCGTTCGTGATGGGCTGGACCGGCGGCTACGTGCTGGTGGCGGTGTTCCTCGCACCCTACCTGCGCAAATTCGGCCAGTTCACGATTCCGGACTTCCTCGGCGAGCGTTATGGCGGGAACATCATTCGCTCGGTCGGCATCTTCGCCGCGGTACTCTGCTCATTCACCTACGTCGTGGCGCAGATTTACGGGGTGGGCATCATCACCTCGCGCATGACCGGACTCGAGTTCGGCGTCGGTGTGTTTGTCGGTCTGGGGGGGATTCTGGTGTGTTCGTTCCTGGGCGGAATGCGCGCGGTGACGTGGACGCAGGTCGCGCAGTACATCATCCTGATCATCGCCTACCTCACCCCCGTGGTGTGGTTGGGCGTCAAGCATACCGGCATTCCCATTCCCCAACTGGCCTACGGCGTCACGCTGCAGAAGATCACCGAGCTCGAGAAGAAATTCACTGCGGATCCGGTTGAAAAGGAAGTGCGCGTGCTCGCAAAGCAGGCTGCTGCCGACGCGACCGCGGCGACGAAGGATCTCCCGAAGGCGACCGCCGAGCGACGGACGTTTCTGGAACGGAAGCTGGCAAAAGCCAAAGCCGACAATGCGCCGGACCACGTTGTGAAGTCCATCGAGCAGGCGCTGGCCTATTGGCCGACCGATCCGGAGAAAGCGAAGGCATTTTTTGCGGGACGCCAGAACCTGGCCGGCAATGCGAGCCCGCCAAAGCCCCACGCGACGCCGTTTCCGGGCAAGGATGAAGCGGCGCAGAATATCGCGCGCAACAACTTCCTTGGCATCGTGTTCTGCATGATGTTCGGGACAGCGGCGTTGCCGCACATCCTGATGCGCTACTACACCACACCCAGCGTAAGGCAGGCGCGCCAGTCGGTGTTCTGGTCGCTGTTCTTCATCTTTCTGCTCTACTTCACCGCGCCTTGCCTCGCGGTGCTGGCCAAGTACGACGTGTATACGCACCTCGTGGGCAGCAAGTTCTCCGAGCTCCCGGCATGGGCGGCGGCTTGGCGACTGGTGGACCCGACGCTGTTGACCATTACCGACCTCAACTACGACGGCATCGTGCAGCTCGCCGAGATCGTGCTCGGTACCGATATCATCGTGCTGGCAACGCCTGAAATCGCTGGCTTGCCGTACGTGGTATCAGGCCTGGTTGCGGCGGGTGGCCTGGCGGCGGCGCTGTCGACCGCTGACGGCTTGCTGTTGACGATCGCTAACGCGCTATCGCACGATCTCTACTACAAAATGATCGATCCGTCCGCGCCGACCAGCCGCCGCGTTTCGGTATCGAAGGCACTGCTGCTGGTGGTCGCGCTCATTGCGGCGTATGTGACTTCACTCAAGCCGGGAAACATCCTGTTCCTGGTCGGCGCGGCGTTCTCGCTCGCGGCATCGTCGTTCTTCCCGGCGCTGGTAGCGGGGATATTCTGGAAGCGCGCCAACAAGTGGGGGGCGATCTGCGGCATGGTCGCCGGTCTCGGCACCTGCATGTATTACATGGTGCAGACCTACCCGTTCTTCGGCGGCGTGGCAGCCAACCAGTGGTTCAATATGAGCCCCATCTCGGCTGGCGTCTTCGGTTTGCCGATTGGTCTCCTCACCATTGTCGTAGTGAGCCTGTTGACACCCGCACCCGACAAGAAGGTGCAGGAGCTTGTCGAGCATGTGCGTTATCCGCACCTGCGCGGCGATATCAGTACCCAGGCTACCTGATCGCTGGCAACTCACAACAAGAAAAAGCCCGCTTCGGCGGGCTTTTTCTTGAAACGAATTTCGTTCTGCTAGAATGCGCGGGCATGGAACTCAATCCTTGGTTGCATTACCAGCTTTCTCGCCTATACGCACTGTTCAAGCGCTACGATCAAGCGGAAAACCAATTGCGCGAAGCACTGCGGATCGATCCGTCAAATGTACTCGCCATGAGCTCCCTAGGCTATCTTTATGGACGCCTCGGCCGCTATCAACTCGCGGCCGAACAGTTCCGGCGGGCGTTGAGCATCCAGCCGGACGATGCCGTGCTGCTGTTCGATTTGGGTTACGTCTGTCATCTGCAAGAAAACTATGCGCAGGCGATTGAAGCGTTTGAATATGCGTTGCGCCTCAAACCGAAAATCGACCGCGCTTGGTACGGAATGGGCTTGGCTCTCGCTTCGCTGGGCCGGCACGAGGAGTCGGCGCACGCGCTGAATCGAGCAGCAACGCTACAGCCGATGAACCCATATGCATGGTATGAGTTGGGAATGGCCTATTACACCTTGAATCGCCGCGACAAACTTGACGAAGTCATTGCTCATCTGAACCGATTTGACCCGAAGATGACGCAACACTTGATCCGGGCCACTGAAAAACCCGGCGCTTCGACGCCGCCGGTGGAACCGCGTGCCGTTCCCGCTGGCACGGCAGCAAGGCGCGAATGATGTACCAACTCGTCGTCATCCTGAAGGGAATCAATGAAGTCGCGCTGATGGCGCTGCTCGGCCAGGGCGCGCTCTTCGTGCTGGCCGGATCGAAACGTGACACCAACATCATCTATTCGATGCTGAAGACGGTCACGTCGCCGATCATGAAGCTCACGCGCATGATCGCGCCACGCTTCGTCGTCGATCAGCATATCGGATTCCTTGCGCTGTTTCTTCTGCTGCTGCTCGAAGCTATTCTGATCGTCTTGAAAATTCGACTTTACCTTGCGGCGATTGCAGGTTGACCGGAAAATCCGTTGGCGACGCCCATACTCGCCGCCACCAACCCGTGCCTTGTTTCCTGCTCAGCCGGTGTTAATGAGGCGCCATTCGTTGTCGCACTTGCGGCAGCGAACGTGCACGGACGAGATCAGCCTGAAGCGGGCGTAGGCGCCGCAGGCGCCGCAGGTGGCGTGCTCGCCGAGCCGCTCGGCCTCGGCCAGGATATTCTGGTACCGCACCATGCCGTAGATTCCGATCGCCGCCGCGGCCAGGACGACGGTGACGTAGACGAGCAGCCGCGCGATCGAACCGCGGAAGCTCAGCTCCTCCATGCAGGCCGCGATCGCGATCATGCAGAAGATCACAGTGATGAACCAGGCGTGCCCCTCGATCAGCCGGCGCTCGTACCAGCGCGCGAAGCCAAGGCGGCGGATGCTGTCGGCGGGCTCCATGTAACGATGATGATGCGCGAGTCCGTTGCAAATCTCAAGGAGCGAGATCCGCCAAGGCCGCTCGCCTCGTTGGTGCAGCTTGAGAAAGGCCACGGCAACGCGGAGGCCAGCCACGCCGGATCGACCCACAATCCCGCCCTCTCCGCCAAATTTCCGCTCTTCGCTCGGCCTAATAATCCGTAATGTTAAAATGCGCTCTTCGGAGAGATGGATGAGTGGTTTAAGTCGCACGCCTGGAAAGCGTGTGTACGGCGAAAGCCGTACCGTGGGTTCGAATCCCACTCTCTCCGCCAATCCGAAGGAATTTTGCGTGGACCTACAACTCAAAGGTAAAACAGCACTCGTCACCGGCGCAAGCCAGGGCATCGGCCGTGCCATCGCTCTCGGACTTGCTGCGGAAGGCGCGCGCATAGCGATCGCGGCACGCCGCGTCGTTTTGCTGAAAGAACTGGCGCAACAGATTGCAGGCAGCGGTGCGCCGGAGCCTGTTGTGATCGAAGCCGATCTCACCAACCTGGAAACTCCCGGCCGGCTGACCGCGATCGCACGCGAAAAGCTGGGCGGCCGCATCGACATTCTCATCAATGCGGCCGGCGGCAGCCGGCCCATACCGTTCGAGGCGACGGTCGAGCAATGGCAGGAAGGCATGACGGTCAATTTTTTCCGCCTGCGCGAGCTGACGCATGCCGTAGTGCCCGGAATGATCGCGAACCACTGGGGCCGCATCATCAATATCACCGGGAGTTCCGAGCCGCGCGGCATTAACGCTGCAAACTCGGCGAAAGCCG
>JAHFRL010000015.1 GCA_023266235.1 Betaproteobacteria bacterium
TCTCCGCTGTCGCGACAGAGACGGCGTCGAAGTTCTTGTCGACAGGAATGATGGCCAATCGCCGGCGGTTATGGCACGCCTTGCCGCGGCTCGGCTGGCCACGTGCATCAACCCCGGACCCAAAGCCGTTGGCCCAGCACGCGGCGCACAAATGATTGGCGTCGCCCTGCTTGTCCTCGGCCTCCGCGTGCGGCGCGAGGCCGTCCTGCGTCGCTGAAAATGCGTAGCAGCTGGGCGGGACCGGCGTGTCGGGGTCGAAGGCCTCCTTATAGTAATTGTTCTCGAACACCGACGCCAGGATCACGCAGCTGAATTTGTTGCCCTCGATCGGGGCGCCCTTGTACTGAAGGACCCCGCCACGTATGCTGATGAAATTGCCGGTCGCGGAAGACGCCTCTGCCGTGCGGTAGGCCGCGGCCTGCTTCGCGAGCTCCTCGTCGAACGCCACCGGGAGATTTGCCGTTTGTTTTACTTTCGCCATTGTGTTGCTCCTTAAAATGCGCCGGGTGGCGCGATTGAAAATCATGTAAAGGTGCGGCGGGCAGGCCCTAGGTGAGAGACCTCACGATGGCCGTGCATTCTATCATCCGGCATTTAGGCGTGCCCACCGCGTTGAACATCACACCTTGCGCAGTGACACGAAGGTCACGGTCTCTGGCACGACGCCGGCGACGACCTTCTTCATGTCCCACCGCGCCTGAACGGCGGTCGAATTGATACGCTGCTGCAAGAGGTCCCACGCGTCGGTTTTCACGATGTACTGGTGGAACTTCTTAGCATCCGAAACCTTGGCGATGACCTTGCCTTCCAGTTGCGCACGCGCCACCTTGCCCGCCACGCCTGTCGCCCCGAACTTCGGCAGCGCGGCGACGAGCTTAGCGCGAATTTCCTTCTCTTGCTCTTCTAACGCGTCGACCTGGCGGTTCAGCTTATAACGCTGCTCCCGCGTTTCGTAGAGCTGATCGACTAGGCCGGCGACCAATACTTGCTTCGCGCGGGGCTTCACTAATTTCTTTGTCACTGAATGCTCCTTATTAGGTTTGACGAAGATGCATCTTAAACCTTAGGGAAGAGGACTGTAAACCTTTAATTACAAAACTTCCTTCTTGATTTTTAGGCGTCGCCGTCATGCGGGACATCGCGACCGTGAGCGCCCGCCACGGGCACCCAGCAAAGCGGTCCGTCCGGGACTGGCTGCGGCCCGACGACGTGGGTGGCTTCTTCGTGCCGTGCCATGAGAACGACGTGTCAGTGGCCGATGTCTTTCGTGGCTTCATCAGAACTTCTTTTTAACGACAGGCGGGGGCGCAAACCTGGAATTGTACGCCGCGGCCGCGACCTGAGGCTTGACCGCGCGCCACTGCTCGGCGTGGCGGACTGCGTAGAGCCGCTGCGGGCCGCGGACGGTCATGATCACGACCCCGTCGTTGACGTAGCGAAACCCCGCACGCTTGAGCTCGCGCCCCAACCCGTTGGCCGTCACGCGCCCACGCTGCTCCGGGTCGTAGAGCCTGAGGAGTTCGGTTGACGTGAAGAGGTCGCCGTCGAGCGCGACGTCACCTAGCCGCAGCACAGCGTCGGGCGTCTCACGCAGGCGCAGGACCCAGGCGCCGAGGTCTGACTTGTTGTCGACAGCCATCAGTCGCTTTGCCTGCGTCCACGGGGCCGCGGACTTCGGGTCGAACCCGGTGAGGTCGAGCTTGAGCAGGTGGTCAAACAAGGCAGGTGGTCCGGCGGCCGACGAGAGCCATCGGTCATAGTCACGGTAGAACTCCCGCGGTAGCGGGTCTGACGTGACCTCATGCACGAAGTAGCGCCGATCAGTGTCTTCTAGGAACACAAGATCGGGCTGGTTGCCGGTGAAGTAGTAGTTGATGCAATCGGGAATCTCGAAGGACGGGACGAACTTGGCGTTAATGCGGATGCGCTGTTGAGTGATCAGGTTCTTGAGCTTCTCGATGATGAAGCTGTTTTGACCCCGCCGCTCGCCGGACGTGATGTCGTCACCGAGAACAAACTGCTTCGACTCCGCCCACTCATTAAATGTCGCATGGAGTTGCTCCTCCCCAATTTCGGTGAAGTTCCGGCCGTAGATTCGACCGAGTGAGTAGCCGACGAGGGACTTCCCAGTCCCGTGCACAACTCCCCAAACGACCGCGGCGGTGTAGAGCTTCTGCCCAGGATTCTGGAGGGGCCATGCGCACCACTGCTCGAACCAGCGCCGCGCCTTGGGGTCACGGGCGAACAAGAAGTCGAGGAGCTCGTGCCATGGCTGCGCGTCCCCGGGCCTCGGGTCACAGCCCCAGCCTTGCCACAGATTGTACTCGTTAGTCGCGGTGAACTTTTCCTCCCCCGGCGCGTAGGTCATACGACGAAGTTCGGCGCGCTGTGGCCACTCAATCCAGCCCTTGGCCAGTGGCTTCTTGACGAGCTTGACCCCGCCGTCGGGCTTGATCTGAGTCTCAGAATAGTGTCGGTTGGCGAAGGCGTGCGAGACGAACGCCTGGGCCGACATGCGCCGCCCGTCCTCCAGCACGACGATGAGCCCGGGGTCCTTGACGTAGACGACTTCGCGGTTCAGCTGCCAGAGCTCACGGGCACTGGCAAACGACTCGGCGTTGACGACTAACTCTAAATAAGCGTCATCTCCACGGGCCACCAGGAAGTCGTCGAGCCCGGTCTTCTTGCCTTCCGCAAGCGCTGGGAGTGTCACAAGACTGGGGCGGGCGCCGAGTGAGGTCAGCGTATTGCACAGGGCCAGGCGTGCCTGGGCGACGTCAGGCTTCTCGTGAAGGTCTGAGTCGAAGACGACATAGACCTGGCGCGCCTTCCAGACAAAGCCCGCCGGGGTCAGAGAGGCCACGACGGCCTCGCCGCGCTTTGCACTGCGCCACGACCAGACGCCGCCAACGGCGATCGTGGGGAACCCACGCAGTGTCGCGCAGCAGGCCTTGAGCTCGCCCTCGGTCAGGTGGACCGGCTGCGACGGGTCAAAGGCGAGCTTCTTCCAGGCATCACTCCGCGGCCAGTAGACCTCTGGCGCCGTATTCGGCGGCTGCGCGTAGCGCGGTGGTTTCGCCGTTGTCAGCGCGTCGAACCCGTTCACCGCCTCCAAATAACGCACCCGGTAGAAGTTCATCGGTGCACCGGACGGGGTGAAGTAGTTAAGCTTCAGGGAAGCCAGCGGGAGGAACCCCGGTGCCAGCGCAGCGGTCTGCGCGGCCGTGGCGAACTCAAAGCCGAACTGCCGCGCGGCCTTGGCGTCGAGCCCGGACTCAGTCAACTTCGCGAGCGCTAGGGCCCGCGGCGATGCTTTCGAGGTCATGCTAGCTGCTGAGGCTTAGCGTGACCGGGGTTTCTTAGTGGGCGGTGGTTCAGTAGAAAGTGGAGGCCCCCCAGGCTTTGGCCCCGCTGGCGGGCTGACTGTAAGCTCAGGTAGTTTAGCGAATTTCCCCTCAGAGAGCCCTAATGCGAACTCAAGGAACTCTGTAATGACTCCGGTGCGCGTCGACACCGCTGCTTGATTTGGCCGTAGGACCGAGTCCGTATATATTTTAGCCTTCTCGACGCCGTCGTAAGCTAAAATTGTTTTGGCTTCGCGCATCTGCTCTGGCGTCAACAACAGCTTAGTGCTTTCAATTTTTGCCGTCTTTCTTTCAGCAACGATGGCATCAATGCGATTGAGCACTTCATCTGGCAAGTACATCATTACGGCCTTCATTCACCGCTCCTCATAAAATTTTACGTGACGTGAAATAATATAGTTGTGATGTATGAATGTAAACCTTTTGAATTTTTGCGAGATTCACGCGTTGTGAAAATGCAACCTGTTATAGACGGATTGAGATTTTCTTTTAAAATCAATGAACTTAATATAGTTAACATATAATGCAATAGCTCAGAACGTGAGCCCAACTTCTTATATACTAAAAGTCACTACTTTAATAAGATATCTTATATATACCTATAATTTCTTCTTAATTTAATTAATAATATATTGTTAAACTGTTATAAAAGGACTATAACTGATTGACTTCTCACAAAAAATCCTCAAAAACAGAAAGTCAAAAATTCTGTTTCGCATTCTGTTATTGAAAACTAAAACTGGCCCGAGAGCGTGCGTAGGCCACGTTCTGCGCCGTTTATAACAGCATTTCCTCCATACACCGGCCGCCGCGCTTCAATTAATGGTATCTTTTACACGGGGGTCGAATGTAAGATACGTCGTACCGCGGCGCTGTGAGTCCGCCGCCAGCTAATTACGAAGGCATCGGTGAATGACACGTCCAAAGAAAAAAGTCCCTAAGCTGTCAAAGCCAAAGCCAAAGGCGCCAAAGGTTGGGACAACCAAAGCTGGGGCTGAGCAACGGAAAAAAGATTTTGTCAATATGTTCTTCATCTACAACCAAAACGCGACGCGCGCCGCGATTGAGTGCGGGTACCCACCTAATAGCGCTGGTGTGCAAGGTCATTTGCTTTTAAAAGATCAGTACGTAAAGGCCGCTATCCAACAACGACGTGACCAAATCAGCGCTCGGATTGCCCTCACAGCTGAAGAGGTCATGATGTCATTAGCGCGCGCCGTGCGCTTCGATCCTGGTAAACTTTACAACGCCGACGGCTCATTCAAAAAGATCCACGAGATAGACGATGACACACGGCTTGAGCTCGTTGGTGCGGACGTCGACCAAATCATCAGCGGCCGCGGCACCAATCGTGCCATCGTGTCCACCGCCAAGGTCAAATACGCCAATAAGCAAGCAGCCCGCGACCAGGCGATGAAGCACTTTAGGTTGTTCCCAAGTGAGAAGGAAATCGGCGAGGACGACGCGGCGCCAGCCCCGGTTGCAATTACCATCGAGTTCAAAGACGCACGAAGGAGTAAATAGTCATGGCCTGGTCTGATGCAGCAAGAGCGGCGGCGGTGAAGGCGAGGAGGAGAGGTGGGTCTAAGAAAGGCAATCAACAGCGCTTGGTTGAGTAAACGAAACGCTCAGATCAAGTCCGTGACAAAGATCGGACCAAAGCAAGCCTCAGCAATTCGCGCAGCTGGAAGTAAGACTGTTCGTCGGCTTGCTGCAAAGAGATTCTACTAACTTGAATGCCCTCCGCCAACTTCCCTCAGTGCCAGTTCCTCGCGCTGCCCAACAAAAACCGCGCGTTCGTCGGCGGCTACGGCTCGGGCAAGACCTGGGTTGGCGGCATGGCCACTTGCATCCACCACTATGAGCATCCGCGCGTGAACTCCGGCTACTTTGCTCCGACCTATGCGATGATCCGCGACATCTTCTACCCCACGATCGATGAGGTCGCGTTTGAAATGGGTATGCGCGTCGAGACCAAGGAAGGGAACAAAGAGTGCCATTTTTACTCCGGCAAACAGTATCGCGGCACCACCATCTGCCGCAGCATGGAAAATCCAAACACCATCATCGGGTTCAAGATCGGCCACGCGCTGGTCGATGAACTCGACACACTGCCGACGATCAAGGCATCACTTGCGTGGCGTAAGATCCTCGCACGGATGCGCGCCTCAGGTGATGGCCTGCGCAACGGCATCGATGTGACCACGACACCGGAGGGCTTTCGACAGACGCACAAGCTCTTTGTTGCTGACCTGCAAGAGCGCCCGGACTTGGCCAAGAATTACGGGCTGGTGCAGGCGAGCACGTATGAAAATGAAATGAATTTGCCGGAGGACTACATCCCGTCGTTGTTTGAGGCGTATACGAAGGAGCTGGTGGAGGCGTACATCAACGGGCAGTTTGTGAACCTCACCAGCGGCACGGTGTATCGCAACTACGACCGCGTGCGGTGCAACAGCGCGGAGACAATCAAGCCGCCAACTAAGGTGGATGGGAAGATGGTCGGCGAGCCACTATTCATTGGCATGGACTTCAACGTGACAAAGATGGCCGCGACGATTTATGTGCAGCGGCCAAATGGCTGGCACGCTGTCGCAGAGTTGAAGGACGTCTTTGACACTCCGGACATGATCAAAGTCATAAAAGAGCGGTGGCAGGACAAGGGCCATCGGATCCTCGTGTACCCGGATGCGAGCGCGAAGGGCCGGGAGACGGTGGATGCGAGCAAATCGGACATTGCCTTGCTTGAGCAGGCGCGATTCACAGTGCGTGCGAATGCGTCGAATCCGAGCGTGAAAGACAGGATCAACGCTGTGAACAAACAGTTCGAGCAAGGGCGCTTGTGGGTCAATGCGAAGGCGTGCCCGACCGCGGCAAAATGCTTGGAAGGACAGACGTATGATGACGACGGTGAGCCAGACAAGAAGGGCGGGTTTGATCACCAGAATGACGCCACGACATATCCGATTGCTTATGAGCACCCAATTGTCCACGACCGCGTGCAACGCATTGTGGTGAGAGGGGTATAATGGAAAGGAGCTGCGCATGAAAACCATTGTGATTATGTTTGTGGTTTTGCTTTGCGGCTGTGCCGCGCAGGGACCGATCGTAGACATGAAGGACGTGGATCCGATCAAGTACGATCAGGATCTTCGCGAATGTCAGCAGTATGCGCAGCAAGGAGCGGGTCCTGGTACCGGACTCGTCGCAGGAACGTTGATTGGCTACGGCCTCGGGTACTTAGCGGCTCGGGCATCTGGTTATGACGATCCGGCAGAGGTGGGTCGTGGCTTCGCGGTGGTTGGCGCGGCGACCGGCGCAGGCAGTGGCGCGCAGAATGAGTACGCCATCGTCTATCGGTGCATGCAGGGCCGTGGATATCACGTGCTCGGGTGAGCTTTGAATTTTGTACAAGGGGGCTGCGTATGGTTGGCGGTTCATTAATTGTTATTGCTAACGCCGCGCGGAACGCGCAGGGAACGGTTGTGAACGAGTGGGTGCTTTGGATTTTATTCGCAGTGGCGGCATCTCTGATCGTTATCCTGGCCCTCTTGGTGCGCTGTTTTATGAAGAGGAATAAGGCGATCAATCATGACCGTAAGCACCCCGCGCAAAAAGACTAAGCCTGTCACCGCGCAGGTGCCGGACGACAGCAGGCGGTTCGGCGTCAACAGCCGGGGCAAAGAGCACTGGAATGAAGCCACGCAAGCAATGGTCAGCGATAATGAATTGACGCAGGCAGCGGGGTGCTACCGTCGCGTTCCTACTTGTAAGGAGTAATAATCATGCCCGTAAGCACGCAGCACAAAGACTATGACCGCATGCTTCCCAAGTGGAAGCGTTGCCGCGACGTGGCCGACGGTCAGGACGCAGTACATGCCGCGACCACTACATATTTGCCCAAGCTCAACGGCCAAGCCCCAAAAGATTATGAGAGCTATGTCAAGCGCGCTACTTTCTACAATGCCACGTGGCGCACGATCTCGGGTCTGGTCGGAATGATGCTTCGCCAGCCGCCGATCATCGAGGCACCGGCGTCTGTCATTGAGCTGTTGAAAGATGTTGATATGGCCGGCACACCGTTGCAGGTCTTCGCGCAAGACGTGTGTGAGCAGGCGCTCACGGTCGGGCGACTTGGAATTCTTGTCGACTGCCCGCCGATCACCGGCCCCACCGCGACGCTGGCTGACGCTCAGGCGCAGAACATCCGTCCGACGCTCCAGGTATACCGGGCGGAGGACGTATTGAACTGGAAGACCGGGCGCATCAACAACCGGACCGTGCTGATGCAAGTGACGCTGAAGGAAATTGAACTGGTGGCGAAGGACGAGTATGAGTCCGTCGAGGAGGACCGCTGGCGGGTGCTCGACCTGCGCCAGCGAGCGGCCAAGGTCGGCGACAATACCCCCAGCAAACCAGTCTATCGTCAGCGACTATTCAAGATGAAGGGCGGGCAGGCGAACGTCAAAACGCTTGCGTTCGAGCAGATTGGTGAAGATATTTTCCCGCGCATGAATGGCCAACCAATGACGTTTATTCCGTTCCAATTCCTAGGGTCGGATGATGTGACGTCGGACGTGGATGAGCCGCCGTTGATCGACCTCGTGGACCTGAATCTCGCGCATTACCGCGTCAGCGCGGACTACGAGCATGGGTGCCACTTCACCGGCTTGCCGACTCTGTTTTTGGCTGGCTTCAAAAAGGAAATGGACGACGCGGGTAATGCCAAAGAGGTTTATATCGGCAGCGAGTCGGCCATCGTCAGCAGCAATCCTGACGCGTCTGCTAGCTATGTCGAGGTCAACCACGACTTCGAACCGTTGCTGAAGAATCTCGCTGCAAAGGAGCAGCAGATGGCGGTGCTCGGTGCGCGGATGTTGGAGCCGCAAAAGAAAGCTCCCGAGGCGGCGGACTCCGGCTCAATCCGGCGCAAGGGCGAGGAGTCGATGCTGTCCAGCGTGGCGCAGGCGATCAGCCTCGGGTTGACGATTACCCTGAGGTGGTTCACAGCGTTTGCCGGGCAGGCGGCGGACGGCGTGAAGTTCGAGTTGAACCGGGACTTCTACCCGATGCGGATGGACGGCGCGACGCTGTCGTCGCTCGTGTCAGCGTGGCAGCAAGGGGCGATCTCCGATCAGACATTGTTTGAGAATCTCCAACAGGGTGAGATCATCGCCCAGGATACAACGCTAGAAGACGAACAGGCGCGGATCGCCGCGAAGCAAGCGGATCTTCTAGCGCAACAGGCGGCGTATAATACTGGACAAGGAGTGGAGGTGTGAGCAATATCAAATCGCTCCCGGGCGTAAAGGCGTACTCAGGCGAGCCGAATGGGCCGCTCGTCGAGGTGCTACGCGATTTGCTGAAGCGTGCGGAGGCGGGGCAGCTACAGTCAATGATCGCCACGGGATTCATGCTCGATGGTACTCGGATGGCGAGTTGGGCTGATTCTCACGACAATGTATACGAGATGCTCGGGGCGCTTGCGTGGCTGCAAGCTGAGTATGTGCATCGGCATACGGAGGGGTTGAAATGACCGTCACCGTTCTTCAACTTCCCGACCGCGACCTGACCGACGTGCCGCGTGCGCTGCGAGCATTGGCCGACGGGATTGAACGCGGCGAGTATGGTGACGCCCACAACGTGGCGTGGGTGGTGGACTGCGGTAGCACGCGCATGGCGTGTGGGTTGATGGGAGCAGCGCCTGAACCGGGGGCGACGGCGCACTTGCTGTTCGCTATTGCGCAACGTAAGTTGGAGCAAGGAACGTGATATGAGAATTGGGACCGTTGCCTTCGATAACTGCGAAACAGCTGGAAGTTGCATGACCGCAGCGGCGAGGATGCCTTACAATACGCTGACAATCGACAAGGTGTTGAAGACGATCGAAGCGCTTGGGCCAATTCCCGAGGAACCGTGTATGGCTCTGATGAAGAAGCATGGGTTTGATCCAGCGCGCGGGGACTGCTTGGTGTTGCCTAAGTATATTGAGCAAGAACTCGGATGGCCGGGAGCACCTCGGTATGTGAAGTTCTCGGAGTTGGTGACCGGGCCAACGCTGATTCGCGGATTCTGAAATGCCCACCCCCCTCGCCGACGCCGTCCTGACGCACCAAATCGACCTCCTTCGCATGGAGGCTGATACCGCGGCCAAAGTTCTACGTCTGCTCAATGAACTTCAGCGTGAGTTGGCGGGGCGCATCATTACCGAAGACCTGACCGCATGGAACAAGGCGCGGCTAACTCAGTTCCTCGCGCAGACCACGGCGATTATCGACGACTACTATGCCAAGATCGCGGCGTCGGTCGGAGCTCATGGTCAGACTGCCGCGTCCACTGCCGCGACGCACGCCGCCTCTACTCTCAACACCGTCATCATCGACATCAGCGCAGCGCTGCCGACAGAAACATTCCTGTCACGGTTGGCGGGCAACGCGCTGATTCAGGGCGCACCGTCTACTACGTGGTGGGGCAAACAGGCGGCGGACACCGCATTTCGGTTTGCAGCCACCGTGCGCCAAGGCGCAGCGCAAGGTGAATCGGGCGAGCAGATTGTGACGCGGATCGTGGGCAGCGCGAAAAAGGGTATCACGGGCGTGATGGACATTGCCCGGAGCAACGCGCGCTCCCTCGTGCATACCAGCCTTCAAGCATTGGCGAATGGGTCGAGGATGGAGACTTGGCGCAAGAACGATGCCGACATTGAGGCGGTCGAATGGCTTGCGACGCTTGACGTGCATACGTGTTTGATTTGCGGCCCGCGTGACTTGAAACGATACACCCTCGACGATCCGCCACAGCCCATTGATCACGACTTACCGTGGAACGGCGGGCCAGGCGTCATTCACTGGGGGTGCCGTTGCGTGGCATCTCCGGTACCGAAGGCGATCCCTGGATTCAAGTTCCCGGTTGGTCAACGAGCGGCGGGCGGTGGCCCAGTTCCCGGTAACATGGACTTCGAGGCGTTTCTTAAGCGTAAGGGCGAAGCGTGGCAGGACGAATCTCTCGGCAAGGGGCGCGCGGAGTTATGGCGCAAGAAGAAGCTCACGCTGGAGCAGCTGCTGGGCAATTTCAGTCACAATCCGTTATCATTGACGCAACTTGAGGCGAAGTATGGATAGTATTGGCTTTGGCATTTTCACTTTCTGGCTCCTCTGGTGCCTCAGCAATCTCGCCATCATGTTCTTTGTCGCTCCACGCGGCCCGGCATTTACTGGCTTTCGTATCGTGATGCCTGAGTATTTGAAGCAAATACTGTCTAAGGCAGAGTACGACGCGATTCTGGCGCATGAGCAAGGCCACAAGCACCATCGCCACGTGTGGGAGAACTACGCGCGGGCTTGTTTCTTCCATTTTACGAGCAAGGGGCGGCGGCGCGAGCAGGAGATGGAGGCCGATGACTACGCGGCCAACAGAGGCCACGCGGTGGCTCTCGCTTCCGCACTGCGCAAGTTGTCGATGAATAAGTTTGATCACCTGCGGGCGCGGCGGCTTTTAGGAGAACGCGATGGCATGGTCTGATGCAGCAAGGAAGGCGGCGGCGGAAATGCGGCGGCGCCGTGCGCTTCAAGCTGGGGATCAACCTCCAGTCTTCAAAGGTGTTTTCTGGCGCGCAGGGCCGACGAATAATCCCACCGGGTCGGGAATCAGATTTGGCAGCCGACGAAACGCAGCGCAATACGTCTCTTCACCCGGGAAAGAAAGGCTCTCCCGCTATTTTGTGAAGATTAAACGGCCATTGATCGCGCGCAATATCTATGACGCAAGTGCGCGCCTTGGATTAGCAAAGAGCGCTGGGGATGCCAACCAGAAACTTAACGATGCGATGCAGCGTGCGAGCAAGAAGGGAAACGCTTCTTCCGCTTGGATGGCGCTAGATCGGAAATTGAAGAGTGCGGCGTCAAAGAAGGGGCATGGAGGGATGGTGTTTACGGACTCCATTGCGGGCGCCCGACGCAAACAGATTGAGGTGGTCGCGTTTAAGCGGCGCGGTAGCGTTCGTGAAATTATGAAGAAGTTGAGAGCTAAGTAACACCGCCCACGCAGGACGCGTGAGCACCCAACAGCCGGGATGGCTGAGTTGTGAAAATAGGAGAAGCAAATGAAGTTTGAAAAGATGAAAGTTGAATCGGTAAACGGTACTGATACGGGCGAGTCTGTGCTTAAGCAGCGGTGTTATTCGATGCCGCTGTCCCCGCCTTCGATTTGGCAGCGCATAAGATTTGCAGTCATTGATTGGGTTAAGCGCACCGGCCTTTCCCTCGGCGCCATCGCGCCTGAAGTGGACAGTGTGGACGCGCTGCCGGAGTTCCAGCGCGGGTGGTATGAGCAGGACGCCGCGACGAAGAAGTTCAAGCTCAATCTGTCGAAGGTCGAGGTGGAAGACGTTACCGGCTTGAAGAACACCGTCAAGGCCACTCGCACTGAGGCGGAAGCCGCGAAGCGTCTCGCCGATCAACGCATCGCCGAAGCCCTGAAGCCGTTTGAGGGAATCGACCCTGTGAAGGTCCACGAGATGATGGCGAAGCTCGGCAATGACGAAGAAGCCACCCTGATCGCCGCGGGCAAGCTCGATGAGGTAATCTCGCGCAGGATGAAGAAGCTGACCGACGCACAACAGAAGCTGGTGGATGAGGCGGCGGAACGGGAGTCCGGCGCGCTGGAGGTGGCCTCTACATTCATGGAGCGCGTCCTCGACAACCACGTGCGTGCGGCAGCGGCCAAGGCAGGCTTGCACCCGTCCGCGATCGAAGACGCCCTGCTCCGGGCGCGGGCGATTTTCTCTTTGAATGATGAGGGGGAGGCGGTGCAGTTGTCCGATGACGATGGTGAAACTCCAGTGCTCGGCAAAGATGGCAAAACCCCGTTTTCTCCGGCGGAGTGGCTGGAGGGGATGAAGGAGACCGCTCCTCATTGGTTCCCTGCGAGCGCCTCTGGCGGCGGTGCGAGTGGAGGTGGTCGGAAGCCAGGCGCCGTGGACTTGTCCAACCTCTCCCCCACTGCGCGCCTCACCGCGGCGCGGGCAGCGAAGGGGGGATAAAACTGTTTACTTTCTCAAAAGAATGAATTAAAATTATTTTAGTTATAGTTTTGGGTCGCAGGAGGGCGAGATGCCCTCCTCCCCTGTTTTACAAGTTGGTCTCTCGCGGGACGCGGGGTTCTGACAAAACGTCCGGGATGGGCGGCAGTGAACAAGTTTCCCATTCAACGTTTTGTAAAGGACACCGTCATGATCCGCATCAAACACCTCTTCAGCGCACTCGCTGCGCTCTTCAGTACTTACCTATCCAACTCAGGCCTCGTGCTCGGCGGGTTGACCCTTGTCGAAGCCGCCAAGTTGGAAACCGGCGATGTGGTTCGTCAGGCGATCATCGAGCTGTATGCCGGTTCGTCCGACATCCTGATGAATCTGCCGTTCGACACCATCCCTGGCAACGCGATGAAGTACAATCGCGAGGACTCGTTGCCCGGCGTCGGCTTCCGTGGCGTAAACGAGGCCTACACCCCTTCCACTGGCGTGCTGAACCCGTTGACCGAGGCGCTGGTCATCGCGGGCGGCGATCTCGATGTGGACAAGTTCATCGTCGACACTATGGGTGCCGCGCAGCGCTCGACGCATGAGGCGATGAAAGTGCGGGCGCTGTCCCTGGCGTGGACGAAGAAGTTCATCAAGGGCGACAACCAGAGCGACCCGCGTGAGTTCGACGGCCTGCAAGTCCGCATCACCGGCGCGCAGAAAATCGCTGCGGGCACCACCGATGGTGGTGACGCGCTTTCGATCTCGATCCTGGACCAGGCAATCGACCAGACGCTGAATCCGACTCATTTGTTGATGAGCAAGGCGATGCGGCGCCGGTTGACGCAGGCCGCACGCACTACCACTGTCGGCGGCTTCATCATGTATGCGCCCGACGCGTTCGGACGGCGGCAGGCGATCTACAACGATTTGCCGATCCTCACCGTGGACCTCGATGAGGCACAGGCCGCGATCCTCGGCTTCAACGAGGTAAGCAACCACGCCAACGCGACCGCCACCGCCTCAAGCATTTACGTGCTCTCGCTCGGCGACGGAGCGATCCAAGGCCTGCAGAACGGCGGTGTGGACGTGCGGGACCTCGGCGAGCTGCAAACTGCGCCGGTCTACCGCACGCGGGTCGAGTGGTACAACGGCTTCGGTGTCTTCAATGGCCGCGCCGCCACTCGCATCTGGTCGATCTCCAACGCCGCGTTCGTCGCGTAACCTCAATTACTCACTGAAAAGGATACTCACATGAAACGCATTCAAAGTCTTCTCTATGTGGCGGTCGCCTCGCTGCTTGCCGGTGCCGCCGATTTTCTGAATCGCTACACGCGGCTTTCGGGGTTGGCGGCGACGCTGAACCTCTATTCGCAATACACCTACGACGCCAGCCTGTTGCTGAAGGCGGCGGCGCTGGTTGCGGCTACTGCTAACGGCTCTTTGGAGCTGGATGTCGGAGCTGGTTTGCTGTGCGCCAATCTAGTGATCGACGCGACCGCCGTGGAGATTGATTCCAACGACGAGAGCTATGAGATCATCGTGCAGGGATCTACGGTCGCGGGCTTCGGTACTGCTTCGGCAATTACGCCCTTGGCCTCAATCACCATCGGCGACAAGGCCTCCACGCGTGGCGCGGCGGGCGTGATCGGGATCGGCACTGACGACGTGGCTGGACGTTACGTGGTGCCTTTCCGCAATGAGCGCAACGGCACGCTGTATCGTTACCTGCGCATCCGCACGGTCGTGGTCGGGACCATCGCCACCGGCATCAACTACTCGGCTTGGGTCGCGAAGTGCTAGGAAGATAGCCGCGACATTTTGGGTGAAGCCAAACAACCCGACACACTGGTCGGGTTGTTTTAGATAGGAAGGAGCAAACATGAACTTCAGCAAACTTGCACTGGCGGTCGCAGAGGCTTTCGGGTTAATTCTGGGCGCACGCACGGCGACTGTGGCCACCGCGGTGAACGCCAACATTCGCCGTATCGAGGAAGTTGATATTGACACCACGACCCAAGGGCTGGGCACTGTCCCGACGGCCGCGATGCCGTATATCACCAAGGTCGAGCGTGGTGACCCAGGTGGCGTGACCCACCAGACCGTGCTCACCTGCACCGCGCTGCCGATCAGTATGGCGGATGACGCCGGCATTGCGCAATATGGCGGTGTCAAGGTCTACGACTTCCCTACCGGATTGCTTATGACCCTCGGCGCGGTAGTTGATGGCGCGCTCACCGGTTATGCCTCACTCATCGACACTTTCGATGGTGACGTAGCCATTGGCACCGTGACGGCGACGACGGGCGCTACGCTCGTCTCGACTGAGGCGGACATTATGCCCTCGGTTGCGCTGTCTCAGGCCGTGGGAGAAGTCGCGAACTGCGATGCAGTTTCGGTTGCCGCGGTGCTGACGGAGTCCGGTGCGCGTTGGCTGGACGGCACGGCCACCGCCAAGAGCGCGTTCCTGAACTTTGTGGTCGATGACAACGCGGCCCACGGTGCAGGCACGGCGACCTTCACCGGCACGATCACGCTGACTTGGATCAACCTCGGCGACAAGTAATTTCATCTAACCAAAGGAGAAGCGCAATGAAAGTATACGGACCCAAAGGGCAAGTGTACGAGGGAGAGCCGGTCGATTGCCGCGAGCTGATGCAGGTGGGCGGCTACACCAAGGAGCCGCAATCAGTGGAGGATGTTGCCGTTGAATCTGGTGCGGAGCAGAAGTCTCCAGTGCCTGTTGAGGCGATCGGCAAGTCCGCGGATCAGACCAAGGGCAAGTCCGCCAAGGTCGGCAAGTAATCTACAGGAGCATTGAACATGCCTTATTCCATCGCAGGCAAGAACGCCATGCTCAATGCGCTGACTGCGCTTGCCACGCATTGCGGCTTGCTTACCGCAACGGCGATCACTGCCGTGACTGGCGCGGCTGCAACTGATCTGCTGACTAAGGCTGGCCATGGCTTGTCGAATGGCAACCTGGTGATGCTTTCGTTGCTCGCTTCGGAGGGTGCAGGGCTGTTCAACGATGTGCCCTATTACGTGGTAGGGGTATCGGGCAACGACTTTCAGCTCTCCGAAACTTCGGGCGGTGCGGCGATCAACTTCACTTCGGATGTCGTCGGCTGTACCGTCACCAAGTATGTCGAGATCAGTGGCGGCTCGCCTGCTTATGCACGGAAGGCGGTTGCGTACAACGCCGCGGCAGTTGGGTCCGCAGACGATTCGACAAACGGGGCGGTGTTTGATGTTCCTGCCGCCGCGGTGGTGGACGCCGTGGGATTTTATAGCGCATCGACCGCAGGCACGCTGTATGGCATCGATCCGGTGACGCAGGAGACCTTCGGCGGGCAAGGCACCTATACGCTCACCGATGCCGACCTCGATCTGAATGGTGACCGTGTCGCGGTCTAAAGGATTAAGCCAATGAGCCTCTACCTGATTACCAATGGAGCATTCCCGGCTGCGGCCGCACCTGTTCCGGTCACTACCGGCACCGCGATCAAGACGCTACTGCAACTGAAGCCGTTCAACATCGCCCGCATCGTTGAGTGGGGGATCTCGTTTGATGGCTTCGCTGCCGCAGCGCCAATCAAGTGCGAGCTGCTTGAAACCGGAACGGTCAACGCCACGGTCACCGCCGCCGCCGATGCAGACATCGTGAAGATGTCCGGCTTGGACCAGGCGGTAGCATCGGTCGCCGGACTTACTCTCGCAACTTCCGGCACTGGCTACACAGCCTCCGCAGAAGGGGCAGTTACAGCGTCCCGGCTGTTTGACGTGCAGTTCGTCGCGCCGACGAACCAATATGTAAAGCAGTTCCCGCTCGGGCGGGAACCCGTGCTGGTCATCGGCAACATCTGCCGTATCCGCGTGACGGCTGCTGCTGCGGTGAATGCGTACTGCTACGTGGTGTTGGATATTTAGGCGCTCGGATGACCACCCTTAACGTCAAGCTGACCGGCGTATGAAGCTCGCCATAGGCATCCGCCTACAGGGATTCTCAGCCCCCGGTTCGGCTGGAGTCGTCACTGACACGCTGTTCGTCAACTGCTATTGGCCGAAACTGGATAGACCGACGCGCATCTTTGCGGCGGGTTCAAGCGGCATTCGCGTACTCGGTACGACGCCGCGCAACGTCTGGTTTCCTGACGATACGGTATTCGAGCAGTATTACCCGGACGCGCTATACCCGGCAGAGTTGGCGGTCAAAGCAGCTTTCCCGTTCAAGCGCATTGGGCTGGTGGACCTCTCGCCGGCTGAATCTCAGGTATGGTGGGACGCCTACAACGCAGCCGTAGCTTCGTTTCCGCCAACGCATACGGTAGTTGAGACGCAGCGCAACACAAACTTCCTGCGTCATCGCGAGGAAGTCTCTCGCCGCACGATTGAACTTAAAGAGGATTCAATAGACGCGGGCGGCAACATTCTTCATGCGGGCGCGAAGATCACGAAGATCGAGTACGAAGAATACGTGGTTGATTTGACGCCGCAGGAATCTGTTGATCTGGTTGACGGGAAGCTAGGCGAGGCCGCGCTTCGCAAGGCGAAAGAGTTTGTGAAGGCGAGTGACCCGTTGGTTAAATTGGTGAAGGGGACACTCTGATGGGAACCATCTACGTAGATACGGGCGGGGCAGCGACGAACAGTGGCAGCACAGACCAGAACACCGCAAATTTGAGCGGGACGGGGGATGCCACTGTTAGTGGCTCGGTCATCCAGCTTACAGCGGGAACAGACCTCTCCGGGGTGGTTACATCAGGGGCAACACAATCTTCGATTTATTTAGCCCAAGCAACCAATGCCAACCAGAAGATATTCTGGATCACGGCGAAGGATGACGCGCTAGATCAGGTAACGGTGAGCGTGGCTCCAACAGGGGTGACGGGATCGAACTGGGCCATCGGGGGGCGCTTTGTTTGGACTCCGGCGAGCATCGAGGCGACTCTGGTGGCTGGCGATGTAGTGGTTCTGAATAACTCTCCGGCTGCTGTGTCTAGCGGTAGTTGGCTGACGGGGCGCGCAGCAGGAAGTCAGGCAGCAGGACCTATCAAAGTAAAAGGAAAGACCGGGGTACGCCCGGTGGTGACGCAGAATAATACCAGCTCGCTCATTAATAATTCTCAGAATAATTGGTGGTATGAGAATTTTGAGACGGCGCAAACTGGTGCTTCAGGTTCGGCGATCGTCTCGTCAGGACTTTATAACTGGCTGTACAACATGAAAAGCTCCGACGCGGGCCAATCGGGTGCTGCACTTGGTGGGTACAATAGAGTGCTCGCGAGCGAATTCACGGGTTCTGGTTCGTCTGCCGCCGTTTTATTCAACAACCAGTTAGGCTGTTATTTGCATGGAAACCACATCCATGACAATGCCTCTGATGGTTTTGGATTCACCGGGGGGCAGAATGGAACATTCGTGGTGCTATCCAAAAACATCTTTGACACGAACGCGGGGAGAGGGATGCTTTTCAGTGGCGCCTTTACGACCGGGAGCAATACGATCTGGTTGGACGGGAACACGGTTTATGGGAGCGGGGACAGCGGGCTAGAAGTGACCGATGCTGACGCAGTGGTAGTTAATATCAACAACATCTTCTCAGAGAATGGTAATGCTGCCGGTGAGTGCAATATCGAACATGTTGCCGCAGCCGCAGAACTGTTGGGCTTTCACGGCTGGAACGTGTTCTATCACTCAGGCGGCGGAGGCGGCGCGAATCTTTCCAACTTGATAGTGGACTCGCAAGTCGCATCAAGTGAGTTCACGACCGACCCGCTGTTCACCAATGCGGCGGGTGGCGACTTCGGCATCGGAGCGACCAGTCCCGCGAAGGCTACCGGATTCCCTGGGCAGTTTCTCGGTGGGAGTCTCGGTTATCTAGACATCGGCGCGGTGCAAAGACAAGAACCTGCTGGCGGTGGTGGTCCAGTAGCCCAACGCACTCTCGCCACAAACATAGGCACGCACTGACATGTCTCGCCTCGGTCGTCGGCAGCCATTCAAGCCACTGGTTAATACCCTGTGGCCGGGGTTCCGGTCGGCTGCGGAAGCTCATAGCGGCGCATCTGCTGTAACTGGGCGCGGCTCCGTTGCCACAACTGTGCTCAAGGCTGCGCTGGTTGCTGCTGTCATCGCTTGCACCGGCAGCATCATTGCCACCTCGCACAAGAATGCGTCTGGATCGGCCTCTGTTTCTAGCAGTGGCGCGCTGTCGGCGATCACGCAGAAAGGCACGTCGAGCGCGGCATCCTCCTCGGCAGGCGGCACGATCGCCGCTCTCGGCGTGAAGGCGGGCAGTGGGGCCGCATACATCTTCACAAGCGGCAGTATCAGCGCTACCGGTACGACAGCAGAGGCGCATAGCGGCTCGGGTGGGTCATCTGGCGCAGGCGTACTCGACGCACTAGGCGGCAAACAGGCATTGGCTACGGCTGGCGCGACCACAGTGGGCGCAGCTACGACTGCAGGCGCCAAGGCGGCGAGTGGTGCGGCAAGCGTGACGGCGAGGGGCACTGTTGTGGCCACGGGGCCTGCGAACGCGTCCGACTATCGCTTGTACACCATCGCTGTTGAGGACCGGAACTACACCATCGCTGTTGAGGACCGGAACTACACCATCGCAGCTGAAGATCGGAACTACACCATCGCTGTTGAGGACCGGAACTACACTGTGGAGTTGACATGACGACCGGGGCATTCTGGGACGTTAGCAATCCGGCGAAGCCGTGGGGCTTGTTTGACCCGAACTCAAAGCTGGACATTCCTTTCGATTGGACGTTGTGGATCGCGGATGTGTCTGGGGTGTATTCCGCCCACAGTATCATCGTTGATCCGGTACTGGAGTGCGTCAGCAGCGCCCATGCAGCTGGGGTCATCACGGCGCTGATCAAGGTCGCGGCCGATGCGACACCGGTCGAGGGGACGAAATATCCCGTCACCTGTCGCATCACCGTCACAGCGGGTGGGCTTACTTTGATTGATGATCGCACTTTGTATCTGAAAATCAAGGAGCGATGATGAGCTTGATTGTCGAGACAGGCGCAGTGGTTACCGGGGCGGAGGCGTATTGCACCGTTGCCTACGCCGACGACTATCACTCCAAGCGTGGCAACGCAGCGTGGGCCGTGCTTGACGATGTTGACGCCAAAGAGCCTGCGCTGCGTCGCGCGACGGACTACATGGTGCAGATGTATCGGGCACGGTGGAAGGGATTTCGCAAGAGCGCGCTGCAGGTGTTAGATTGGCCGCGCACGTTCGTCTATTTGGAGCCGTTTGTGACAGGCGGGTTTGGGGCGTACCCCTTCCTGGTTGCGGATACGATCGTCCCAGATGAAGTGATGCGGGTCTGCGCGGAGTTCGCACTGCGCGCGGCAACGGCGGATCTCTCCCCTGATCTCGCACGCGGCGTGCTGAGTGAAACGGTCGGACCGCTGGCGGTGACGTATGATCCTAACTCGCCGGAGTCTGCGCGTTACCGGGCGCTCGATGCCCTACTTGCGCCGTACCTGTCTGGATCTTCGATGAACGCAAAACTGGTGAGGGCGTAATCATGGCATGGAGTGAGGCAGCGAGAAGGGCGGCAGCGGAGACACGGAGACGCAATAAGGCGTCTACGGGTGTTCATCGTGAGGTGCTGTTCCATTCTGCTGGGTCGAATAAGTCGTTAGCATCACAAATGGTCAACGCGAAGAGGAAAGACGTTGCTGCTGTTCTGAAGAACCTTCGTCGTGGGCGCCAACTTACAGGCTATCGTGAATTGAGTGGCGGCGGAAAGTTTCGGCGGTATTTGAAATTCACTCGTGGGTCAGGAAAATGACCTTCGACTACACAAAAAGCGCAGCGACCGCCGAACGCCTTCTGCAAAAGTTCGGGCAGGATGTGACGCTGTCTCGTCCTTCGACGAGCGCGCCTACGTATGATCCGGCGACGGGCGTCAGCACTCCGGCAGCTCCGGCGACGTATGCGGGACGCGGCGCGGTGTTTGACTATAAGCAGACCGACGTGAATCAGACGCTGGTTCAAGCCGGAGACCAGCGTTTGTACCTGTCGCCTGCATCGCCGATGGTTGAGCCTGCGACGAGCGACACCGTGACGTTGGCCAACGGTAAGACGTATTCCATAGTGCGCGGGGGAGAAGTGAACCCTGCCGGAACTGTGGTGCTGTATGACCTTCAATTACGAGGAGTCGGATAATGGCATGGAGTGATGCAGCGAGAAAGGCGGCGGCTGAGGTGCGACGTCTTCGCAAGTCAACCGGTCCAAAAACAGCGCAAGAAAAGTTTGCTATGAAGTGGGCGAAGATTCACGCCGCGGAAGCGCGCCGCATGGCGAATATTGAGGCCGGCATTTTTCCGAAGAAGCGTCCTCGGCAGAAAGGTTTTGCGACGTCTTATGGGCGTGCTGGGATCAAGGTCGGTGGCGGCGGAAGTTATTGATGACCTTCTCCCTTCAACTCGCTGAGTTCGCCAAGAAGTCCGCTGATCGCGCGGATGAGGTAGTGCGCCGTATTGTGATCGGCGTGGCCGTGAACATTGACAAGCGTTCCCCGGTTGGCGATGCGTCGCTATGGCAAAGTCCGCCACCGAAGGGTTACGTGGGCGGCAGATTCAGAGGAAATTGGCAGTATGGGAACTATGCTGGCGATGGAATACCGATGAACAGACTTGATAACATCGACCCGAGTGGGGAAGCGACGCAAGCTGCGATTGCAGCGGCGATTCCAAGCAATGCGGCGGGAATCCGCCATGTACTGATCAATACGTTGCCGTATGCCATGGTGTTGGAGCGCGGGCATTCTACGCAAGCACCGCATGGCATGGTTGGGCTTGCCGTAGTCGAGTTCCAACAGTCCGTTGATGAGGCTGTGGCGGGATTGAGCAAATGAGCGAGCCCGCCATCAGAGCAGCTCTCGAAACGCGGCTTGCGGCGATGAGTCCCGCACTGGCCACGGCGTACGAGAACACGGCGTTCACGCCGGTAGCCGGTGTTCCGTACCAGCGTTTGAGCCTCATGCGAGCCCAGCCGGTGAATCCGGAGTATGGGCAGGGGCAGCAAGCGCAGGGGATCTTCCAAATAACATTGGAATATCCGTTGAACGTGGGGCCAGGGGTCGCGGAATTACGAGCGAAGCTCATTGCAGATTGGTTTTATCGCACGCTGTCCCTGACGGCGAGCGGAGTGGTTGTTACGATAAACAGAGCGAGCTACATCATGGCTGGCTTTGTGGATGGTGACCGTTGGGCGGTGCCCGTGCGGGTGTATTACTACAGCAACATTTTTTAAAGGAGCATTACTATGCCTGTCGCACAAGGTATCAAAAAAGTTACAGTGATGGCGTTACAAACCGCTCTCGGCACGCCGAATGTCACGTCGGGCCAAATTCTCCGGCGCAAGAGCTCGATCTTCAAAGCGGATCGCGACATGTTCGAGTCCGATGAGATCGTCAGTCACCACCAATCCACGGGTGCATCTTATGGGTTGAAAAAAGCTGACGGGAAACTGGAGGGCCTGCTTTCCGCCAAGACCTACCAGATGCCCTTCGAGGGGATTCTCGAAGCGGACGCGGTGACCATTGCTCCGTATGCTGCGGGGATAGACGTTACCGCCGCCGCATCTTCACCGCAATTTGTGGATGCTTCTGCTGGTTTTCTCACCGCTGGGCTTAAGGTCGGGATGGTGGGGCGCTGGACTGGGTTCGCTGGCGGCGGCGCGACGGCCAACAATGACCGGAATTTCTTGATCACGGCATTGACTGCCAGCAACATGACGGGCGTGTTTTTGGATGGCACTGCGGTCGTAGCGGACGCCGCCGGTGACACCGTGACGTTCACTACGACCGGTCAGGTGGTTACTCCGCCGCTGACCGGCCACCTAAACAATTACTACACTTTTGAGGAATGGTACGCCGACATCACCAAGAGCGAGTTGTTCGCTGATTGCAAGGTCGCTTCGATCAGTGTTGGCCTGCCGGCAACGGGCAACGCGACGATCAGCTTCGACGTGATTGGTCGCTCGCGCACGCTTGCCAGTGGCGCAAAAGCTATCGCCACCCACGTCGCTGAGACTACGACAGCGGTCATGACCGCGATTAACGGCTTCATCTATGTGAATGGTACTGTGGCCGGAAACATGACCGGGGCGCAAATTGAGATTTCAAATGGCGCGGCGAGCGTGGGCGCGGTAGTCGGATCGAACAGCACGCCGGACGTCAGCACCGGGCGCATCAAGGTTAGCGGCTCCTTCTCTGGGCTCTTCGACGCCACGACATTCCAGGCGTTCTACGATGCCGAGACGAATATCAGCCTCGTGCTCGTGCTGACTGCGGATCAAACGGCGACCAGTAATTTTATGTCCTTTGCTCTTGGACGCATCAAAATCACCGGCGATGCTCCGGATGACGGCGAGAAAAGTATTCTCCGCACGTATCCGTTCATCGCCGAACTGAACAGCGCGGGCGGGGCGTCACTGGCCTGGCCGCAGGCGATTATTCAGGTGCAGGATTCTGCGGCAACGTAATTACATCTTTAATCCATAATTGATGGGCAACTCAGAAGGAGAAACAAATGCATTACAGAAACGGACGTGAAGCGAAGAACGGTGACCTCGTATTGTCCCTCGATGGGTTTGGCAGCGCGGTAATCAGCGCAGTCGGCGTGTTGCACAGCGCGGTGGCCGGGAATGACTACTGCAACGGCAGTATTGCCCCGATACAGCCGACCAACAAGGGCGCATGCCTTGTCGATTGCCTACATCTCGACGATGTAATGGCGCTGCTCGCCGAAAAGGGCTTGGACGAGAGGCCAGCCGGCAAGTAAGGGGCCGAGATATGTAATTTAACCGTCTTCCGGCTCGGTTCATGCGATCGTCGGGTCCTACTTCTCCCTTCGATGAGCGCATGGACCGACCACCGGAAGACTCTATTAGGAGAAGACGATGGAACTCAAAGAGCTGGAAAATGCGAAGCAAGACCTGATCGATGTGCCGTTACTGTTTGACGACAATGGCGAGCCCACGGATGGCTTCAAGGTGGTCGGGGCCAACTCGCAGGAGTACCAGGATGCTGACCGTAAGTGGAAGCTGGCGAATGTGCGTAAGTCCGCGCGACGAGGGCGCGGGCTTGAGGCCTCCACGGAGACTGGCGCTGCGGAGCTGGTGGATCTGATGTCCAGGCGGGAACGCGCGATCGCGTCCGCCTGCATCAAGGAAATCTATGGCTTCACGAGCAACGGTGTTCTCGCGGAGCTTAGTGAGGACACGCTGTCCGCTATTTTTACGGCAAGGCCGACGTGGTGCTCTAAGGTCGTGGCGCAGATCGAGGATGAGCGCGTTTTTATCAAAGCCTGATCGGCGGGCTGGTAGAATATGCCGAGAACGAGATGCTGCTTGCGGCGAAACAAGATGACGGCGCAACTTTACGCGACCACCTTGAAAGCATCGAGCGGCAAACGGGACGGACTCCGGAGCAGTTGCAGCCAGTTGACTGCCCGGAGGCTGTGCGTTACTTGTGGGAGTATTTTCGCAGCATGAACATTCGGCGTGCCAGCAGCGGGTTTGGGTCTATCATGCATGAAGGGGCAGGACGTCGTAACCCTATCTCGCATGGAGAGATGGAGTCTTGGGCGCGCCGTAATCGGATTACACTGGAGCCGTTCGAGCAGCAGGCGCTCGACGCACTAGAAATGATGTACTTGCAGCATCAGCCTAAGGGCCAATAAAATGTCAGAGATTGCCTCTCTGTCTATCGAAATTGATTCTTCTTCGGCGATTGTGGCGAAGAAGAATCAGGACGCGCTGACCGCCTCGGGCAAAAACCTTGAGACGCAGGTCAATGCGCTCACCACATCACAGATGAAGTCGCACATCGAATCCCAAAAAGTGGCAGAGGCATGGCGACGGCAAGAGAAGGGGGTGCAGGCGGCGTCCGCAGAGGTGCAAAAAATACTCCACAAATACGATCCGTTGGGTACGAAGCTGCGCCAGCTTCAAACAGATTTTGCGAATCTTGACAAAGCGATTGCAAGTGGCGCTGTTGGAGGCACGTCCGACAAAGCTCTAGACAAAACCATGAGGAGCTTAAACGCAGAGATTAGCAAAACCAAGGGGCTGATGCTGGCGGCTGGCGAAGGCACCGCCTCGGCAAGTCTCTCCATGGCTGGTTTGGGCTTGAATACGCAGATGACCCGACGGCATCTTATGATGTTGGGGCGCGAGGCCGTGACCGGGCACTTTTCCCAGATGCCGCAGACTCTCATGTCCATCGTGATGCACTCCAGGCTTTTGGCCGTGCTGATGAGCCCTCTTGCATTGGCGGTTGGCGCGGTTGCTGCTGTGACGGGTGTCTGGGTGGCGGCGCTTTCCTTAGGGAACGGCGCGATCAACAAGATGAACACCGCGCTTGCCACCACGAACAATTTCGCGGGGCTGACGAGGAGCGGAATGCTTTCTCTTTCGGAAAGCATGGCGAGAACCGGGCAAGTTACGGTCGGCGTCGCGGAGGACATCGTGACAGCCCTGGTATCTTCAGGGCGAATTGGCGCCGGTGCGATAGGGAGCGTTGCGCAATTAGCGGCAAAATTTGCGCGAGCCACCGGAGAAGACATTGATAAGATCACACCAAAGTTGATCAGTATGTTCTCCGACCCAGCGAAAGGTGCGGAGGAATTAAACAAATCGATGCACTTTCTGTCTCTTGCAGAGCTTCAACGAATTCATATATTGCAGCAAGCCGGACGTGAAACAGAGGCGTCAACAGAGTTCGCGCGTTTGCTGACACTTGAGTTAGACAAACAACCAGCCTCGCTCTGGACGATTGGAAAAGCGTTGAAGAGCGCAGCAACCGACTGGAGTAGCTTTTGGAAAGCGGCGAGAGGTCTGGTGACCGGGGAAGAGTCCTTCGAGACGAAGATCGATCGTGTGCGCGCCCAGATCGCTAGCGCTTCGCCGCAAAACAAAGGCCGCTTTGAGGCGGAAGAGCGGAGGCTGATGACCGAGTATGGCAAGAAAGCATCTGCCGCTACCACGGCTGGGTTGTTGGCTGAACAGAACGCCGCGGACCAAACGGCTTTGAGCTATGCTCGTGGGAATTCCGCGCTGGCCAAGAAGCTGGACCTCCAGGCGAAGTTGGTCCTGCTGCAAAAGAGCTGGGATAGGCAAGAAGCAGGCAGCACTGAGGCAAACATTCTTTTTGACGCGATCAAAAAGACCAAGGAAGATATCAAGAACGTAGGCAAAGATAAGGCTTCGCAAACCTACGCTCAATTGGTAAAATCTTCGGAAGAATACGCTAAGGCGCTGAGCAACGAAACCGAAAAATTGGGTCTGAATGCCATTCAGCAGAAAATGGTCGCAGCAAGCCAGGCTGCACTCAAAGCACCCACCGCCGAACTGCGCATGGAGATCATGAAGAAGGCACAGGCGTGGGCAATATCCGCGCAAGCTGCGCAGGGCGAAACAGACGCTATGAAGTTCCAGGAAAAAGCCATTCAGGAACTCACGAAAAAAGAAAAGCAGCTGGAGGAAGAACGTAAGCAAGCTTCGAAAGTTTTGGAAGATGAACTCGCCACTCTCATTCGAGAAAACGAAACTTTCGGCCTGGGTCGAGCGGGGCTTGAGAAGTACACTCTTGCGAAGCTGGAGGCGCGATTGGCGAGTCTCGACTCTGCCGCAGCCTCTTGGGAGGTAGCTGCGCTAGAAAAACAGATCGAGTTGCAGCGTCAGATCGTTGGAGCAGCGGAGAAGAACGATCAACTTCAAGCGAATAAAAAACTTGAGAAGGAGACGAATGACTTTGCGCGCAAGGCGGCGGAAAACATCCAAGACATGTTCGCGGACTTTCTGTTCGACCCCTTTGACAAAGGCATCAAAGGTATGTTGGATAGCTTCTCGAACATGGTGCGCCGGATGGTGGCTGAGGCCGCTGCGGCCGATCTTGCGAAGCGGCTATTAGGAGGCGCAGGCGGGATCGAAGGCCTCGTGAAATTAGGGGTCAATCTGGCGGGGAATTTTTTCGGGTTCGGCCAGACCCAATCGCCTGCTCCGGTGAGCGAGATACTTATCCCACGTGCAAGCGGTGGGCCGGTTTCAGCCGGGACGCCTTACTTGGTGGGTGAGAAAGGGCCGGAGACATTTATTCCAGCCAGATCCGGCACTATTGTCCCGAATGGAGGAACTGGTAATGTGATCACTATCAACTTCGCCATCAGTGGGGCGGTGGATAGCCGTACGCAGATGCAGATCGCGCAACAGGCAGGCACAGCCGTGCAGCGCGCCATGCGGAGGAACGGATAATGGCGTTCATCGAAACACGCTTCCCGGATAGCATCAGCGTCGGTGCTGTGGGTGGCCCTGTTTTTTCCACGATGATTGTGCAGGTGGGTGGTGGTGGCGAGCAAACTGATCGCAAGTGGACGTACCCCTTGCATCAATACGATGTGACACTGGCGGTAAAGAACGAAGCGGACAAGGAAATTTTTCTGGGTGCCTTCTGGGCCGCAGCGGGGCGGGCGAACGGTTTCCGCTTCAAGGATTGGATGGACTACAAGCTCGCTTATGCCAGCAGCACTTTAGGAAGTGGAGGCGTGGGGGACGGCACTCCGAGTTATCAGATTTACAAGAGCTACACCTTCGGCGGCAACACTGCTGCGCGCAAGATCAGCAAACCTGTTGCTGCTGGATTCGCCGTCAAACGGGGCGGGGTGCTGCAGACGGCGGGGGTAGCTCCGGGAAACTACTCGCTCTCCACCACGACCGGCGTTGTCACGTTTGTTGCTGATGCGTCATCAAATGCCAGCGCCATTACTCCAGGAGCGACAACGCAAGTGGTGCTGGCTGCGAACCCCGGCACACTCATCGCCGGGCAGAAACTCTATCTCTCAGGATTCACCGGCGCGGATGCGGCGTTTATTAACAGCCTGGCGCACACTATCAACAATGTCACCGGCACGGGACCCTACACGTTCACCCTAGCCACAAACACTTCGGGCAAAACCATCACTCTCGGAACGGGTGCTGGCGCGAAATATCCGCAGGCCAGCGAGGCACTAACCTGCGAAGGTGAGTTCGATGTCCCTGTGCGTTTTGCCAGCGACAACCTCATAGCAAACATCGTTAGTCACGAGCGGTATACTTGGGATCAAATCATCCTCGTGGAGAAACGGCTTTGAGTATCACCGCCAGCGCGGCGCTCAAGGCGCATTTTGCGGGGGACTACCTGACCACGGCCACGCTCTGGAAGATCACGCGAGCGGACGGCACGCTGTTCTATTTCACCGATCACGACCAGGACATCGTTTATGGCGGGGCGACCTATCTTGCCGCCACCGGATTCTTGCCCAGCGCGACGCAGACCAGCAGCGGGCTCGCGGTGGACAATCTGGAAGTCAGCGGCGTGCTGAGCAGCGACCTCATCACGGATGTCGATCTGGTAGCCGGGAAGTGGGACTACGCCCAGGTGTTGATCATGGCCGTCAATTGGACCGATCTGACGATGGGCGACATGATCACCCGCAAGGGTCGGCTCGGAGAGGTCTCTGCCGGGAAACTCGCCTACACCGCAGAGTTGCGCGGAATGGCGCAGAACCTCCAGCAGGAGATTGGTACGATCATCATGGCGGGGTGCAATGCCGATCTAGGAGATGCGCGCTGCAAGGTGGTGCTGGCCAGCTTCACCAGCACCGGCACGATCACCAGCGTGACCGACAATGCGCGTTTCACCGACAGCGCGCTTGCTGGCGCAACCGGCCTATTCGACTACGGCAAAGCCACCTTCACCAGCGGCCAGAATAACGGCCTGGGGATGGAGGTGAAGACCTTCACCAGCGGCGGCGTCATCGTGCTACAACAGCCGATGCCCTACACCGTCGCCATCGGGAACACCTTCACGATCTCGCAGGGCTGCGACAAGAGCCGGGGCGCTGGGGGCTGCACCAAATTCAGCAACATCGTCAACTTCCGGGGCTTTCCGGACATGCCCGGCATCGACCGCATGGTGAGTGGTAAATGATCACGCGCGAGCAAATCGTCGCCGAGGCCCGCACCTGGCTGGAGACGCCATTCCATCATCAAGGGCGGCGCAAAGGCATCGGCGTCGATTGTGGCGGCGTGCCGGTCGGCGTAGCTCAAGCCTTGGGACTGACCTACGCGGACTCGTCCGGGTATAGCAGAATTCCTTCGGGGGGAAAATTCCGGGCGCTGTTGCTGGAGTCCCTGATACCAATCAAGCGGGAAGAGGTTCTGCCAGGTGACATGATGTCGTTTGCTTTTGTCACTGAGGAGCAGCACATCGCCATCGTCTCGCAGCTCGATCCGGTGCGCATCATCCACGCATGGGAGGACATCGGGAAGTGCGTGGAGAATGATCTGGATCACGTTTGGGAAAAACGTCTGCGCGGCTGCTGGCGATACAAGGAGATGGTCTGATGGCGTCCCTTGTTCTGGGCGCGGTCGGCGCAGTCATTGGCGCCCCATTCGGAATGGCGAGCCTCGGATTTTCCATTGGGGCATCCCTCGGTGGCTACCTCACCGCCCCCCGACCCCCGACCCTGGAAGGCCCGCGCCTTTCCGACCTGAAAATTCAGTCCTCCAATTACGGTGACATGCTTCCCATAGTTTATGGGACGGCTCGCCTCGCCGGCAAGATGATCTGGTCACTCCCAATCAAAGAAACCCGGCACGTGAAAAAAGTGAGCGGAGGGAAAGGCGGGAGCAAGAAGCAGAAGGTGGTGAGCTACACCTATTCGCAGACCTTCGCCGTTGCGGTCTGTGAAGGCCCGATTGTGGGCGTGCGCAAAATCTGGGCGAACGGCGAACTGATATACAACGTCGGCAGCGACGCGACCGCGGCCACCATCTACAGCAGCAATCAAGCCGCTTCCGGCATTACGATCTACACCGGCAGCGAGACGCAGACGGCGAACGCCACCATTCAGGCGAACGTTGGGGCCTCGCTCACGCCTGCCTATCGAGGCGTGGCCTATGTAGTGTTCACGAATCTGCAACTCGCGAAATTCGGGAACCGCACGCCGAACCTGGAATTCGAGGTGGTGAAAGCTGGCGCAGCCTACGGCGTGCATAGCGGCCCGCTTTTTTCTCCAGCCATTCCGATCGTGGGCGGTTCCGGAAAACTCATTGATGGGGTCTTGCAGATACAATCCGCAGGCGCTACCTATTTGGGCAGCGGCCAGTGGAGCCTAGGGGTCGGCACTTATAGCTTCGACGGAGCGCTCCTGGGGAGCAGCACTTTCATCATTAGTGGTTTCACCGCGGCTAGTCCTGTCACCAGTCAAAATGATCCGTATTTCAACGTGGTTTTATACGCCGGTATCGCCCACTTCATCGATGGGAAGGATGAGGTAGGAACCTATACCCTTCCTTCGGGCGCGACCGCTCCAATTGTTCGTGGGACGGTGAGCAACGGATTGCTACTCGCCTATGTGGCGCCGAATCGAATCTTCCTATCGGTGCTGAGAGGCGTAGTGACGGCCTCTTTAACGATTGCGGAATTGTCCTGGAATTTCTGTACGGTAGGTATTGACGACGGGTGGATTTACATCGGCAATAAAAGCACCCTGATCCTGAATGCCTACAACTCCAGCTTCGAGCTGATGAAAACCTGGGACATGACAGGAGCGGCTTTCCCGTTTGGGATCAACGTCGCCACCGTTTACGGGGGCGTGATCATGTTTTCTGGCTCGGCGTCGGGATTTGGGCCATCCTCTGTACACACCGCGGCCACACTCAACAGCGACGGCACGGTCACTTCTCTGGGCAGTCTGGAGGATTCTCTGAACGGATACCATGTGCAAGCCGGCACATATCAAATGATCACCCTTCTGGATACGATCAGCTTCGATCCTAAGGGAGTCACGGCGGGTACGCAAGCCCTTTCCGCGATAGGCTCTGATCTCTGTTCACGGGTGGGACTAGCTGCCGGAGACGTCAACGTCACCGCACTCACCGACAACGTGGATGGCTACGTGGTCGCACGGCGGATGTCCGCGCGCGCCGCTCTGGAGCCTCTGCTGTCGGCATTCTTCGCGGATGGTGTGGAGTCGGACGGTAAGATCAAATTCGTCAAGCGCGGCGGGGCGGTGGCCACAACCATTACCGAGGACGACCTGGCGGCGCGGCCCTACGGGGGAGAGCTTGCCGACCCGATCAAGATGACCCGAGCGCAGGAGATGGACCTGCCCACCGAAGTGACCGTGAGCTATCTCGACAGCGGAAACGCCTATCAGACCGGGACGCAATCGAGTCGGCGGCTGATCACCAGCAGCAAGAGGGTGCTCGACCTCCAACTCGCCATCGCCATGAGCGCGAGCAAAGCCAAGCAAATCGCGGACGTGATGCTCTATACCGCGTGGACAGAGCGGAATAGCGCGCCGATCTCCACCGACCGGAGCTACGCCTGGTATGAGCCGACAGACCTCATCCAGGCCACGCAGGGGAATCTCACCTGGACGTTTCGAATCGCCGGAAAAACCGAGCGCGACGGAATCGTCGACTGGCAGGTGGTGGCGGATGACCCCAACATCTACACGCAGGCAGGCGCGGCGGTGGCTTCTCCGGCGCCCACGCTCACCATTGATCTGCCTGGGCCGACCCAGCTAAACCTGCTCGACATTCCTCTACTGCGAGATGCGGACGAGGGCTATGGATTTTATGCGGCCGCGAGCGGATACCTCAGCGGGTGGACTGGCGCGCAGATGTACAAAAGCACGGACGGCGGCGTGTCCTGGACGGAATACGGCGATGGAATGTTGAATGGCGCGACCCAGGGCTATGCCAGCACCGCACTCGGGAACTTCACCGGTGGCAACATCTTCGACGAGGCCAACAGCGTCACGGTAATCCTCAGCGACACCCTGGAGAGCATTCCGGAAATTGACGTGCTGAACGGCGGCAACGCCATTCTGATCGGGAACGAGGTGTTGCAATTCAAGACCGCGACTTTGACGGCCACGAATACCTACTCCCTCACAGGTTTGTTGCGAGGGCGTCGTGGTACGGAATGGGCGATGAGCACGCATGCGATTGGAGATCGAGTGGTGCTGCTGACCTCCACGACGATCTACCGCCTGGACGCCTCCAGCGCCGAGCTGAACCTCGTGCGCGACTACCGCGGCGTGAGCTTCGATGGCTATCTGGACCAGGCAGAAAACATCAGCTTCGCCAATACCGCCGTGGGGCTAGAGTGCTATAGCCCGGTGCAGATCGGTGGCGGGCGTAATGCCGCGGGCGACCTGACGATCAACTGGGTGCGCCGCACCCGGATCGGCGGCGAGTGGCGCGACTACGTGGATGCCACTCTCGGCGAGAGCACAGAGAGCTACGAGGTGGACATCATGAACGGCTCGACGGTGGTGCGCACCATCGCCGCATCGAGCCAGACCGCAGCCTACACCGCCGCGCAGCAGACTACTGACTTCGGAAGTCCGCAGGCCAGCATCTCGCTCAAAGTGTATCAGCTTTCCGCCGCAGTCGGGCGAGGTTATCCCGGCAGCGCCACCGTATAAGGACATGACATGAGCAACTCCACCAGCCTTCTCGATCTCATCAGCAGCAGCCAGGCGCAAAAGGAAGTCACCGCCAACGCGCTGCTCGATGCCGGTAGTCCGGCCACGCTGTACGGCCGCAGGGCCAGCACCACGAGCGCCCTGACGTGGGGATTCTACGGCGGCTACCTCAACATCCTGGGCACGCTGACGGCCATCGCGAACGGAACGGTGGCGCTGACCGGGAGCGCGACGAATTACGTCGAATCGGATCCCGCCACCGGAGCCGTCACGTCGAATACTTCCGCCTTCACCGCTGGCAGAATACGGCTCTATACGGTGGTGACTGGGGCCTCTTCCGTGACCAGCTACACGGACTGGCGCTCGCTACTACTGTCCGGCCAGCGCGGGCAGGCGTATGGTGTGGCGTCGCTGGATGCTAGTGGGAAAATCCTGCTGGCTGAACTTCCCGCCGCGATTTCAGGTGCATTGAACTATCAAGGAGTTTGGAACGCATCAACCAACACACCAGCGCTGGCGAGCGGCGTCGGGACCAAAGGCTACTACTATGTGGTGTCTGTTGCGGGCACGACGAGCCTGGATGGGCACGCCGTCTGGTCTGTGAATGACGTTGCTGTGTTCAACGGCACGGATTGGGATGTCATCCAGGGCGGGGTCACCTCCGGCGAAATCGTCACTGCCCTGGGCTACACCCCGGTAGCACCTGATGTAACAACGCTGTCGTCCCTGACCACTGTAGGCGCACTTAACGCAGGCAGCATCACATCAGGCTTCGGCGCGATTGACATCAGCACAGACACTCTCGCCGCAGGGAACACCACAATCACCGGCACCCTGAGCGCGACGGGCGCATCCACTCTGCCAACAATCTACGGCTCTGCTGTTGCCAATGGCGACATAACCATAGAGGGCACATCTCACGCCACCAAGACCACAAGCTATGTGCTGTTGCAGCCTACTGGTGGCAACGTTTGCATCGGGACGACTGCCCCCAAGACTCACCCCACTTCCGGCAAAATCTCTAACCTTGCCGTAGAGGCGGTGAACAGCTACACCACGCAATCTTTGATGGCGTACTCTAATACCGCCCCTGCTGGTGGGATTCTCGTCCTAGCAAAGAGCCGGGGGACATCTTTAGGCACGCTGACAGAAACACAAGCAAACGACTATCTCGGGTATATAAGCGGAGAAGGGGTAAATAGCTCCTCTGCTCTTGCGTTCGCCGGGTATTTGGCGTTTGCACAAGACGGTGCGGCTGGAGCTGCTTATATCGGTGGGAAGTATAGCCTATTTTTAGGAACATCATCCGCCGCTCCAACCGAAAGATTTAGAATAAACTCCCTCGGCTACGCGGGGATAGCTTCTGGTGCAAGGTTGCAATTAGATGGCGTCGCACTGACTGGCGACACCTACATCGTAGAGTCCAGCGCGAACGTGCTTGATCTATATGCAGGAGGTGTCAACACACTGAAACTGTCGGCTACTGCTGCTACAATCACCGGCACCCTGAGCGCGACAGACTCGGTCCTGTCCAGTGGGGCCACGAGCGGTATTGGCTATGCTACTGGCGCAGGAGGAACGGTTACGCAAGCCACCAGCAAAGCAACTGGCGTCACGCTCAATAAGATGTGCGGCACCATAACAACTCATGGAGCGTCTCTGGGGGCTACAACCTCCGTCACATTCATTCTAACTAATAGCGTCATAGCAGCAACCGACCTTGTAATCTCTAATCTTAAATCTGGAGGGACGTATGGTGCTTACGATATCACCATCGACTCTGTGGGCGCAGGCTCTGCGAGAATTACAATCTACAACCGGACGGCCGGGGCGTTGGCCGAAACGCTGGACATTAGTTTTTCCGTACTGAAATCTGTTTCCGCATAAGGAGAAAGCATGCCAAACATTACCTATACCGAGATTGATGCGCGTATCAACGCTCTGGCTCAACAGAGGAATTCGGCAATGGATCAGGTCGTAGTGCTTGCCGGACAAATCGCTGTAAAGGACGGGGAGATTGCTGAGCTTAAGGCAAAGATTAAAGATTTAGTAGTCACGCCAGACGAACTTGGAAACGCCGACGGGGTTGTGATTAAGGAATCATGAAAGAGTTCTGTTTCATCGCGTGCATATTGATGGCGTCCGGTTGCTCCACTGTTTCGGAGCGCAACTGCGTAGCGGACTGGCCCGAGATGGCTGTCACGTACCATGTTGTCCCACATAAACAGATGCGTGATGTGTGCGCGAAGTACACCTGCCCGCTGTGCAATGTTGAGGGCTGTACAGAATGGAACTTTGACAAAAAGCGCGTGGATGTGTGGACATCCTCTGAGTTCCCATCGGACGGGCACGTAGCGCACGAGGCCGTCCATGCTCGCGGGTGCGATCATATTGGCGGGACTTCAATGGCGAAGTCTCTAGGGAAATGGAGAAACAAAAATGACCCAACGAGCCACTGACGACAGGTGTGAACGTCCGTGCGATGCTTTGCAGCAGCATCTGCGCCAGGATGAAAGACGCTTTGAGGTACTTGCGCGACAGGCGGATGCGATCAAGTGCTTGTCAGAAACGATGAAGGTGTATCAGGAGCCGCTTCGACAGATTGTCGTTATGCTGCCCGAGATCAAGGAGGTGTTGACTCGGAACAGTCAGGCCAAGGCAATCTTCTGGTTTATCGTTATACTGAGCGGGGTCATCGCAACTCTCGCTGGTGCAGTAGCAGGTATTGTCCACGCTTTTGAATGGCTTAGGGGGCTGAAATGATTACTGAAACGATGTACTGGATGGGAAGGGATTCGAAATATCGCGCTTGGTGGACTGAGGAAATTCAGGAGAACGGACATGAGACTATTCGACGGGTCAATCTTTTGCTGGACAAGTTTCTGGCGGCGAATCCTTCCGATACCGAAGAAGAATATGGTGTTGCCTCCGGTTGGCGTCCCGCCGCTGTCAATCAAGCCACCCCCGGCGCGGCGAGCAAGAGCAAGCATATATCGGCGCAGGCGTGCGACATCAAAGACCCGGAAGGGGCGCTCGACGACTGGTGTCTCGAACACCATGAAGTCCTCGAAGAAATAGGTCTGTGGCAGGAAAGCCCAACAGCGACTAAGGGCTGGTGCCATGTACAAATTGTGCCGCCCAGGTCAGGTCGTAGAGTATTCCTGCCGTGAAGCCGACGACTGAAAAGCGCAAGGGCACGCTGCGCCGCCAGGTCAACGATCTGGTCATGCGAGACGGTGAAGTCCAGGAATCGAAGCTCTGGGCGAACCTATTCAAGGCTGCGGCACTCTGGCTTGTCATGTTCCACGCCGAAACGGTCTTGAAGGACTGGGCGATTCTGGCGACCCTGCTTGTGATAGGAGTCGCCCCGGACTTGCTCAAAAAGATGATTACCATGAAACTTGGAGGACATAATGAATCTTCGAAGCCTTAACCCGATGGGCCTACTGGCGAATCCCTGGGCGCTTGGAGCGGTAGCGGTGGTCGTGTTCGGTCTCGGACTGACCTTCGGGATCAAGCTCATGGCCGGCAAACTCGGTGACTGCCGGGAGGAACTGGGCCAGACCAAGACCGCTTATGCTCAACTCCACGAATTATCCGAGCGGCAAAACAAGATCGTGCTGGAGATGGCCACGGCTTCAAAATCGGCCCTTGAGAAAGGCCGTCAGGCCACGATCAAGGCACAGGCAATGGTAAGGCAGCAGCAAAGCCAGGTGGATCGCCTGACGGCTCTCCTGGCAAGTCCTACGGGGAAGTCCTGCTCTACTGCGATTGCTGACATCAAAGGGGGTGTGAAATGAGACAATTTTTGTCAGTCTGTGCCGTTTTGTGGCTGGTCGGGTGTTCAACTCCCGGCCCTGCCGTCCCGGTCAACATCCCGGTGTCGGTCCCGTGCATCTCAGAGCCTCCGGCCAAGCCCATCCTGCAAACGGATGAGAGCTTGCTGTCTTTTGATGAATATAGCTTCGTCATTGCCCTTTGGCGCGACCGGCTTTTGCGCCAGCAGTACGAGGCTTTGATGGAGGCGGCGCTGGCGGGGTGTCTGTGAAACGGGCGCTCCGTCCTGGCAGCGCCCCGAGTCAGACTAGCACTTGCCCTTGCCCTTTTTCATGGGCATGGGCATCTTCGCGGGTTTCGCCGGTTTCTTTTTCGCCACTTCACACTCCTTCACGGTTGGCCGTCCTTCCACGCCGGACGGGAGGGCGTTATTCAGAACCTCTGCAATAGCGAAAGCGTACAATTCGCGCTGCCCGACATCCGAGAAGTCCCCCATGACTTTTAGGCGTGCGTCGTGCTTAAAATCCCCGCTCTCAATATAGGTCTGCCCGCCCATATCATGGGAGTGGGTAACTACGCTCCACGGTCCTTTGTCTAGGTATTTTGCGTACGTCACTCGTTTTGGCAGTCCTTTCTCGCTGGACGGGAGGGCTTGGTTGGAACGCATCCGTATGGCTGCTGCGCATTCATCCCCATCAGGGTCGCCGTTGCCGTGTGTAACGCGCAAGGTTTCACAAACAATCGCGCACGCCTCGCGCTCGGCCTCGATCAGCTTGCGGAACTTCGGGATACTCTGCTCCCACCACAGTTCATATGTGCTGCAGAACCCTGCGGCCACTGCCATCTTCCTGATTTCGTCATCGGTCATTCTGGCCTCCATGCCGACCTGTACGGTCTGTTAGATGTGTTTGGCAGCAACGGATAGGCGGGCTTGTACGGCTTCCCGCAGAACAGGTGCTTGCCGGACTGGATCATCTGCGCCAAGCACTCGGCTTGCTGGGCAGAAAGTATTTCACGCTTGAGGTGGTCGAGAGGCGGCTTCGTTTTCCTCCTTGTCATTCAGCAAAAGTGTGTTAGGCGTTGCGCACGTTGTAGTCATATGCCCGCTGGTAAATCTCTGGCTTGTTCCTACTCTGGCACTCGTCGTAGCAAGCGTCTGCGTGCCAGTGGTAGTCGCTTCGCGGGTTGTTGTTCGCGTAGGCAGAGAGCCAAATCTTGTTCTTGGCCTCATCAAACAGCGCAGCGTCATCCATTCCGGCCAGTTTTGCCACATAGTCGGCCTTGGGCTTGCCGCTGTTGTCGTTTCCTTTGTATTTCATCGTAGTTCCTCTTTGTTTCTCCAAACTTTATCCAGAAGCGGCCTCTCCGCTTCCGCTTCCGCTTCCGTTTCCGCTTCGGGCGTGGCTTGCTCTTGCTCTGATAAACTTCAAACGCGTGTCCAGGGATGTGTTTGAAGTATGAGGTGGTCGAGAGGCGGCTTCATTCTCACCACCCATCCGAGTCAGCTTCCTCGCCAATTGCCACGCACAGCGCCGACAGTAGCCCGGAGCCTAGCGTCAGGATAACCGCGCCGAGCACCGATAACACTCCCAGCCACGCGAAGAAGCCGAAGAACGCCGCTGCAAGGAGCAGGGCGATTAGTCCAGACTTCACAGAACAGTTCCAGGTCATCAGATTTCCTCCTTGTTATTCAGCAAAAGTGCGTTAGGCGTATTGCTGCTGGCCTCGTTCTCGCGGTAGGCTTTCTCACACGTCGGGCATTGCACCGGGTCGCGGTTGAACGGCGCAAACGGGCGTCTGTTGCGCCAGCCCCAGCCGCCGCAGTCCTTGCAATCGCGCCAGCGATAGATCGGGTCTTCAGTCCCCGGCCGCAGCGAGCGCGCGTTCTTCAGTTCTGGTATTTCGTACATGTCGCATCCTCATTAGTGATGTGGGTTTCCCTTATCTCTCCAAACTTTATCCAGAAGCGGCCTCTCGGCCTTCGCCTTCCGCTTCTGCTTCGGGCGCGGCTTGCTCTTGCTCTGGTACACCTCGAATCTATATCCAGGGATGTGCTGGAACAGCGCATGGCGGTAGGGCTGGGATTCAAACCGCCTTGCGATATGTCCCTGGTTGGCAAGCTCGTAGAGGATGACGCTTGCCCGTTGTGGTGTAAGGTCACTCATGCTTGCAATATCTGCGGTAGTGAGCTCACGCGTGTTTCTAATTCGCAGTAGCCCAAGGACGACCAGCCTGTCCCGCACACTGGCCGACCTCTTGAGATAGCGGATCACCTCCCTCTCTCCTCTCGTTGCTTACGCTTCTCCGCACAATCCGGGCACTCGTCTCGGGGATACTTCTTGCCTCGAACAATGACAACGCGCCGCACAAAGCCCACGTCTGGCATAAAGTGGCCCTTGGTCATGCAGTATTTAAGTGGTTTGGATTCCATCACAGACACAGCATCGGCCACCACTTCCCAATCGCCAGGACAGCGGAAGCGAATGCGATACCTGAAAAGACAAACAGCATTCTGCATATCCACTTCTCACGGCGGGGGATGCCAAAGGTGGTGGGGATATGGGGCCGGGGTATGTGGTCTAGTCCAAAGTGTCGGGTCATGTTGTCTCCTTTGCGGTTAATCTTCGTCGTCATCGAACCATACCGTCACAACGGACAGCGGAGGGGCTATCACCCCTACTCCATGAACCACTTCACATTTGTACGGGGAAGCGAAGTCGCAGGACACCAGTTTTACAGCGTTCCAGCTGTACGAAACAAGCCAAAACAGTAAAACGAACACGGCGATCGTTTCCGACAAGGTAAAGCCTCGCTGCTTTTTCATTCTGGTCATGCTTTCTCCTTTTATCAGGCATTTTGTGGTCTATTTCTTGCTGTGCGCCACCCGCTGCTTGCAGATGAACGCGCCGTCTTTCACAAACCCATGGAAGGCTTCCCCGCTGATCACCGCTTGCGCTGGTATCGTGAATGGCATCAGCGCCTCCGCCACCAGCTGGAATTGTTCCATCGAAATTTCGAACTTGTCTGTTATTGCCTGCTCAATGATATCGCTGTCCGCAGTCTCTTCGTCCAGCCCGAGCATGGCCACCGCCAGTTCTTCCGCGTCCATCAAGTGCATTTCAATCTCCTTTTTTTTAAAGCATCTTGACCCGGCGATCAAGTTCGTTCCGGTCTATCGGCCTCCATGTGAATAGGTTCCCCGTCTGTGGGGATGACATCCACCTGTGTCCATCAGTGGAAGAGGGCATGTATCGCTCTCATGCTGCGGCGCCCTAGGCGCGGGATGCTACAAATCTCCTTACGTGTGGCCGCGCTAACTCCCGCGGCGCGGGTCAAACTGCACCCACGTCCTGGGTGGTTCGACGGTCGATTTTAGCCACAATTCACGAGCTAAGGTGTTGTGCGCGTAAGCCTCGCGAAACACGATTCGCCGACACGCAGTGTTGAGCAGCAACTTTACGCATGTAATGCAGGGCGAGACGGTCACATAGCACGTTTCGATCGCGTAGACGTCACGACACTGCAGCAACGCATTCTGTTCAGCGTGCACCGCCTCGCACCCATCGAGATTGGCGCCGCTCAATTCGTAAGCGCCAGCGCAGACGTTGTGGTAAGGGCTGTTAAGTTCTCCAACCTTATTTATCACCTGAGCCTCGCCGCAGTGCGCCAGTCCCGCCGCGCGGCCATTATAGCCCGTGGCGAGTATGTGCCCCCGTGCGTTGAGCAACACGCACCCCACTGCGCGCCGCAGACACGTCGAGCGGCGCGCGATCTCCGCTGCGACATTGAGCCAGGTCTCGTCACGTGATGGTCTCATATGCACTCCTCGATGCCCGGCCGAATGATCCATGCCTGCGTTCTCTGTGAGTCATGCTTATCGCGACACGCGACGAGTGAATCATAGATGCTGGGCCAGGCGCCGACTCGGATACACGCTTGAGGAAGTTGCCGGCAATTCTCTGCAGAGGCGTCAGCCAAGCACTCTCTAATTCTTACCCAGTCTCGCTCATAGGCGTGGCTTGATGCCGCCGTAATCGTAAGTTCACCAAGTTCCACGGGGTCCACCCGGTCTACATTATACATGCAGGCCACGAGCGCGGCAACTAATGAGAAGTTGAAGATGTCATAGGGCAGGCCAAGGAATACGTCTGACGAGCGCATGAAAACTGCGCAATTCAGTGCGTCACGCCGAATTGAAAATGCCATCGCCACCGTGCATGGCACATCCTTTGATTTAGGCGGACACCGTTGCCAGATCGTCAGCACAGCCTGCCGGGTATCACGGTCATTTCGAAGGCACGCGAGCACGTAGTCAAGCTGCGCCATGATTGGTGGCCCATAGGCGCCCGCGAAGATAATACCGTTGTCCGAAAATTGCGCGATATTTGGGTTATGCATTGCGAGGGGCGCAACGCGGTCATCACCATCAAGGATCCACAAAGCCTCCGCGGCCGCGAAGGAATAATTTAGCCGCCGCGCGGGGCAGACAACCAATGGGTACTGCATGTCGACGCGCACCGTAGAGGCCCTCAGCTCACGTGTCAGCTGCCCACGCGGAGAAACTTCTTCGCCGCGGCCCATAATTAAGCGGCACTGTTCGCGCCAGGCCCACGTCGCGATCCTCACAGGGCCTCCTGCAACAGCCCGAGCAGCGGATATGGCGCAGTTGATTTGGACCTTTTCCAAAACTGCGGGTGGGGGACCGTCGCGTGCAGCACACGGTTGGTAGCGCACCACGTGCGCGCGGCGGCGCCCAGCGCGATGACCTGCTTCGGCTTTAGCATGCCGACGAACTCGGCCTTGATCGCCACCCCGTCGAGCCCCCTGGCGTTGACCCAGTAAAGATCACGCTCCGGCACCTCCGTGGCCTCCAGCGCCTCAGCCAGCCACGCGCTGCACCCGCCGCGGTTGAACGATATGAACGGGAGGTCCAGGTCGCCGCCGTGCGAGTTCATGCGGTCACCGACGAGCAGCGTGACCTCGCCCGGCGCCCAGCGGCCGATGCCGGGGCCGTCATTGACCTTCGGTCGCACCACCTCAATCCTGCGCCAGAGGTCCGGCGCCGACTGCGACGTGTAGTCGAAGTCAATGACTGGCACGTCCGTGCGCAGGTCCTCCTGATAGCCATGGTAGACCGCGCGGAGCTGAGCCTTAGTGTCGAGGTACTCCCCGTGCAGCGCCCTGCGCCGCGCGAATGCCTCGGCGCAGACGTCAAACGACGGCGCGCAGCGCACGACGACCGCTCCGAGCGACAACGCGACACGCTCAAGCATGCGGCGTGCGGCAACGCCCACCCGGTCTTCGCCATTTCGAAAGGCGCGCCCGTAGATCGGCTCGGCGAGCCATGACCGATCCATGAAGACCGGGCCATCGCATGCGGCCTTGAGGGACGCGAGGTAATGGCGCGCAATGTGCATCTCGCCGGGGTAGGTCCCGTGGTGGAAGACCGTGGCCTTCACCCGCGGCGCCAAGGCCTCGATCAGCGTTGTCTTGCCCGCGCCGTCAGCACCCTCGAAAATGGTAACGGTGTTCATGTCAGTTCACCTTAAAATAATTGGATTTTTCTGCGTTCTTAAGACGATGGATTACTCTCAGATTGTAGTGCACGTGAAGACCACAAACTAATTTATGCTGAAGCGGGACAACATGGTCAATTTGAACATCTTCGCCCGCCATACGACGCTTAATGGCTTTTTCATAGATTTTGCGCAATGCTGTTTTGTCGGCCCATACAGGCATTGCCTTTCGCTTTATCATTTTCCGACGCACCATCTTTTCATAGAACTTTAAGTAATTTTCTTTGTAGTACTTTCTGCTGTATGACTTCCAGTGCGCTTTGTTTTTAGAGTAGTGCTTGGCGTGGTAAGCTTTCAGCTTTAGACGCAATTCATCATGGTTGTCTTGCAGCCATTTTATGTTGGCAGCGTGGTGGCACAGTTTACAGAGTCTCTGACGGCCATCTTTATTTGCGCGTCTCCTGTGGAACTCCGCAGCTGGCTTTACCACTCCGCAACCTTTGCACGCCTTCATTTTTGTTACGGCCTCTTGAGTTGCCAAAGGTTATTGCGCGCCACATCCGGGTACAGTGGGCCAAAGATATTACTAATTGCGTCGTTGTCGAAGTACTCTGCCAACGCGGCGCGGACTTCTGCTACTGCGGCCTTCGAGCATCGATCAGTCTCAGTTTTCCCGATATGCTTTATGTCGGTGAACGTGCCGTATCGACGCACGACTTTGAACCCTGCCTTCTCAACATATTTTGTAGAGTAAGAATGTCCATTTCGTTTATGTGGTTAGCCGCCATTCTGACTCCGTCGTATGCTGGAGTTGAGAGCAGCATTGTCCCACCAGGACGAAGGCAGTCAAAACAGTTTTTCATAAACTTCGGCATGAACCTGCTGTGAAAATGTTCAACGACTTCCATGCAAACAATGACGTCGAACCCGCCCGGCCGTGCCTTGAGCAGCTCCTTGTGGCGCTCGATAAAGTTGAATTCACCAAAGAATGTATTGCGTTGATTGCCTGACGGTTTCAGCTTGTTGAGGTCAACCCCGACGTACGACTTGTAGTGGTTCGTGGCCCCGTTCAGCAATTTGCTGAGTGGTTTGTCTTGGCCTGCGCCAATCTCCAACACATCATGCTTGTCGGTAATGAACCGCCGCGCGAAGGACCAACGGAAAAAGTGCGCTGAATAATCGCGCGTCATCATCTGACCGTGCCCTGACTCACGAAGCTGCGTGGTGTCGTAGTCGCGTTCGTCGCGGCGCTTCTCTCGTTTTTTCATGGTAGGTCTCCTAGATTGAAGTTTAATTACGGCCTTGTACTTTTTCCTGCTTGGACTAAACATCGCGCCGCCTCCTGAGAATCGCGGTAATGTCCGGCCCCACCCAGCCCGCGGGCTTGATCACGTCGAACCGGTGGCCGCGACCGCGGTTCTCGGCCGACGCCTCTTTGGTCACCGCCGGCGCCTTCCGCATGTTCGCCCGGTGGACCTCGTCGTGGAGCTGGTCCCAGACCGACCCGAGCCCCATCCAGAGGGCAGTGCCGAGGAGCACGTACTCGAGGTCGATCAGGGCGTCGGCCTGCTTGACGATGTCCGCCTGCAGGTAAGCGCGCAGGAACTCATTCAGCTCTTCCTGCATGAACGCCACGCGGAAGATCAGGTCCGCCGGCTCCAGCTCCCGTGGCCGGTCACCGATGGGCACGCCGAATCGTTGGTTGAACTCGGCGACGTTCTCAAGGTGGGACTTCATGCCAATTGCTCCTTTTTTTGTTGAAAAGTCTGTAAACCTCGCCCCGGGTGGTGACCAGAGACGTACGAAGGACCCCACAGAGGGCAGGCTAGTGCATCGCACGAGCGCCTACCATGCGTTGCTATGCCCGAGGCCGGTCCGCGCGTCCTGGGCGCGCCGTAGCTGACAATGACTATCATTTGGGCGCGACCTTGGCCCTCCTGCGCGGGCGCCTGGGCCGGAGCTCCGGTGCCCGCAGGTCCATGACCCGGCTGCGGTCGTCGTCCTGCGGCGGCAGTGCGAACCACCAGCCGCCCCCATCGGGCTCAACGACGACCCCGACGGCGTGGTGCGACCGCAGGTGGACCAGCGCGGCCCCAATCTGGTCGCGCTTGACGCCGGGCAACGCGATGCGTAGCATGCGCTGGTTCATAAAGTCGTCGGCGACACGCAGGGCGGTCAGGACCAAGGTCGTCGCGGTCGGCTCCTTGGCGCGCCTCATGTCAGCACCCCCTCTCGCCTAAGCTTCCCGCGATACCACGCAAGGTGCGCGGCGTTCGTCTTCGCGCCGGGGAACTTCACCTGCACCTCCTTGAGGATCTTCACGTCGGCGACCTTCATAATGAGCTGCTCACAGACCCACGCGCCGATGCCGCGGCCTTTGGGCAGGTTAGCGCCACGCGCGGTGGGCTTCTTAGCAGAGCGCGCGATAGCGCCCAGCGCCGCGCCTAGGCTGTCACCAGGGGCCGTTGGCAAGTCGGGTTCATCGCCCGGCAGGCGTTGGTCGAGCACGGCCTTGACGAGTTTCTCGTCACCACCATCGCGCACCGCCTCCAGCGCCACGCGGGCCCGTTGGGTGACCTCAAACAGCGTCACGGCCAGATACTTGGCCGCCGCCTGCGCGGGCGAGTATGACGCGCGGACCCAGTCGCCACGGAACTGCTTGAGCGGGGTCGAGACGACGCGTAGCCCCGCGATGCTCATAGGTACGTGCTGCACCTTGCTACGGCCGACATAGAGCAGGATCGTAGTGTGCGACCCGTAGGCCTCGTGGTAGACCCCCGGCGCAGTGAGCTCTTGGAGCCTCGTATCACGGCTACCAAAAAACTTGTCGTCCTTCACCGGCACGGCGTCATTGGGGGCCTTAGAAGCGGGTACGACCTTACCACGGGCCTGTATGCCGGTCCTCTTGACTGTCTTTTTCTTCGCCGTGCTCATGACAGCCTCTCGGTGACGAGTTCCAATGTCTTCTGCATCGCGTGGTTCTTCAGCCGCTCGCCGTAGCCGAACCACGCGCTGTTGAGCCGGTTCTCAAGTGACCGCGCGGGATAATAGTGGTCGACGTATTCCGTTACAGCGTTGACGTAGCCCCAAGCGGTTCCTTTGGCCGTGTCGAGCTCGGCCCCGCGTCCGCCAGCGTAGAGGGTTGCGATCGCCTGGGCGTGCTTTGACTCGAGCACGGCCCCGCGCTGGTCAGCGGTGAACTCGGCCCAGTCGTCACCGCCCAGCAGCTTCAACGTTAGGTCGTCAACATCACTACGGGTCAGCTGCCGCGCGGCAAGCGCGCGGGCCGAGACCATGAACCTGGCGAACGCGTCGTGCGCGATGCCGAGGTCTGTCTTGACCTCCGCTGCATCGAAGACGGAGCGGTGCGACACGCAGACCTCGCGCCGGCCCTTCTCGGTGTCGGCCATGTCAAGTGTGTTGTTGCAGACGACGCGGACAGTGGTGTTCTTAGCCACTGTGCGGCGGGAGCCGTCGCACGCGGTCGAAAGCATGACGTACCCACGCACCAGGTCCCCGGCGCCAACGTCGGCCTCCTCGTGGATCTTCGCCAGCGCCCAGTAGATCGATCCACCACGGAGCGTGCCAGCGGTCTCGAGGCTGAATTTATTCGTCGCGCACAGGTCACGGAAGAACTCGAGGACCTGCTTCGGCTGTACTATCTTGAAGCGGTCACTGACCATGCCAAGCGGCGCCTTCGTATCGCTGCGAAAGAGTACGTGCTGATCAGGCCACTCACGGAACGCGTCTGACTTTGCGCCAACCGAAACCGGGTAGCGGACCTTGGCCCGCTGCACCTTCCAGCCCATGCCTGCGGCGTCGAGCCACGTCTCGATCGACGCGCCACGCTGGAGCTCCTGCCCCAGCCCGTGCCACGGCTTCTCGCCGACGTAGGCCATCTCGTTTTTCCCGTTGGTGTTCGTGATGTTGTGACTCATGGTCATGCTCCTTTCAGTAGGGTAAGGCGCCAAACGTGCGCCCCGTGCGAGCCCGCAAGGGCTCGCAGAGGTCGGACGCTTACTGCGCGGCCTACGCTTCGGCCGGGGGCACCGAGGTCACCGAGGTCACCGAGGTCACCGGCACGACTGGCTTGCCGGCGGACTTTTTAGGCGTAGCCTTCTTGCCAACCGGCTTGCCGGCGGACTTTTTAGGCACAGCCGTCTTGCTCGTCTTCTTGATAGCGGCCGGCTTGGAGCCAACGACGACCGCCGGCACCTTGTGGCCGAGGGAGGTGAGGTGACCGCGGTACCAGCTGACGTGCGCGCCGTTGAAGGCGCTCTTCGGGAACTTGACGCGGACTGAGTCGACGATCTTGTCGGTCGTCAGTCTCCCACTGAGGATCAGCGTCGATGCGTATTCCTTGATGGTGCCGGTACGGGCGGCGGCTTTGACTAAGGGCTTGCTGGGCGTTACGGACTTCTTAGACATGGTAGTTCTCCTTGGGGTGGGTGAAAGGTTACTTACAACTGGGACTGCTGAAGCGACTTCATCTTCGCGGCGCCGCTGACCTGGCGGTTGAGGCTGACAGAGGCGCCGAACGCGGCGCCTCTGTAATACGCGTCGCTCGACGAACTGCGCTCGCGCGACGACGACGATTTGAGCTTGACCTTAAGCACGTCCTTCAGGTAGTTGCTGTTTGCGGCGAGCTCTGTCTTGTAGACTGAGGCGAGGACGAGCGACGTGCCGGTGGCCGAGACGGTCGGGGCCATCTGTGACGCCCGCTCTGCCTCGGCGCGCAGCTCGGTGCAGCGGAGGTTGACCTTGTGCGCAGCGCCCTTGCAGAAGCTGACGACGAAGTCGGGGCCAGCGTAGACGGCGTCGCGCTTGGCGCGGACGGCCTCCTTGGCAATCGAGTCGATGACGTATTGTGAGAGCTCACTGGCGGTCGTCGCGTTCGACAGGCGGCCGACGAAGTAGTGCTTGACGTAATTTTTCCGGGTGCGGACGAAGAAGTACTTGCAGAAAAAGAGTTCGGCGACGCCGTGGGCCGTCGTCCGCATCCACGGCCAGCAGAGGGTCTCGAGCCCGAGGTCGACGCGCTTCTCGCTGCCCGTGCGGTTGTCCACGTCGACCAGCGACAGGTTGTGCTTGGCCAGCGTCGCGTGCGCCATGCGGAGCGCGTTGTCGCGCTCGCCTTCACTTGCTCCGGCGTCGTTTGCCAGCGCCAGCATCTTGCGGACGCGCTCGAGGGCGCGGGCCTGGTCGTTCCCGTTCGTGGCGGCGCTCATGATTTTACCGACTTCGTGGCGAGCTTCGCGACGGCGACGAGCGCGGCGTGCATGACGCGGACCTGTTCGGCGTTATATTGATGCGTGCCAAGCTGCATGTAGACATGACCAGGTTCCGCGGTGTATTCGCGATACTCTGAACGGCCGCCGGGGCCACGCGGGTAACTAACGGCGCGCGTCGCGCTGATCATGGAGCTGTTCGACTCGACACCGAGTTCTTGCTTCAGCTCGGCGGCCAGCCAGGCGCCGCTCGCCTTTTTGATCTCGAGTTGCTTCGCTTCAGCGGCCCTCGCGGCGATCGTCTCAAGCCGCGACTGCACGGTCTCGACGATCTTTGCGACGTTGAAGCCGCCGGCCTTGAGTTGTGGATAGCGCACCTTCGGAAAGTCGTTCATATACCGTGAGTCGACCACCAGCACGAGGCGGCCGGTATACGACGACGACGAGCGCCATGAACTCCCGTGCCTTTCGCGCTCGACGAAGATGTCACCCACGCTACCTTCGACTGCAACCGCGCGGTCTTGGAGGTGGCACTTGACGCCGGCCGCAACAAGCGCGGCGGCGAGCGGCGCCAACGCGGCGGTCATCTTCGTGGTTAACTCGGCTTCCTGCGCGTCGCGGATTTTCTTCTCTGCGGCATACTTCTCTTCACGCGCTTTTTCACGCAGTGCGTTTTCTTGTGCTTCAACGGCTGCTTGCGCAACGCGGAGTTCTTCTTTCAGCTGCTCGACGGTCTTGGTGGTGACTGCGTTCATGATTTTTGCCTCACTCGTCATCCGGCACCAAACGTGTGCCGTGATTAAGATTCTAAATGCTTAAAACCAACTTGTAAACAGGCAATTACAACTATTTTATTGATTAAGAAAATCAATGGCTTAGCGCGCTATTTCTGACGCTTGCGATACGCGCTCAGCGCGGTGAACAGCGCCTGCTGGCCCTTCTGCTTTGCCTTAAGCGCCGCGACGATGGCCTCGTCAACCGTGCCGCGCGCGATGACACGGTGCACGAAGACGCGGTGCGTCTGCCCCTGCCGCCATACACGGCGGATCAGCTGGTCGTAGTTGTCGTAGTCGTAGCTGAGTGAGTGGAGGATTACCGCGCGGCCGCCGGCCTGCAAATTAAGTCCGTGCGCGATCGACTGCGGCTGCACGAGCAACACCTGGATCTCGCCGCGGTTCCACTGCGCCTGCAGCGCGACCAACTTCTCTCGCGTGGTCGCTTCGGCCGCGACCACGACCTTCCGCGTCGCAGTCGACGGTAACGCGGCGATGAGCCGCGTCAGGTCGTGGTCGAACTCGTACGCGACAAGGCACGGCTGGCCCTCGAGCCCGTCAACTAGCTCTACAGCAGCCTCGGTCTTCACGTCATGGACCTCGGCCCATGGGCGTCCGCCCTTCGGCCACCGCGCGTCGGCCTCGTGGTCGACGTCCAAATAAATACCGCCTGATGCAATTTGACGGCATTTCATCAAAGCCACTGCGGTGTTGACCGCCTTGGCTTCACCGCTGTCGAGCGTGATGAAGAGCTGGTGCTCCATCTCGCGGTAAGTCTTCATGGCTGTGTTCGGGAGCTCGACCACCACGTCGTTGATGATCAGCTGTGGCAACTGCAGGTAGTCCTTTTCCGACATGCGCAAGACCAACGGAGCCAGCGCTTGATAAATGCGTTTCTCTGCGCCCTTCTGTGGCACCCACGTGTAACCTCCGAACCCGGTGGGCGCGAAGTAGGTCGCGCGGTAGTGGGTGATGAATGCGCCGAGCGCGCGGCCGAGGTCAAGGAGGTAGACTTGGCCAAAGAGGTCCAGCAGCCCGTTCGCCGCGGGGGACCCAGTGAGGATCCACCGCCGCTTGAAACAGCCGAGCGCCACCTTCAACAGCTTGAAGCGTTCGGTGCGGGTGTTCTTGAACTTACTTGATTCATCGACACACAGCACGTCGAAGAACCCACCGCTGATCACGCCGTGCTGACGCATGAGCCACGGCAGCCCCTCGGGGTTGATCACGTAGACGTCAGCCACATTTTTCTTCAGCAGCGCGGCGGCCTTGGTCTTGCCATGCAGCACGACGACCCGCAGGTCCGCGAACTCTGCCCACTTCTCCGCCTCAGCCGGCCACACGAGATACGCGGGGCGGAGTGGCGTGACGACCAAGAGGCGTTCAGCCAAGCCCTCGGTCTTGAGAACCTTGAACGCGGCGAAAGTGATGCTCGTCTTTCCCAGTCCGGGGTCAAGAAAAAGTCCGGCAGCGCCGTGCTCAAGCAGGAACTTGACTGCGGTCTTTTGAAACGCGTGCGGCTTCCAACTAATTGCCAAGGTAATCCTCGATCGTGTCTTTGAAGACGTCGTAGTCGTCGATGACGACGACCCGCTGCCCGCGGCACCGCAGGTCATCGTGGAGCCGCGCCTGCTCCGGCGTCGCCACCTGGCCTGCGCGCTTGAACTCCACCCACAGGAGCGGCTCGGCCACCGCCCACGGGGCCGCCATGTTCTCCGGCAGGAAGAGCCGGTCCGGCCATGCGCGGAACCCGAAGCCATTCATCTTGCGTGACATGAGGCCCCGCTTCTTGGCGTAGAGGACGCACCGTGCCTCCAGGTGCGACTCCAGCTCGCGGCGCTTGAGGGCGTGTTTGATCTTAGCTTCGACCGCCTTAGGCATCGGTCCTCTCCCCGAGTGGGTCGAGGGACGCCAAGAACTTCTGTGCCTCGAGTGCCGCAATCCGCGTCGCGTCAGAAGCGCCGCGCTGGTAGACCTTTTCGATTACGCGCCAATCTTCACGTGACCCAACAGACGTGGCCAATGCCTCGAACTCGTGTCGAAGCTGGAGCTGCGTCACCTGCCCGCGCGGCGTCATGTTAGCTAGTCCATCCATTGTGTTCTCCTTTGTCAAAACTTACACGGTCCATTTTTAGATTTCGAAAACCAGCAGTACCGGCAGTAAAATCCGGGACGCGGTGCGAAGCGCGTATCCGCAAGCATAGGCTTCGCACGGGCCCCCCACTCCTTCACCAGCCGCGGCGCGTCGGCGCGCGTGAAGGCGGCCTTGAACGGCGGGGCGTCCTGCTGGTCGTGGTCCGTGAAGACGAGCGCCGCGTGCACCTCTTCCACGTGCGGGTAGGCTGACAGCACGCCGACCCCGTAGAGCTCCAGCTGCAGGCTGTATTCCTTTGACTCCGGCCGATATTTCCCCGTCTTCCAGTCAATGACTTCGACGGTCCGATGGGTCTTGTCGCGGCCGGCGATGGCGTCGACCTTGATTCGCAGCCATGCGTTAGCGTCGAACCACCCAGTCTTGGCCCAGGCACTGGTCAGGCAAAGCTCCAGCTCGGCCTGCGCCTTCAACTTCCGTAGGCGCGTGAGCACAGCCTTGACCGCGCGCAGCTCCGGCGGCACGGCAAGTTTCGGCGCCGTGAGGGTGGCCTCGGCGAGTTGGTGAATCAGCACCCCGCGCGCCATCGCTGGACCGGACGGCTCCGGCAACTTGTCGATGAACTTCAGCTTCGCCTTGAGTGGACAGCCGTTCTCACCGGAGTGCGTAGCCCAGCGGCTGAAAGACCACGCAGTGATCGGCTTACTTTTTGCCATTACTGTTTTCCTTTTCAGTGAGCTCGATCAGCTTGTCGAGGTAGTGGCGAGCCTTCTTGAGGTCTTCGACGCCGCCCTTGGTCTTCCAGCGCGTAACGTACTTGACGACGTTGCCCTCGAAGAACCCCAGGCCGTTGGCGGCGACGTAGTCCCATGGCTGGATCGGCTGCTTGCGGTAGTGGTCGCCACCGTGCTGGACCGCGTTCGCGCCAGTCAACTTATCTTTGTTTCGCATTGAATTCACTTTACCCTCGTTTGGTCGAACAGCTGATACGTCCGCGGGAAGTTTTCGCACACTAAGTCAGCGACGGCGTTCGCGTACTGCCTGATTTCCCACTGCGCCGCAGGGTCCATGCGCAACGTTAGAAACTGGAGCCAATTGCGCAGGTTGGCGCTGGCGCGCATGCGGGAGTAGCGAGCGACAGGAACCGGGAGCCGCGCGAGTTCTTTTGGGATCCCATGTGAGATCGCCCACTCGTAAGTCTCCCGCGCGTGCCAGTATGCGATTCGCAAGCCTTCACGAAAGCGCTCGGCGTCTTCTTTGGTGAGGACCGCGCCAGCGCTCTGCGCCTGTTTGTTTGCGCCACCTTGCATCATCAAGCGCTCCACGCTCGGAATGTAGTTTTCGTCTGGCAGCGGAGTATAACGAGCCGACATTTCATTGTAGCTTTGCGTCCGGTGCCGGTGCCACTCGCGGAACACGAAGATCGGCGCCTTGACTTCGATTACAAGCCCCGCCATCTCGAACGGCGTGTGATGTTTATTGTTCCAAAGATAAGCGAGCAGCTTTTCGTCACCGAGACCTTGTCCACACTCGGGGCATTTAGCGACAATTTTATCCCCTTGATTAGGGCAACCCACAGCGTGATACGGCGTTCCCCATCCATTGAACCCCTTGCCAGTGGACATGCGCGCAGCCTCGATGATTCGCTCGTCACTGCCCCACGTCTCGATCAGCTCAATACTGCCGTAGTCCAGCACCTTCATTTTTGCCTCCTGTCATTAAATTTCCTCAACTTCGCCCACGTTGGGCCTGACTTCCCATCTGACAGCATCGGCACGTCGAACTCGATGCCCTCCATCGTCTCACGCAGCTGCTTCATCGCGGCCGACGTGAATCGCCTCGGCGCGTTGACCACTGTTTCGTCATGCACCGTCATCAGAAACCGCGCGCCTTGCTTTTCGGGCCCTGACTCCCAGTAACGGCACAGGGCCTCCTTCGTGCAGTCGCCGGCCGACCCCTGGATCAAGACGTTGATCAGTTTGTACTCGAACGTGCGGAGGCGGCCGTTGACCACCGCGGGCTCTTCACAGTAGTACTCACGCCCGCCCCACGTGTAGATCGGCTCATTAGCAAGCGCGCGGGCCTTCATCGTGTCCCCAAGCCGCTTGATCCCCGGCATCGCTTCCAAGTAGGCGTTTCGTAGATCACGCGCCTCCTGGGTCGACGTGCCGATCTTCTTGGCGAGCCCGGGAACTCCCAGGCCGTAGACGAGGCCGAAGCCGGTGTCCTTGACTGGGCGGCGGTCGAGCTTAAGCCCGAGCATCTCCTGGATCAGGTCACGTGCCGCGTTGTGCACATCGAGCGTCGGGTCCTCCTTGTACTTCGTCAGCAGCTGACCGTCGCGGCCGTCTGGCAGCTGGTCGAAGTGCGCCAGGATCCTCATTTCTTGCTGGCTATAATCACGGACCAACAAGACGTCCGACTTCGTATCTGGCACGATGTAATCACGCAGCTGCGGCACTAGTGGGAGCCCCACGAGCTTAAGCGCTGCACCAAGTTGCGGCCAATGCTTATCGGCCACGGCCAGCAGGTCCCCGATGCGGTCGGGGTTCAGAATGTTCTGGAAGTTGGGTGTGCTTGAAAGGCGCCCAGTACGCGCGCCGCCGCCCTCAGGTTGGCGCACCTGCTGCCACTGCGTATGGATCCGGCCACCGGTCAGATCGGCCTGGAACAGCCATGGCCGCATGAAGGTCCCGACACAGGTGGCGAGGACCCCGCGCAGCTTCAGCAGCGCCAGCAGCCGCTTGTCGCTGACGCACTCCTCGAGTGCCTCCTTGCTGGTCGACGGATTTCCCTTCGCCGTCAAGAGGACCTGCGACAGCTTGCCCGCCGCCTCGAGGGCTTTGAAGAGCTGCGTCGGGCTTGCGACGTCGAGCTCCGGAGACTTCAATGACCGCCGTGCCTGCCGATCGACCTCCTCCAAGAACTGCTCATACAGCTTGATGTCGCGCGCCAGGCGGCGATGGGCCACGGAGACCCCACGCCTCTCGCTGTCCAGCAGGCACGGTAACAAGCGCCGCTCACGGTCGTAGGCAGCGCCCATGCCGCGCTTCAACACGCGCTTGTGGAGCTTGAGAAACAGGTCACGCGTCGCCTGGGCGTCGCCGCACGCGCGCACCTTGACGAGCGGCGCCGGCGCCTTCGTAATGTGTGCGCCCCACTCCGACGGGCGGCGCTTAGCGCCCTCGACATTGGCAAAGACCCAGTCACGCAGCGCGCCGTCCTTGAACTTCTTGCTCTTCTTCAGCACCTCAACGGTCAGCCCGCCAAGCGACAGGTCCTTGCGCAGCGGGTCATCGAGGAACGCGAGGAACAAGGTGTCGTGGCAGCGACGCCAGTCCGGCAGCGCAAGGCCAAGGTGCACCTCGGCGACGTCTAAGTCAAATTTGGAATTGTGAAAGACAAGCGGTGAATTTTTCCAGAGCGGCGCCAACCGCCGGATTGCGTCTTCCTTCGTACAGTTGTTGCCCAGCGGGTGCGCCCAGGCGAGGAATTCCGGCGGCTTGCCTGGCTCAGCGATGGCGACCGATGCGGGGACGGGTGGGTACGCGGGGCGGCGCTCGATGCCCGCCGTCTCAAAGTCAACCGCAACTACGTCTTCGAGTCCCTCAGCGCGCGTCATATCCCCAGACTCCCTTTGCTATGCTTCACCAGCAGCCGCAGATAGCGCCTTCGAAATGCGGGGCCATGGTCGTACTCTCGCTGATTGCCCTGCACGTGCGCGAGTTCGTGTAGCAGCACACCGAGACAACGCTGACTGCGCTTGAGGACGATAAGATTGCCCTGCGCAAAGGAATAGAGATTCCCTTTGATTGAGGCTCCTCGTCCAGCGACAACCTTTACGCCTGGGCACTCTCGCTGCGCGATCCGCCGCAGCTCTCCTATCCCTTTGTCCCGCTTTAATTGAGGCTTTGCATTCATTAATTCCACCTCAGCTCGGTAAAGTTGTTTAGTGTAGAGCATCGCACGCACTGAGGTCTTCATCGAGAGTCCTCCGGGTCTAATTGTTTAGCGATTACCAACAACAGGTCTTCATGGAACGGCTGTATTTGCTCAGCAAGTAAATCTTGCGCCCGAGTAACGCCGTACCGCTGGAAGAGTGCAAGCACTTTTCGTTGCGGCTTTGCTTTTCTCAATAACGTCAGCAGAGCTTCTGGAATGGGCGCAGCCTTGCGCTTTTTATTCATCGCGCTTCTAGTTGCCCGACGTCCAACCCTTCAATTTCGACGAGTGAGCGACCAGCGATGGCTTGTAAATCTCCGTACATGCCGGTGGTACCGCCAAGCACGCGCTCAATCTGCGCTTCACGTTTGGCCCATTGCTTCATGATCGCGCGCCGCTCGCTGTCCAGGTCTTCGCGCATGACGGTGAATGCCTCTACAATCGCCTGGATGCGCGTCTTGAACTTCGGCCCGGTCATGTAACCGTACACCAGCTCCGCCTTGGACTCCAACCCCTGCCCTGCCGCCCGCGCCCCGGCGACCTCTTGGAGCGCCACCCGCAGCACAGAAGTGAGGTTCACCGCGTAGCGCGGCAGGCACACCCATACCCCTTCATACAGCGCAAAGTCTGCGATGCCCTTCGGTAGCACGGCAGTGACGATCACCGCCACGTCCGCGCCCGCCGCGCGCTGGTCGTCTTTCAACTTCGCCACCCACCCTTCCGACCACGATTTAGTGCGCTTGGATTCGAAGATGATGACGCCAGCACTGCCGCCTGCCGGCGAGGAAATGTTCAAGAGGCAG
>JAHFRL010000098.1 GCA_023266235.1 Betaproteobacteria bacterium
ATCATTGCCGTAGCATAATCGATCTCTCAATCGATAATGGATATTCTGACCGTGCTGCCCGTCCAATTACTCTTACCCGCCAATAGGGTCGCGCCCCCTCAAATCATGCGGCGCTTTGAGCCCAATAACCCATAGAGAAGTCATGAGCGATCACCATCACCACGACGACAACCATGTCCGCGAACACGACCGCCCGCTCTCTGGCCCGGCGCTGCGCGTGAAGGCGCTGGAGTCGCTGCTCGTCGAAAAGGGTCTCGTCGACCCGAAAACCCTCGACGCGATCATCGATACCTACGAGACGAAGGTGGGGCCGCGCAACGGCGCCCGGGTTGTTGCCCGCGCGTGGGTCGATCCAGCCTACAAGCAGCGCCTCCTTGCGGACACGCGCGCCGCCATCGCCGAGTTCGGCTTCTTCGGGTATGGCGAGGACATGGTGGCGCTCGAGAACACGCCCAAGGTGCGCAACCTGGTCGTGTGCACGCTTTGTTCCTGCTACCCGTGGTCCGTGCTCGGGCTGCCGCCGGTCTGGTACAAGTCGGCGCCGTATCGCGCGCGCGCCGTCATTGACCCGCGCGGCGTGCTGAAGGAACTGGGCGAGGAGGTTCCCGACGACGTCGAAGTGCGCGTGTGGGATTCGACTTCGGAGCTGCGCTACCTGGTGCTGCCCGAACGCCCGGCCGGTACTGAGGGCTGGAGCGAAGAGCAGCTGGCGGAGATCGTCACGCGCGATGCGATGATCGGGGTCGCGCCGGTGACCGTACCGGCGGGGAGCACGCGATGAACGGCGTGCACGACATGGGCGGCATGCATGGCATGGGGCCGGTCGAGATCGAGAAGAACGAGCCTGTCTTCCACGCCGAGTGGGAGAGACGCGTGTTTGCGCTCCGTCTCGCTTCCGCCTTTCACGGGAAGTGGAACGGCAACATGAATCGCTACGCGGTCGAGCAGATGCCGCCCGCCCGCTACCTCGCGGCGACGTACTACGAGCGCGTGCTCTTCGCCCTCGAGAAACTGCTCGTCGAGCAGGGGCTGGTGACCGCGCAAGAGCTGGAGACCGGATGTGCCGAGGGAAAGGCGAACGTGGCGGGCGTTCTCGGAGTCGCCGGCGTGGAAACGCTCCTGCGCAACCGCATCCGCGCCCGTCTCGACGACAACGTGCCGCCCAAATTCAAGGCCGGCGACCGCGTCATCGCGCGCAACATCCATCCGGCCGGCCACACGCGGCTCCCGCGTTATGCGCGCGGGCGGCGCGGCGTGATCGACCGCGATTACGGCGTGTTCATCTTCCCCGACTCCAGCGCGATGAGCCGCGATCCGAAACCGCAGCATCTGTACGGCGTGCGCTTCGCCGCGCGCGAGCTGTGGGGATCCGGCGTTTCTGCGCGCGACAGGGTGTACGTGAACCTCTGGGATGACCACCTCGATCCCGCCTGACACCGACCTCGGCGCCCTTCCGGCCCTCCCGCGCGACGACGAGGGACCGGTGTTCAAGGCGCCGTGGGAGGCGCAGGCCTTCGCGATGACGTTGACGCTGCACACGCGCGGCGTCTTTACCTGGCGCGAATGGGCCGATGCCCTCGCAGCCGAGCTCGCCGCCGCGGCCGCGCGCGGAGAGCCGGACGACGGCACCCATTATTACGAGCACTGGCTCGCTGCGCTCGAAAAGCTTGTCACCAGGAAAAAACTCATCCCCAGGGAGGAGCTGGAGCGCCGCGTGGACGAATGGGATGCCGCTGCGCGGGCGACGCCGCACGGCAAGCCGATCGAACTGCCGCCCCGCTGATTGCCAGTCAGCGTGCGAACATATCTCGATCTTCGTCCGCGTTCATCGGCGTTTTCTTCCACTGACGATCTCAAGACCTCACAACTCGCGGACTTCCGACAGGGAAGTCCTAAATCCTGTGGTACGGTTGCTCGGCCACCATCACCTCGACCAGGGCGGGCTTGTTCTTCGTCGCGGCGAGACCTTGCCGCAGCGCGCCTTCAACATCCTTGGGGTCGGTGACGCGTATGCCTTCGGCACCGCAGGCCGTGGCGATCTCGGCGAAGTTGGGGCTGTGGAAGGTGGTGCCATAGGTGTGGCCGTAGATGTTGGTTTGCTGCATGAAGGTCTGGCCGAAGGCGCCGTCGTTCAGGATGATCATGAGGATGTTTGCCCCGTACTCCGCAGCGGTGGGAAGATCGCCGATGGTCATGAGGAAGGCGCCGTCCCCGGCGATGGCCACCACATCGCGCTCGGGAAATTCCATCTTGGCCACGATCGCCGTCGGCAGGCCGTAGCTCATGGCGTTCCACACGCCGGACTGCATGAAGGACTCGGGGTTGGCGATGCGGCGGAACGTGCGGGTCCACATCTGGCAGTTGCCGACGTCGCTCGAGACCACGGCGTTGTCGTTCAGAACCGCGTTCATGGCGTCCATCAGCACGCCCGGGTGGATGGGCTGGTCGTTCTTGTGCGGTTCGTTCTGCGCTGCGAGACTGCGGCGCACGGCGGCCTTGCCCTCGGCCATCTGTTTGATGAGCACCTCGTCCCGCGGCCGCTGGTAGTTTCCCAAACGCGCCAGCAGCGCCGCGAGGAAAAGCTTGGGATCGGCTACGCGCTGGTGCTCCCCGCGGTAGCGGGATTCCGCGATATCGTCGAAGCCGATAAGGATAAGTTTCTCGTCGGGAGTGCGCTCGCCAAGCTCGGTCATTTCAGCCGTGCCCGCCCGCAATCCGACCCCGAGCACGAGGTCGGCCCGTTTCAACGCCTCGGCGCACAACGGGTAGGTGCGGTAGTGCGAGAAGTGCCCCGCGTAGAAGGGGTGCTCCTCGGCGATAACACCGATTGCGTCCTGGGCGAAGACCACCGGGGCCTGCAGTTTCATCGAGAGCTCCTCAAGTTCCTGCATCGCACGCTGCCGGATGATGCCCTTGCCCGCGGCGATGACCGGAGACTTGGCTGCCATCAGCCGCTTGGCGAAACGGTCCACGTCCTGCGGGTCGGGCTGGTGCACCACGGTGGGAATGCGCTTGTAGGGCGGGAGCACCACGCTCTCCTTCTGCAGGATGTACTCGCTGTAATCCGATACGCGGGGTACTTCGACGTGCACCGGCCCCGGCCGCCCGCTGCGGGCGATGTGGAAGGCCTTGGCCATTACCTCCGGAATGTCTTCGATGCGCTCGATGCGGGCGCTCCACTTGGTAATTTGCTTGAACATTTCGTGGACGGCGGCGGGATTGTCCACGCCGTGAAAGGCTTCTAGGTCGGCCTTCAGCGGCACGGCACCGCTGATATGCACCATCGGCGAGGCCGCGCCGTACGCCTGCGCCACCCCGGCCATGGAGTTCATGCAGCCGGGCCCGGCGGTAACGACGCACACCCCGGGTTTGCCCGTGAGGCGGCCGTAGGCGTCCGCCATGAGCGAAACGTTCGGCTCCTGCTTGCAGGTGATGAAGCGGATCGATTTCACCCGGCTCAACCCGTCGTAAATCGGGTGGATGTGGGAACCGGGAACGCTGTAGACCCGTTCGACGCCCTCCTCCCGCAGGGATTCCGCCACCGCCTCGCCCGCGTGCATCGCCTTACGCTCGGAACTCATGGAGTGCTCCTAAATGCACTGCTGCTGGTTACCCAGCGGCTATTGCGGCTCCAGCCCGATCTTCTTGACGATCTCCGTCTGCCGCGCGATGTCTTTCTTGATGAAGTCCGCGAATTCTTCGGGCGAGCTGCCGATCGGGATCAGGCCGCCGTCAGCGAGGATTTTCTTCGTCTCCGGCAGCGCGACCGCCTTCACGACTTCGCCGTAGATTTTGCGCACGATAGTCTGCGGCGTGCCGGTCGGGAACCAGATGCCGTGGTAGCAGGTGAGGTCGAAGCCCGTGAGCCCCGCCTCGTGGAAAGTCGGCACGTCGGGGACCTGCGGCTGGCGCCGCGGGCCGCCGATGCCGAGCGCGCGCAGGCGTCCCGCGTGCACGTAGGGCACTGCAGTGGTCGGGCTCGCAACCATCGCCTCGATGTGACCGCCCAACACGTCGTTGAACGCCACCGCCGTGCCTTTGTACGGCACGTGCACGAGCTTGATGCCGGCCATCGCCGCAAACAGCGCCGCGCTTACGTGCGGCGGGCTGCCGATGCCGGCCGAAGCGTAATGGAGCTGGTCCGGCCGCGCTTTCGCAAGCGCGATGAATTCCTTGACCGAGCGCGCAGGCACCGACGGGTGGATGACCAGCAGGTTGCCGTAAGTCACGTCGATCTGCGACACCGGCGCGAAGTCGTTCACGGTGTCGAACGGCAGCTTCTTGTAGTACGACGGGTTCGCCGTGTGCGAGCAGTTGGTGATCAGCATTGTGTAGCCGTCCTTCGGCGCCCGCGCGACTGCCTCGGTGCCGATCGTGCCGCTCGCGCCGGTGCGGTAATCGAACACGAACGACTGGCCAAAGGTCTCCATCATCCGCTGCGTGACGACGCGAGCCGGCACCTCAATCGGGCTGCCCGCGCTGAATGGTATGACAACGCGGATCGGCTTCGTCGGATAATGGTCCGTCTGCGCATCGGCTGCCGTGGGCAGCGCGATGGCGGCGGCGACGGCCACGCTGATCCGGCGGATCACACAATAACTAAGGCTCGGTTGTTGCATGTTTGGGCTTTCCAGAAACTACTTTTGGCCTGCGGGGTTCATATCTCTGCAGGAAATCGAGCGGGTGATTCGGGAACATGCTAGAGCGCTGGCGGCATGAGAGTCAAGATTTTGCAACCGCAACGGGCCACTGCGGCAGTAATTCCCCAAGAATAGGGGCTTGATCCGAGCAACCCGGGATCAGGTACAATGGCCCGTCGATCGCCTAACCCACCGGCTTTTATAATCCCCTATCAAGGAGAACAGCGATGAACTACCGGAAGTCGGAAGCCAAGGCAGCATCCCGGGCCCAGTTTCGCGGCGTTTGGGCAGCCATCCCCACGCCGTTCACTCCTGATTGTCAGGTGGATGAAACGGGCCTGCGGCACAACATGCGTCATCTCACCCATGGCCTCCACATCGAGGGCGTGTTCTGCACCGGAGTGATGGGCGAATTCTGGTCGCTCACGAAAGAGGAGCGCAAGCGCATCGTCGAGATCGTGGTGGAGGAAGCCAAGCGAGGCGGGTGCAAGGTCATCGCCCACACCGCCCACCATTCGGCCCACGAGACGGTTGAGCTTACTCGCCACGCCCAGGACGTGGGGGCCGACTTCGTGATCCTGATGAATCCCTACTATCCACCGATGAATGAAGCGACGATCTTCGACTGGTTCAAGTTCGTCGCGTCGCGCGTGGACATCGGCATCTGGATGTTCGACGCGGAGTATTCCGGAGTCGGCCTGTCGCCGGAGCTGACGGCGCGCATCGCGGGCATCGAGAACGTGTGCGGACTGAAGGTACCACGATCCCTCGAGCACTACGCAAAAGTCCAGAAGCTGTGCGGCGATAAAATCGTCATGAGCCAGCCGTCTGAGGCGGAGTGGCTGACGCTGATGCGTGACTACGGCCAAAAGGTCCACCAGTCGTCGCCAGCGCCATACTTGATGCAAACGCCGGCCTCGCTGCCAATGCGCGAATACACTGAACTCGGCCTGCAGGGAAAATTCGCGGAAGCGGAAAAGATCGCGGCCCAGCTGCAACCGCTGCGCGAGGTCATGTTCAAGTGGATGCGTTCGCCGTGGGTGAACGATAAGCTGATTCCCATCGCCAACATCAAGGCGTGGTGCGAACTGATGGGCATGGCCGGAGGGCCGGTCCGGCCGGGTCTGCCGCAGATCACCGACAAAGAGCGGCAGGAGCTGCGCTCCGATATCGAGAAAACGGGTCTGCTCGCGCGGATCCCGACCGCAAAAGCAGCGTGATGGCCGGGGCGGCTTCCCCGCTGCGGGGAGGCCGCCGCGCTCCAGCGAGGTCCCTGCGCTTACGGCCGCTTTTCAGGGAGGAGAGCATGCCCTCACGCGCCCGTTGTCTGATTGCCGCTGCATTTTCATTCGCATTCTCATTCGCGCCGCCCGCCTGGGCGCAGGCTTGGCCCGCCAAGCCGATTCGGCTGATCGTCAACTTTCCCGCCGGCGGCACTACCGACCTGATGGCGCGCGCGTTCGCGCCCAAGCTCGCCGAGACGCTGGGCCAGCCGGTGGTGATCGAAAACCGCGGCGGCGCAGGCGGCAACGTCGGCCTCGAGGTGGCGGCGAAGGCCGCGCCCGACGGCTACACGCTGCTCGCGTCGTCTGGCAGTCCCATTGTCGTCGGGCCGCACCTCTACAAGCTCAGCGTCGACGTGGCGCGCGATCTCGTGCCGATCACGCCGCTCGGGCGCATCCTGACCATACTGGTCGTGCGGCCGGGCCTGCCCGTGCACAGTGTGCCGGAGTTGATCGCCTACCTCAGGGCCAATCCCGGCAAGCTCAACTACGGCTCGGTCGGCAGCGGGAGCACCCTGCACATTCACGCCGAGCGCATGCTGTTCGCGACGAAAACCACAGCCACTCACGTCCCGTACAAGGGCGCGGCGGAATTGGTCACGGCACTGCTCGGCAACCAGGTCGATTTCGCATTCGACTCCGGCCTGACGATCCAGCATATCAAGGCCGGCAAGCTGCGCCTGCTCGCGGTGGCAGGCGCTACGCGTTCGCCGCTTTTTCCCGATACGCCGACCATGCCGGAATCGGGGTTAGAAGTTGTTGATGCGCTGTTCGGCGTGTACGCGCCGAGCGGTACTCCGCGCGAGATCGTCACGCGCCTGAACCGCGAGATCGGCCGCATCATGCAGACTGACGAGGCGCGCGCTGTGCTCGCCACCTTTGCGGCCGAGGTGGTCACTGCCTCGCCCGAGGAGTTCGCGGCGATCCAGCATCGCGACCGCGAGCGCTACGGGGTGTTCATACGCGAGGCCAACATCCACGCCGATTGAGCGGGCGGGGACTACAATGGCAAGGGGCGCCGCGGCGCCCCTTTTGGATGGACAAACAACCCGCAGAGCCAATAGCCCACGGGTTTTCGGGATTTTTTTGAATTCAAAAATGGAGGCGTCCGTCAATCAGAGGACGGATGACAAAATGTTCGATCTTCACCTGACTTCGGAACAGCAGGCGATTCGGGACACGGTACGCGATTTCGTCCGGCGCGAAATCAAACCCATAGCGCTGGAACGCGAGCGCCTGGAAAATTTCGACGAGCGTTTTCCGTGGGACGTGCTCGACAAGGCTTCGCGGATGGGGTTGCGCACGCTGGCCCTGTCCGAGGAAGCGGGAGGCGCGGGCGCCGACAACCTCACGTGCTGCATCGTAATCGAAGAGCTGGCGGCGGGCGATGCAGGCATCGCTGCGACTCTGGGGCAAACCTGCGCGCTCGCGCACGTCTGGTTTGACCGGGCGATGACCGCGAAGCAACGCGCCCGCTTTCTGCCGCAATTTCTGGCCGACGACCGCTACCATCTTGCTACGGCGGGGCATGAACCCGACACCGATCTCGGCTGGAGATACCATCGGCCGAACGTTCCCGGGGCGAGCTACAAGACCACCGCGGTGCGTGACGGCAACGGTGACTGGGTCATCAACGGCGTCAAGAACTTCATCACCAGCGCCCCGATCGCGAAGCTCATTGCCGTGCACGTCCGGACCGGGTCCGCGAAGTCCGGCACGCTCGGCATGAGCACATTGCTGGTTCCGGGTGACACGCCCGGACTCACGATACGGGAACACGACAAGGTCGGACGCAGGCTCGGCTCCAACGGGGAGTTGGTGTTCGAGGATTGCCGGGTGCCCGCAGAAAACCTGGTTGGCGAGGAAGGAAAAAGCACCCTGATGGGCAGCGTCAAATCGCCGGGCCGGGGCATGCCGCGGTTCCAAGCGATGAATCTCGGCATCGGCCGCGCCGCGTATGAGGCTGCGCTCGAGTATGCCAGGCTGCGAGTGCAGGGCGGCCGGCCAATCATCGAACATCAGGCGGTGGGATTGACGCTCGCCAATATGGCGATCGGCCTGGAAGCCGCACGCAGCCTGATCTGGCAGGCCGCCTGGGCTTCGGATCATCAGGAAGCCTACGCCGACGGCAGCCTGCCCGAGCTTCCGCTCCAGACCATTGCCAAGATTGTAACGTCCGAGACAGTGCAGCGGGTGGCCCTCGAAGCGGCGCAGATTTTCGGCGGCATGGGCGTGATGCGCGAGCTGCCGCTGCAGAAGTACGTGCGTGATGCGCTGATATTCCTGCATTCCGAGAACTCCAACGACGTCGCGCGTTTGCGCGTCGCCGAAGACCTGGCGGGTTATCGTCGACCGGGACCCATGGCGACTGGCGGGTAAGATTTCGCGGCTATAATGATCGCTTCGTCAAGCCTTCCACAAAACCTGCAACGTTCTTCAGTCACCGAAAGAGGAAAATCATGCGTTATCGGAAATCCGAAGCCAAGGCATTCGGAAGGGCTAATTTGCACGGCATTTGGGCCGCGATCCCGTACCCCTTCACGGCAAAGGGAGAACTCGACGAGGCGGGCCTGCGCAGGGACGTCCGCAAATACGTCGACGGGCTCAAGCTCGACGGTCTCTTCTTCGGCGGTCTGGTCGGCGAGTACTGGTCCCTGACGATGGAAGATCGTCGGCGCGGACAACAAATCGTGATCGAGGAAGTAGGCGACAAGGCCCAGACTCTGGCGCACACCGGCTGCATGAGCCTGCGGGACACCATCGCGCTTACCCAGCACGCGCAGCAGATTGGGTCGACTTACGTCATCGTCAGCAATCCGGCGGTGAGCACGCACGAACCCGACGACCTTTACGGATTTTTCCACGGCCTGTGCGCGGAGGTCGACATTGCCGTGTCCCTGTTCAACACGCCGATCTGCGGCTACTCGCTCGCGCCGGAAATGGTGGCGCGCATCGCCGAAATCGAGAACATCTTCTGCATCAAGAACCCTCTGCCGCCCGCTCACACCGACGAGGTACGGCGCCTGGCCGGCGGGAAAATCGTCGTTTGCGATCCCAACGAGGGGCGTTGGCTCGACAACATCGTCAACCACAAGGACCCGTTGTTCATGTCCAGTCCCGACCCCTACCTGCTGCAGGTCGCGGGGCGGCAAACCATGCGCGAGTACACGCAGAAAGCGATGGCCGGAGACGTGGCCGGCGCGCGGGCCGTGTCGAAAACCATGGATCCGGTGCGCCGCATCGCCGACCGCTGGATGAACAACAAGTGGTCGGCGCCGAGTGTGCCGATCAGCGCCATCAAGTACTGGAGCGAGCTGCTGGGATTCACCGGCGGCGCGCCGCGGGCGCCGATGCAGCCGCTCACGGCCGACGAGAAGCGCGTGCTGAAACAGGAGCTCCAGTCTGCCGGCCTGCTGTCCTGACCGGAAACGCGGGCGGTTGGAGTGATGGCAAGGACGAAGCTTCGGGGCTGGGCCTCAAGATTCCGCAGTCGCTTCTGATAATGTCGGACAAGGTGATCGAGTAAGAACGCGAAGGTCCGGAACGGGGGTCGTAATCGGACAATGTTTGTCAGGTCAAGTTGCGACTTCTGCAAATAATGTCGTCGCTATCTCTGTGAACTCTGTGCGCTCTGTGGCCTGTTTTTGATTTTCATCTGCGTTTATCGGCGGCTCATCCTTGATGGAATTTTCAGTCACGGCCAGTGACGGCGCCGCGCGCGCGGGCAGGCTCACGCTCGCGCATGGCACGGTCGACACGCCGACGTTCATGCCGGTCGGCACCTACGGCACGGTGAAGGCGATGAGCCCGGCCGAACTCACGGAGATCGGCGCGCAGATCGTGCTCGGTAACACGTTTCACCTGTGGCTGCGCCCCGGGCTCGAAGTGATCGCCGCGCACGGCGGGCTGCACCGCTTCATGGGCTGGGACGGGCCGATCCTCACCGATTCCGGCGGCTATCAGGTGTTCAGCCTCGGCGAGCTGCGCAAAATCAGCGAGGAGGGCGTCAAGTTCCAATCGCCGGTCAACGGCGACCCGTGCTTCCTGACGCCCGAGGAGTCGATGCGCATCCAGCGCGTGCTCAACGCGGATATCGTGACGGTGTTCGACGAATGCACGCCGTATCCGGCCGCTCCTGGCGAGGCCCGGGAATCGATGGAGCTTTCGCTGCGCTGGGCCGAGCGCAGCAAACGCGCGCACCCTGCTGACGGCAACGCATTGTTCGGAATCGTGCAGGGCGGCATGTACGAAGACCTGCGTGACCGGTCGCTGGCCGGATTGGTCGACCTCGGCTTTGACGGCTACGCGATCGGCGGGCTGTCGGTCGGCGAGCCGAAGCGCGATCTGCGGCGCATCCTCAACCACACCGCACCGCAGCTGCCGGCCGGCCAGCCGCGCTACCTGATGGGCGTCGGCACGCCCGAAGATATCGTGGCGGCGGTCGCTTCAGGCATCGATATGTTCGATTGCGTGCTGCCGACGCGCAACGCGCGCAATGGCTGGATATACACGCGCCACGGCACGATCAAGCTCAGGAACGCGCCGTATCGCGGCGATACCCGTCCGCTCGACGAAGCGTGCGGCTGCTATACCTGCCGCAACTTCAGCCGCGCCTACCTGCACCACCTGCAGAAAGTGAACGAAATCCTCGGCGCGCGGCTCAATACGTGGCACAACCTTTATTATTTTCTGGCGCTGATGCGCGATCTGCGCACGGCGATCGGGCGCGGGCGGCTGGCCGATTTCGTGGGCGAATTTAGGGATTTGCGCGCGTCGCCATGCTAGAATACGCACCTTTTTACGGGCCGTGGCCGGAAGTCCGCCACGCCACCCCATGACCGAGGAGGAATTACCGTGTTAATCAACGAAGCGTGGGCCCAGTCAGGCGCGCCTGGCGGCGTCGACCTGTGGTCGATGATGCCGATCATCCTGATGTTCGTGGTGCTGTACTTCCTCATGATCCGGCCGCAGATGAAACGCGCCAAGGAGCACAAGTCGATGATCGAGGCTCTGCAGAAGGGCGATGAAGTGGTCGCCGCCGGCGGGCTCGTCGGCAGGATCAGCAAGCTCAACGACAACTACCTCACGCTGCAGATCGCCGACAACGTCGAAATCCGGGTGCAGCGTCCGGCCGTGCAATTGCTGCTGCCCAAGGGCACCATCAAGAGCATCGAGTGATGCGAGAGGCGAGAGGGGAGAGGCGAGAGGCGAAGCGCGGCGTTCGCGCCGCGGCTCTCCTTTCTCCTTTCTCCTCTCTCCTTTCGGCGCAGCCATGAATCGTTACCCGCTCTGGAGATATCTGCTCATCGGCGGCGCGCTGCTGCTCAGCGTGATGTACACCCTGCCGAATCTTTTTGGCGAGGTGCCCGCCGTCCAGGTTTCCGCGCTCAAGGTCACCGCCAGGATCGATGCCACGGTCATGGATACGGTGGAAAAAGCGCTCAAGGCCAACGCCATCGAGCCGCATGGCATTTTCACCGACGTGGGCAGCATCAAGATCCGGCTCAAGGACACCGATACGCAGCTCAAGGCCAAGGACGTTCTCGACCAGGCGCTCAATCCCGATCGCGAGAACCCGCGGTTCATTCTTGCGCTGAACCTGATTTCCGATTCGCCGCAGTGGCTGAGCAGCATGGGCGCGCTGCCGATGTATCTGGGCCTCGACCTGCGCGGCGGCATCCACTTCCTGCTCCAGGTGGACCTGCAGTCCGCGCTCACCAAGCGGCTCGATGGCCAGGTCGGGTATATTCGCAACGCGTTGCGCGAGAAGAAGACCCCCTATTCCAGCATCGCGCGCGAGGGGCAGAGCATAGTCGTCAAGTTCCGCGATGCCGCGACGCGCGACAAGGCGCTGCGCGAGATCGAGGGCACCACGCCGGATCTGCAATTGAAAACCGTGGAGGAGGGCAGCGAGTTTCGCCTGGTCGGAACGCTCACGCTGCGGGCGCAGAAAGAAATCGAGCAGTCCGCAATCGAGCAGAACATCACGACCCTCAGGAACCGCGTCAACGAGTTGGGCGTCGCCGAACCGATTATTCAGCAGCAGGGCGCGGACCGCATCGTGGTGCAGTTGCCGGGCGTGCAGGATACGGCGCGCGCCAAGGACATCCTCGGCCGCACCGCCAGCCTCGAAATCCGCATGGTCGAGGCGCACGCCAGCAGCCCGGAAGCACGCGATTACGATCCGCAAAAGATCGAGGCGGCGGTCAAAGGCACCATCCCGTTCGGGACCGAGCTGTTTTACGAGCGGCATGGCAACGTCGTGGAGCCGCTGCTGCTTTCCAAGCAGGTCCTCATTACCGGCGAGCGCCTCACCAAGGCCGCGCCGACCTTCGACCAGCGCGACCAAAGACCGGTGGTAGCGGTCGAGCTCGACGGTCAAGGGGCGCGCATCATGCGCGACATTACGCGCGATGCGGTCAAGCGCCGCATGGCGGTCCTGCTGATCGAAAAAGGCAAGCCCGAGGTGATCACCGCGCCGACCATCCAGGACCAGCTCGGCGGTACATTCCAGATCACGGGCAGCAAGACGCCGCGTGAAGCGAGCGACCTCGCGTTGCTGTTGCGTGCCGGCGCGCTGGCGGCGCCGATGGATATCATCGAAGAGCGTACCGTCGGGCCCAGCCTGGGCGCTGAAAACATCAGGATCGGCTTCCACTCGACGTGGATCGGCTTTACCGCGATCACGGTATTCATGATCGCCTATTACCTGATGTTCGGCATGATTTCGATCCTGGCGCTGGCGATAAACGTGCTGTTCCTGCTCGCCTTGCTGTCGATGCTGCAGGCGACGCTGACCCTGCCCGGCATGGCCGGCATCGCGCTGACCGTCGGCATGGCGATCGACGCCAACGTGCTGATCAACGAGCGCATTCGCGAGGAGTTGCGCAACGGCAATACGCCGCAGGCCGCGATCCACGCCGGTTACGACCGCGCGTGGGGCACCATCATCGATTCCAACATCACGACCCTGATCGCCGGCGCCATGCTGTTCCTGCTGGGTTCGGGCCCGGTGAAAGGTTTCGCGGTGGTGCTGTGCCTCGGCATCCTGACCTCGCTTTTCAGTGCGGTGATGGTGTCGCGCAGCATCGTCAACCTTTATTACGGCAGCCGCCGCCGGCTCGACCGCGTCTCGATCGGCCAGGTCTGGAAAGAGGGCGCGGAGAAAAGCGAGGTAAGCCGCAAACGGTAAACAGTGAACGGTGAGCCGGGTTTTCCGATTCACTATTCACGATTCACTATTCACGGCACCTGACATGGAATTCTTCAGAATAAAGCACGACATCCCGTTCATGCGCTATGCGCTGATCTTCAACGTGATCTCGGTCATCACGTTTTTGATCGCGGTGGCGTCGCTCGTGGGCAAGGGGCTCAACTACGGGGTCGATTTCACCGGCGGCACGGTGATGGAAGTCAGCTATGCGCAGGCGCCCGATCTGAACAAGATCCGCGACGAGATAGGGAAGCTGGGTTTCACGGATGCGGCGGTGCAGAGCTTCGGCACTTCGCGTGACGTGCTGGTCCGGCTGCCGGTCAAGCAGGGCTTGTCCAGCGCGCAGTTGTCCGAACAGGTGATGACCGAGCTGCGCAAGGACGGCGCCAGCGTGGAAATGCGCCGCGTCGAATTCGTCGGCCCGCAGGTCGGCAAGGAGCTGATCGAGAACGGCGCGCTGGCGCTGTTGTTCGTCTCGCTCGGCATCGTCGCTTATCTCGCGCTGCGCTTCGAGTGGAAGTTCGGCGTGGCGGCCATCATCGCCAACCTGCACGACGTCGTCATCATCCTCGGTTTCTTCTCGGTCTTCCAGTGGGAGTTCTCGCTGACCGTGCTTGCCGCGGTGCTCGCCATTCTCGGCTACTCGGTCAACGAATCGGTGGTGGTGTTCGACCGGATCCGCGAGAATTTCCGCAAGATGCGCAAGGCGAGCGTGACGACGGTCATCGACAACGCGATCACGCGCACCATGTCGCGCACCATCATTACTCACGGTTGCACGCAGCTGATGGTGACCTCGATGCTGTTCTTCGGCGGGGAAACGCTGCATTATTTCGCGCTCGCTCTGACGATCGGCATCCTGTTCGGCATTTACTCGTCGGTGCTGGTGGCAAGCCCGATCGTGATGTGGCTGCGCGTATCGCGCGAGGACCTGGTCAAGCCCGAGAAAAAAGCCGACGTTGGGGCTGCTATCTAGGCGCCCCGGTGGAATTGCTCGCGCAGCTCTTCGACATCGTGCTGCACCTCGACCGGCATCTGCTCTGGCTGGTCGACAACTACGGGGTCTGGGTCTACCTGATCCTGTTCCTGATCATCTTCTGCGAGACCGGGCTGGTGGTGGCGCCGTTCCTGCCGGGCGATTCGCTGCTGTTCGTCGCCGGCACGCTCGCGGCCGCCGGCGCGATGTACGTGCACGGCCTGTTTGCGCTGCTGGTGGTGGCCGCTTTCGGCGGCGATAACACCAATTACTGGATCGGGCGCTACCTCGGGCCGCGCGTGTTCAGGATCGAAAAATCGCGCCTGTTCAATCCTGCTCACCTCGACCGCACGCGCCGATTTTATGAACGGCACGGCGGCAAGACCGTGATCTTCGCGCGCTTTCTCCCGATCATCCGCACCTTCGCGCCGTTCGTCGCCGGCATCGGCCGCATGGTTTATCCGAAGTTCATGTTCTACAGTTTCTCGGGCAGCGTGTTCTGGGTCGGGTTTTTCGTGTTCGGCGGCTATTATTTCGGCAACATCCCGGTCGTGCAGCGGAACCTCACGCTGTTCATCCTCGGCATCATCGTGCTGTCGGTCATGCCGGGCATCGTCGGGTTCATCCGGCAAAAAGCGCGCTCCCGCGCCTGAAAATCAGAGTTGCCGCCAAGACGCCAGGAAAATGCAGGAGAGGCGTGAGGCAAAGAAACTCCGCGGTGGCGCCCGGCAGCAGTTGCCGTTTCAGGTCGACCGCCAAAAAGCGCGGGCTTACGTCAATCTCTGCTACCGTTTATTGCTAAAATCATCTGAGTCAAGACTCGGGGGCGACTGACATGGCATCCATCTGGTTCACGGGGAATTACGAGGATCTTTCGACGGACCGCGGCTACCAATTCAAATTCCGTTGCGAAAAGTGCGGCAACGGATACATGTCGACTTTCCAGGTGTCGACGCTGGGCGTGGCCTCGTCCGCGTTTCGCGCCGCCGGCAATCTCTTCGGCGGCATCCTGGGCAGCGCCGCGAACAGCGCGTACGAGATTCAACGCGCGGTCGGCAGCACTGCGCACGACTCGGCGCTCAAGGAAGCGGCGGAGGAGATCTCGAAGCAGTTCAAGCAGTGCACCCGCTGCGGAAAATGGGTCTGCGAGCCGGTCTGCTGGAACAAAAAGATGCAGCTCTGCGAAGGGTGCGCGCCCGATCTTGACGAAGAGATGGCGGTGGCGCAGGCCGAGGCTGCCAAGGATCAGATCCACGCTAAGGCGAGAAGCGTCGACTGGGTGGCGCAGCGCGACGTCGCCACCGTAACGGGGGTGGTTTGCCCGTCGTGCGGCGCGAAGACCCAAGGCGGCAAGTTCTGTCCGGAGTGCGGCGCAGCCGTGTCGACGAAAAGGCGCTGCGGCAAGTGCGGGGCCGAAGCCGACGGGAATCCGAAGTTCTGTCCTGAGTGCGGACAGAAGTACTCGTGAGGCGTCGCTGAAACTGTTTTATCTGGCACGCAAAAACATCAGCCGCAAATGGACGATGCCGATTCGGGACTGGAAGGCCGCCCTAAATCTTCTGCGCTGAAGAACGCACGCTACCTGGCGAGCTGTATCATCCGCAACTCGCTCTGGACCAGATCGGGCACGACCACCAGGTACCCCTTGGCCTGTGGAATGACGCAGAAATCGGCCGGCCCTTTGAACCCCGACGCCAGGGTTTCCATATCTTCCGCCGCCGGGCTGTCGCGCGCATCAGGCCTTGAACGACTTTAGATTTTCTTCGCCAGTTCCGCCGCTTTGCCGATGTAGGTCGCCGGCGTCAGCGCGAGCAGGCGTTTTTTCCCGGCCGCGGGAATCGCGAGCGTCTTGATGAACGCGTGCAGCGATGCGCGCGTGATGCCGTTCTTGCCGCGCGTGAGTTTTTTCAGCTGCTCGTAAGCGCCGGCGACGCCGTAGCGCCGCATCACGGTCTGGATCGGCTCGGCGAGCACTTCCCAGTTCGCGTCGAGATCCTCCGCCAGGCGCGCGCGGTTGGCTTCGAGCTTGCCCAATCCCTTGAGGCACGAGTCCCAGGCGAGCAGCGTATGGCCGAGCGCAACCCCCATGTTGCGCAGCACCGTGGAATCGGTGAGGTCGCGCTGCCAGCGCGAGACCGGCAGCTTGTCGCTCATGTGCCGCAACAGCGCATTGGCCACGCCGAGGTTGCCCTCGGAATTCTCGAAGTCGATCGGGTTGACCTTGTGCGGCATGGTCGACGAGCCGATTTCGCCGGCCCTGGTCTTCTGCCTGAAGTAGCCGAGCGAAATGTAGCCCCACACGTCGCGGTCGAGGTCGAGCAGTATGGTGTTGGCGCGCGCGTAGGCGTCGAACAGCTCGGCGATCGCGTCGTGCGGCTCGATCTGGATCGTGTAGGGATTGAATTCGAGCCCGAGGTTTTCGACGAAACGGCGCGCGAACTTTTCCCAATCGACGTTGGGATAGGCGGCGAGGTGCGCGTTGTAGTTGCCGACCGCGCCGTTGATCTTGCCGAGCAGCCTGACCGCGGCAAGCTTGTCGCGCGCGCGCCGCAACCGGTGCACCGCGTTGGCGAGCTCCTTGCCGAGCGTGGTCGGGCTCGCCGGCTGGCCATGCGTGTGCGCGAGCATCGCCGCGCCGGCGAGCCGGTGCGCGAGCGCGGCGAGGCGGTCGATGATCCGTGAGAGCGCCGGCAGCATCACGTCGTCGCGCGCCGCTTTCAGCATCAGCGCATGACACAAGTTGTTGATGTCCTCCGAGGTGCACGCGAAATGGATGAACTCGGCGACCCTGGCGATTTCGGCGTTGGCCTTCAGCTTGTTCCTGAGGAAGTACTCGATCGCCTTGACGTCGTGGTTGGTGCGCGCCTCGATCGTCTTGACCGCCGCGCCGTCGGCTGCGGAGAATTTCGCAGTGATGGCGTCGAGCTGCCTGATCGTCGCGGCCGGGAATGCAGGCACTTCCTTGATCGCGGGCTCCGCGGCGAGCGCCTTGAGCCACTCGATTTCGACCTGCACCCGGCGGCGGATCAGCCCGAGCTCGCTGAAATGATGCCTGAGCGGTTCGACCTTGCTGCTATAGCGCCCATCGAGAGGGGATAAGGCCGTGAGAGGGGAGGGCGCCATGGCAATCCGCGATGAATGAGGCGTTATTTTATCACACGCGACACCGCGTTCGTCGCTGGAGATCGACGGCCGGCCGCCGGTCAGCGGTTCGCGAGCTCGATCAGCGCGGCGGTGAGCACGCGCGCGCCGGCTGCGAGGTCCGCGGGCTTGGCGTTTTCCGCCTCGTTGTGGCTGATGCCTTTTTCGCACGGCACGAAAATCATGCCGGTCGGGCACACGCGCGCCATGTACATCGCGTCGTGGCTCGCGCCCGACGGCAGCCGCAGGTGCGGGAGATCGAGTGTTTTCGCGGCGCCCTCGATCACGCCGATGACGTTGGCGTCGAACACGCACGGATCGTCGCGCAGCGTTGGCGTGACCTTGACGTCGCAGGATTTGGCGGCTTTGCGCGCGAGCGGCTCGACCGCTGCGCCGAGTTCGCGGATGCGCGCGGGATCGGGATGGCGCAGGTCGACCGAGAACAGCACGTGACTGGCGACCGTGTTCGGCGAATTCGGCGTCACCAGCATGCGCCCGACCGTGAAGCGCGTGACGTCGTCCGGATCGTGCGTAAGCTCGCATAGCGCGGTGATGATCGCGATCGCGTCGCGCACCGCGTCCTTGCGCAGACCGAGCGGCGTGGTGCCGGCGTGGTCCGTCTTGCCGGACACTTCGATGTTGAACCAGCGCAGGCCCTGGATGCCGGTGACGACGCCGATCGTCCTGCCGGCGTTTTCGAGCAGCGGCCCCTGCTCGATATGGGCTTCGATGTAGCCTGCCGCCGGCACTCTGAATTCGCGCGAGTTGGCATCCGGCGTCGCGGCGAGCGTCGCCGCCAGCGCATCGCGCAGCATGACGCCGTCGTTGTCGGTGACGTCGAGCACTTCCGCGAGCGGCCGCGCGCCGGTGAATACCATCGAGCCCATGGTGCACGGCTGGAAGCGGCCGCCTTCCTCGTTGGTCCACGCGACGACTTCGACCGGGTGGCGCGTCGTGACGCCGGCTTCGTCCATCGCTTCGAGCGCTTCGAAGCCGGCGAGCACGCCGTAGATGCCGTCGAAACGGCCGCCGCGCGGCTGGCTGTCCATGTGGCTGCCGGTCATCACCGGCGCGGCGTTGGGATCGCTGCCGGCGCGTCGCACGAACAGGTTGCCGATGGCGTCGACGCTGACCGCAAAGTTGCGC
>JAHFRL010000211.1 GCA_023266235.1 Betaproteobacteria bacterium
CTCGACGTGCTTTGCTTGCTCCGCGAGACGGAGCAACTCGGCGATTTCATCGCGGACTTGGTCGGCGTTGCCCGCCAAGGTCATTGCCTCAAGAATGCGCTCCAGTCGTTCCTGTTCGCTCTCTTCCATTTCCTCCATTTCTTCGGGATCGGGAAGGGTTGGGGGAGCTTCTCGCAGCAATTCATTTGCGCGTTTGAGCCCTTCTTCCAAACGTCGCGCGCGGTTCTGAAGTGATTGACGCACTGCGTAAGTGCTTGAGGCCAAGCGCCGTTGATAAAGTGACATCAAAAACCCAACGGCTCGCGCCCGTGGATCATCTTCTTCCACCGCTGCGCGGGTGCTCTGGCGTTTCACGAAGCGCGTAACCTCCCGATACAGCTCGAACTCCGCACCGTCAATCTGGAAATCCACGGTGTGCGGAATGCGTTTGGTGAAAATCTTTCTCGCGATCCATGCTCCATCTCCCTGCCGCTCAGGAAAATAAACCATCGCCTCCTTCGTGCGCCGTAAATAGAATGGCGCGCTGTGTCGTTCGATCGCCTGGCTCACCGACCGCACATCGGCGTACGCGTCTCGATCGAGAAGTTGGAGGAACAAACTGAAGTTCTCGGGATTACCCTTGTGCGGCGTTGCGGTGAGCAGCAGATAGTGGTCGGAGGTGTCTCTTAGCAATTCGCCCAACGCATAGCGGGCCGTTTTGCGCGCTGGCGGTGTCCAGGACATTCGGTGAGCCTCGTCGACGATTACAAGGTCCCAACGCGCCTGGCTGAGGCCGCGCACGATTTCTTCCCGCTTGACCAGATCAAGCGATGTGATGACCTTGCGCTCTCTCATCCATTGATTGACGCCGAACTGATCCCGGATATCGTTGCCTTTGAGCACGACAAATTCTTCGTCGAATTTTTCTTTCATTTCGCGCTGCCACTGGAACGCGAGATTCGCCGGACATACTATGAGGATCCGTTCAGCCAGGCCGCGGAGTTTCAGCTCGCGTATCAGGAGACCGGCCATCACGGTCTTGCCCGCGCCGGCATCGTCGGCAAGAAGGAAGCGCACTCGCGGCAGCTTAAGCAAATAGTCGTACACCGCCGAAAGTTGATGCGGCAACGGATCAACTCTGGATATCGAGAGGCCGAAATAAGGATCGAACTCCCAAGCGATTCCTAGCGAGTATGCTTGCAAGCCCAATCGCAATAGCTGACCGTCGCCGTCGTACGAAGCCGTCGCACTGGTAACTTGTAGGCTTTGAATCTGCCCAAGCGTCAGGGTCACTCTTCGGAACCGCTCGGACTTCAATCCAACAAGTCCAGCAACCCACGTGTTTGAGCCTGCGGGTCGTACTGTCTCCACCCGCATGGGCTCGTTAAATAACGGGCCTTGCAGGACTTGGCCCGCTCTAATCGGTGCTACGGAATCCAATTAACAACGCTCCCTGACCGTGGGATTAACGTTTTTCGATCATCAGCAGCATGATGGCCTCCTACTCGATCCTGCTGTCGAGACCGGACTCGGCCATTTCGGCCGCGCGCAGCAGCGCCTTGGCCTTGCTCTGGGTTTCCTGCCATTCGGTTGCCGGCACCGAATCGGCGACGATGCCGCCGCCGGCTTGCACGTGCAGCATGCCGTCCTTGATGACCGCGGTGCGCAATGCAATGGCGACGTCCATGTCGCCGTTGAAGCCGAGGTAGCCGACCGCGCCGGCGTAAACACCGCGCTTGACCGGCTCGAGCTCGTCGATGATTTCCATCGCACGCACCTTGGGCGCGCCGCTCACCGTGCCGGCGGGAAACGTGGCGCGCAGTACGTCGAGCGCGCGCAACCCGGGTTTCAGTTTGCCTTCGACGTTGGATACGATGTGCATCACATGCGAGTAGCGCTCGATCACCATTTGCTCGGTCACGCGTACGCTGCCGGTTTGCGCGACGCGCCCGACGTCGTTGCGGCCCAGATCGACCAGCATGATGTGCTCGGCGCGTTCCTTGGCGTCGGCCAACAGCTCGTCGGCAAGCGCCGCGTCTTCCGCCGGCGTCGCGCCGCGCCGGCGCGTACCGGCGATCGGCCGCAGCGTGACCATGTCGCCCTCGAGCCGCACCAGGATTTCGGGCGACGCGCCGACGACGTGAAACTCAGCGAAATCGAAATAGAACATGTAGGGCGACGGATTGATGGTGCGCAGCGCGCGATACAGCGCGAGCGGCGTCGCCTTGAAGCGCTTCGACATGCGCTGCGACGGCACCACCTGCATGATGTCGCCGTCGAAAATGTAGCGCTTGGCGCGTTCCACCGCGGCCAGGTACGCGCCTTCGCCGAAACCGGACACCGCAGGTTCCGACGCGACCGACACGTCGGCGGGCAGCGTCACCGGCGCGCGCAGTTTTGCGAGCAATTCAGCGAGTCGGCGTTTGGCCGCGCGATAGGCGCCGCGCCGGCCGGGATCCGCGTATACCACCAGCGTGAGCTTGCCCGACAGGTTGTCGACGATCGCGAGTTCCTGCGACAGCAGCAGCAGGATGTCGGGCGCGCCGAGTTGATCGGGTTTCTGCGTCTTGGCGAGCCGCCGCTCGATGTAGCGGACGGTTTCGTAGCCGAAGTAGCCGACCAGGCCGCCGCAGAAACGCGGCAGACCCGGCTGCGACACCGCCTTGAAACGTGACTGGTAGTGCTGGATGAATTGCAGGGGATCGTCGCTCGCCGCGCGGCTCGTGAGCTTGCCGCGCTCGAATTCGCTGCACTCGTTGCCGCGCACTTCGAGACGGGTTTCGGCAGCGAGCCCGATAAACGAATAACGGCCGAAGCGCTCGCCGCCGACGACCGATTCGAGCAGGTAGGTATACGGCCGGTTGGCGAGCTTGAGGTAAACCGACAGCGGGGTGTCGAGATCGGCGAAGGTTTCCAGCACCAGCGGGATGCGGTTATAACCCTCGGCCGCAAGCTGGTTGAATTGTGACTCTGTCATGATTCCACTCCATGGGAAATCCCGAAAACGCAAGAACCGGTGACGCCGCGTTGACTACGCGCGCCAGCGTGCCAGACCGCTGCGCCACGGGCGCCAAAGCCCGGTGCAGCGGAAGGTCGTGCTTGCCGTTTTCGTGTGGATCATGATTTGGTTATGAGCTTGGTCGCCTCGAATAACGTTTCTACTATAGCATCAACGTCGAGTTCGCGCACATCCGCGCCCTCGTTGTAGCCATAAGGCACACAGAACATCGGGCAGCCCGCGGCGCGCGCGGCGATCGCGTCGTTCAACGAGTCGCCGATCATCAGCATTTCGCGCGGCGCAATGCCGAAGTGACGGCAGGCGTGCGTGAGCGGCAGCGGGTCGGGCTTCTTCTGCGGCAGTGTGTCGCCGGCGATCACGATCGAAAAATAAGCGTCGATCCGCATCTGCCTGAGCAGCGGCAGCGTGAAGCGCCCGGCTTTGTTGGTAACGCAAGCCAGCGGAAAACCGGCGCTTTTCAGCGCGGCCAGTCCCTCGCGCACGCCCGGATAAAGCGTCGTGTATTTGCCGTTCACGCTCTCGTAGCAATCCAGGTACAGCGGCAGCGCGCGCTCGAACAGCGCCGCATCGGGCTCGCCGGCAAGCGCGCCGACCAATGAGCGCTTGACCAGATTCGGAATGCCTTTGCCGACGAAAGTCCGCACCAGCGCCTCGTCGAGCGGCGCCCGACTGAGCTTGTCGAGCATCAGGTTGACCGCGATCGCAAGATCCTTGACGGTGTCGAGCAACGTGCCGTCGAGATCGATCATCACCGCTTTGACCGGCAACGGGAAATTATTTTTGCGCATAAGGCTGCGTTTGAGGATGTACACGGCATGCGGCGCCCGCAGCGGCGCCGGGGCGGCCGGTCAAACCTTCTTCAACTCGCCGCGCATGTGCTGAATCGTCGTCTTGTAATCCTTCGTGCCGAATATCGCCGAGCCGGCGACAAACGTGTCGGCGCCGGCGCGCGCGATGTCGGCGATGTTGTCGGTCTTGACGCCGCCGTCGACCTCGAGCCAGATGTCGCGGCCGGATCTGGCGATGCGTTCGCGCACCGCGCGCAGCTTGGCGAGCGCGCCGGGAATGAATTTCTGCCCCCCGAATCCCGGGTTCACCGACATGATAAGCACCAGGTCGAGCTTGTCGAGCACATGATCGAGATAATCGAGCGGGGTCGCCGGATTGAACACCAGGCCCGCCTTGCAGCCGTGTTCCTTGATCAGGGCTATGGTGCGGTCGATGTGATCGGACGCCTCGGGGTGGAACGAAATGATGTTCGCGCCGGCTTTGGCGAAGTCGGGAACGATGCGATCGACCGGTTTCACCATCAGGTGCACGTCGATCAGCGCCGTGGTGAGCGGCCGGATCGCCTCGCACACGAGCGGACCGATCGTCAGGTTCGGCACGTAATGGTTGTCCATCACGTCGAAATGGATCAGGTCCGCGCCGGCCGCGACGACGCTCGCCACTTCCTCGCCGAGGCGCGCGAAGTCAGCGGACAGGATGCTGGGCGCGATGCGATACATGGGCAGATTCTACCCGGTATTGGCACTGCTCTCCTAGCTCCGGGCGTTGCGGGCCCGAGCGGTTGCTAGAGCCGGCAAAATAGTGTGCAATGGATGCCGCATCGCACCCAATTCAACCCGCTGCCCATGGCTACAGAAAAAAAACACGAGATCACGGTCACCACGCGCACCGCCTACATTCCGGAGCAATCGGAGCCGGACGGCGGCCGCTACGTGTTTGCCTACACCGTCACGATCAAAAACACCGGCAGCGTCAGCGCGCAGCTGATCAGTCGGCACTGGATCATCACCGACGCCAACAATCAGGTGCAGGAAGTGCGCGGGCTCGGCGTGGTCGGCGAGCAACCGTTGCTCAAGCCGGACGAGAGCTTCGAGTACACGAGCGGCACCGCGATCGCGACGCCGGTCGGCACCATGCGCGGCAGCTATCAGATGGCGGCTGAAGACGGAATGCAGTTCGACGCGCCGATACCCGAGTTCACGCTGTCGATGCCGAGGGTGCTGCACTGAAGCAGTGATGAGTGCAAAGTGATGAGTTGCCGGGCGCCCAGCCCGACGCGCTTCTTCGGTCATCACGCATCATCACCCGGCACTTGATCTGTGTCGCTGAAAACCAGTTACACGCTGCTCGCCCCGCTCTACGATCTCGTCGTCGGCCCGCCGCTGCGGCGTATCCGCGCAGCGAGCCTTGCGCGCCTGCCGCAGCACGGCGCGTTGCGCGTGTTGCTGAGCGGCATCGGTACCGGGCTC
>JAHFRL010000099.1 GCA_023266235.1 Betaproteobacteria bacterium
CCGAAATTCACGTCGCGGCGCCGTTCGCGCAGCCGGTCAACGGGACAGCGCGTGCTGAATCGCGCGCGGCACCAGCGCGTTGCCACCGAACACCTGCAGCGATTTGTCGGCGCTCGCGACGCAGACTTTCTGCAACGCAAGAAATGCGCGGCCCGCCGCCGTGTCGCGCCAGAACCAGTATTCGATTGCGGATGCGTTTGGCGTGCCCGGCCGCGCGGCGGCCGCCTCAAAGTAATAAGCGCGGATATCTTCGCACACGACCTTGAGCGTTTCGCCCGCACTCATGCCGTCGAGATTCGGCGCAGGGGCGGCGCTCAGGCATGCAGCGACGATCCGCGCCGCTTGTTCGACCTCGACACCGCTCACGCCGACCGTGGTGCGGCCGCGGCGCTCGTACGCGAGATCGTGCCACGGCGCCAGCTCTTCGATCTCGCGCGCGAGCACCGCGCCGAGATCGCGCTCGTCTGCGGCGCGCCCGAAGCTCACCGGACAGGCAACGCCTTCCAATGCATTTTCCGCGGGTTGCGGTGCATCTTCGGGATACTCGGCAAGCACCGGCCCGGCGGGCGCTTCGAGCAGGCGTAGCGCCGCGCGCAGCACGCGGCGCTGGAACGCGGCATCTCCCGGCACGCCGAACGGACGGCCGAGAATGAACGGCACCCACAGCGCGCGCGGCGGACTGATATCGGCGGTATTCTCGCGCACGAGTGAGATCTGCGTCGTCGCGATGCCTTCTGTTTCGAGATAATGGCCGAGCGCGCCGACGGCGCACGTGCAGTTTGGTCACACCGGAGTCAGCAGCACCGCGTCGACACGGTCCTGCTTGAGCAGCCCGGCGAGCTCGCGCGCCTTTGGCGCGAGCTGCTTGATCGGCGCCGCGCCCATGAACGCGTAGTGGTAGTCGGCGACCGCGCCTATCACGCCCTCGCGCGCAAGCTCGCGCAGGCGGTCGAGCGGAAACACGACGTTGTGGTCTTCCTGGAAACCGCTGCGGTCAAAATTGACGGACTGATGGCTCATCACGAGCTCTGTCGCCGGCGTGTCGCCGGGAATAATACGGTAATCGGTCGCCGTTGCGCTCGGACCGAACGGGCGGTCACCCTTGCGATGCAATCCCGCAGTGGTGACGATCGCGATGCGGCAGCCCCGGAGCGGCGGCGGCCGTTTCCACGGGCGCCCTTCGAACCCGCTCAGGACGCGCGTCTTCTCGAGCAAGTGCTCACGTTCCCACTCGGGCAGATCGGCGAGTCTCACCATTTATTGCGCTCCACGGTCATCTCCCCAACTACGCCGACATCGGCATCCGTCCCATCCATTCCTCGCTCTGGCATCGTGCAACATCATTGAGCGAACCCAGCTTGCCATACATTTCGCGCAGCCACGCCGCATCGCTGCGGCGCGTGGTAACGTCGGCGCGTAACTTTTCGAGCGCCGCGGCGGTCCTGACCTCCGCCGCATGCGGCACCAGCGTGTCCAGTGTCTGCAATATGTCCTGCTGCAGCGGCACCTGCTGCTGGGTATACGCATCGATATAGGTTGCATCGAAGCCATAACGGCACGCCTGAAAGCGGTTATGCCTGTAGACCAGATAAATGTCCGCCGATGCCGGCAGCGGCCGTTGCGTTAGCACGTAGTGCGCGATAGTTTGCGCGTAAGCCGCAAGTTGCGCCGCGCGCTCGACGGTGAGCGGCGTATCGAGCACCCGGATTTCGACCGTCCCGTATTCAGGCTTGGGCCGGATGTCCCAGTAGAAATCCTTCATGCTCTCGACGATGCGAAAACCCCGCATCTTCTCGAAGTAGGCAACGAACTCACGCCATGTCTGCACGAACGGTATGGTGCCGGAAAGCGGAAATGCACTTACCGTATTGAGCCGCGACGACTGGAAGCCGGTGTCCGCGCCCTGCTGAAACGGCGAAGATGCCGACAGCACAATGAAATGCGGAATGTAGCGCGACAGCATGTGCGTCAGGTAGACGGCGGCATCGCCGTCCGGGCAGCCGATGTGGATATGCTGGCCGAATACCGTGAATTGCTTGGCGAGATAGCCGTAGACTTCCAGCAGATGCTTGAAGCGCTCCGTCGGATAGATGCGGCGCTCGCTCCATTTGTGAAATGGATGCGAGCCGCCGCCGGCAATCCGCAGATTAAGTTGCACTGCCGCCTGCGCGACCATGTCCCGGATCTGTTTCAACTCCGCCTGCAATGACTCATAATCGAGGTGGATCGACGAATTGAGCTCGATCATGCTCTCGGTGATTTCCGGCTTGACTGCGCCCGGGGGCTTGGTCTTTTCAAGGAGCGTCAACAGATCGGCGGCATCGCGCGCCAGGTTGTAGTCACGCGAATTCAGAATCTGCAGCTCGAGCTCGACGCCCATCGAAATCTCGGGTGAAGATTTGAAATCCATCTCGCTCATACTGCCCCCTCCTGTTGCGCTTCGCCTGCGCGGCGCAACGCGAACTGCACGGCGAGCGGGCCAGCCAGTTCCAGGATCAGCGCCGCGGCGAGCACGATGGTCGCGAGTTTCGCGCCGAATGCCGGGTATAGACTACCCGCGCTGTTGGTCATCGCGATCGCGATGCCCGACATCGGCAGCAGCGCAATGCTGAGCAACCCGCCGCTGCCGGGCCGGATGCCGCTCAGGTGCGCCAGACACAGCACGCCGAGCGATTTGCCGACGAAGCGCGCCGCGATATAAACTGCGGCAATCGCGCCGCCTGCGATCAGGTCGTTAACTTTCAGCAGCGCGCCGGTCACCACGAACAGCACGATAAAGAAAACCTGCCCGAAGCGCCCGATATCAACAGGCATCACCACGTGGTCGTGATCAAGGTTCCTGACCAGCACCCCGAACGCGAGCAACGCGATCAGCACCGAGAGCTTCAGCGCTTCCGCGGCGCCGACCAGCAGCACCACCAGCGCCAGCAGCAAAGCCAAATGCTGTTCGCCCTGCTTGCCAAGCCAGCGCGCGAGCAGCAGCGCCAGTGCGCTCGCCAGAAACCCCGCGCACAGCGAGCCCGCCAAAATATAAGCCGGGTGCAGCACCATCGTCGGCCAGCCTGCGCTGTATTCGCGGTGGATCCATGACAGCAGCATCGTCACCAGCACGAACGCCACCACACTGTTGATCGCCACCAGGTTCAGCGCACGCTCGGTCACCTGGCCCTCGGCGCGCTGTTCGCGCGCAACCAGCAATACGATCGCCGGCGATGACGACACGCCGATCGCCGCCGCCATGGCGGCATACAGCGGCGCGATGTTGAACCACACCAATGCCCCGAACATGCAACCGAACGACAGCAAGCTTTCGGTCAGCGCCATGATTGCCAGCCAGCGGTCGTGCCGGAGCCATTCGAAATCAAGACGCCGCCCGAGTTCAAACAGCACCAGCCCCAGGCCCACGTCGAGAAACACGCGCGTGTAGCCCAGCATTTTGGCGTCGAGCACGTTGAGCCCGCTCGCGCCTAGCGCCAGCCCGATCAGCACATAGCCGGTGATGCGCGGCAGATTGAGCACGCGCCGGATGAGCTCGCCGCCGAGCGCGCCGGCAAGCAGCAGCACGCCGAACAACGCCAGCGCATTGGCGGGAAGCGGAAATTCCGGGAGAAAAGGGAGAAACCCGACGCTCGCCATGGCAGCACTCCTCTCTGCCCGCGCTCCTACTACGCGCGGGTGTTGCCGCTGTTACACACACAACCCGGCGATGCCCGAACATGAAAATCAACGGATGCGCCAAGCTGCCGGGCCGCAACCTGTTCGGTTATTGCTTGTTATCGCCCGGCGGCTTGGCCGCCGGGCGGTTTACCCATCCTACCAGACGAATACGACGCGATGCAGTTTGGCTCCCGCGACATGTATCGTCTGCTGCTTTACCGCGCCATCGTTGTTCGCGCTGATCGAATACCTGCCCGGCGGCATTTTCGCCAGCAAAAACGGCCCTTGCGCCACCGCGTCGAGCACTACCTTCCCGTTCTTGTCCTTGATCTCGACTTTGATGTCCGCCAGGTACTCGTTGGGCGAGCCCTTGGTTGCAAACAACAATTCTAGCGAATAATCGGGCGCAAGTTTCCCGATCTCCTGCCGCTCGTCCTCGCCCACGCCACCACTCACGAATGGCACCGGGCCGTTCTGCATGACTTCGAGCGCTGCTGAAGCACCGGTGGCCGATGACAGCAAGACAACGCCCGGACTTATCGCAAGAAGCGCACTACAAACTGCTGAATTCAGAAGCTTCATCGTATTCTCCTTCTTGGGTAAATTACATACTCGGACCATCGCGAAGGCGGTCGGTTCGACAAATCGGATGCTGCTTGACCGGCAAAAACAGCCGTCTCTTCAGATAGTCGCGTAAATGTCGCGCAAAACGTCCACGATCATGCGCGATACGGTCTCGATCAACAGTACATCGCTGCCGATCAGTATGCGTCGGTGACCGACGGGCAGGACGCTCAGCCGGCATTCAAGCTCGTCAGGCAGTAAATACTTCCGGAATTCCGGAAACAGAGCTTCCATGTTGGCCGGCCGCAACGGCAGAAGGATTCCCTGCTGGCGGAAATAACCGCGGATGATCGCGCGGTCGACGTATGTGATGCGAGGCTCGATCTGATAAAGATCGCACCTGGTCGTCACGCGACTCTTCTTCAGGTAAAGGTGATTACCTGATATCACACGCAGCTTAACGACGGAAGCGGACGGCCGTGTCCGCACCAATGCGCATGGAGTATTGCTGGCTGCTTGCATTCTCATGATTTCTCCTTTCATCGGGGTCATGGCGGCTCTTATGCATCAACTTTTTGCGAGGGCGCGGTTTTTCTCATCCAGCGCCTTGATCAATCCATCGATTCCGGAACGGCTGACTTCGGACGCGAAGGTCCCGCGGTAATTAGTCACCAGGCTCAGGTCCTCGACCACCACGTCAAAAACCTTCCAACCATCGGACGACTTCGCCATGCGGTAATCGATCTCTATCGGTTGTTTGCCGGGGTCCTTCACCGTGGTCTTGACCGTGACTTCATTCTGGTCGGCTTTCACTTGCGCCGGTTTGACTTCCACGGTTTGCGTGCCGGTAGCGGACACGCTCAGCGCGCTGGTATAAGTGTTGACCAGCAGCGTGCGAAAGCTGTTCTCCAGCGCTTGCTGCTGCGTGGGGCTTGCCTGCCGCCATGACGTGCCCACCGCGAGCTGCGTCATGCGCTTGAAGTCAAAGTGCGGCAATACCTTCTGCTCAGCAAGCGCGCGCAGCGCATGCTTGTCCTTGTTCTGCTTGATCACGGCCAGCACATCGTCGACCGTGGCCTTGACCAGCGCGTCAGGCGCGGTATCCGCGGCGCGAATGACCGGCGCCGGCATCAAGAGTAGCCACATTGCCAGCAATCGCAGGATGGTTTTCATCAGAATCTCCCGATACTTTGCTCGTTGCTAATACCGCGCCCGACGGTGCCGTTATTTTCGCTACCTGCGGTCGCGGCCGACCTGATTGCCGATCACGCCGCCAACCGCGGCGCCGCCGACGGTGCCTAGTGCGCTGCCATTCGTAAGGATCGCGCCCCCGACGGCGCCGACACCGGCTCCTATCGCGGTGTTGCGGTCGCGTTCGGACATGCCGGCACAACCGGTGAGGCCCAGCAGCATCGCTGCGGTCAAGGCACCGACCGCACGCCTTTGGATCGTTTTCATTTCAGCACCTCCGTTTAAAGCAACAGTTAAAAGAATTACTCCGGATCGCGCGCGGATTTGCGCTTGTCACCTGCAGGCGTACCGATACGCCAACCTGCGACCGCGGCCGCAATAATCGCCAGCAACTCGACAGCGAGCCACACAAAGTCCACCTGCACCCCGCCCGACATCGACAGCGGCACGTAGGTGTGACCCGCATAAATATCGAGGCTGTCTCCGATCGCAACTCTGACCGGCGGAAACATAAGGTCCATCGAGATCGCGAAGGTGGCCACCGCGACCACCGCCACCTGATACCAATTCACGTCGACGCCGCGCGCAATATGTCGCATGCTGGCGGGGAGACGATGCCCCGCCGTTGCGCCTGGCGTCAGCTGCTTCAACACGGCATAGGCTTTCATGACTTCCTCCTTTCACTGCGCGCCGATTCAAAGCCGGTAGACGCGGCCGCCTTCGACGCGCACCCGGTCGCCGCTGCGCAGGTCGGTGATGTCATCCTGCGTCACGGTTTCGAAAACGCCGCTGTCCATGCGCACCGTTACGCGGAAAGTTTCGTTGGATCCGCGCGCGCGTTGCTGGACCTGGTTGCCGGCGACTGCGCCGCCGGCGGCGCCGACGATGGTCGCCGCGGTCTGGCCGCTGCCGTGGCCGATCTGGTGGCCGATCAGGCCGCCGATGATGCCGCCGATCACGGTCCCCGCGACATTGCCGCCATCGCCTTTCCTGATGACCTCGATCCGGTCTACGACACCGGTGCCGGATCCGGCGGAAGCCTGGTAAGCCTGCGGTTCCGCGCAGCCGGACAGCAAAGCGGTGGCGGTGATCATCACCGCCAGCATCGAGCGAAGGTTTTTCATACCGGCTCCTTGCGTTGAATGAATGTCGCGCCCGCGCTTCACATCATGCGGCGGTGCGCATCCGCGCCCGGCCGCGTGCCATCAGCCAGTTCCACGCGGCGTCCTCGTGCGCGGGATCGAAGTGCTTCACCTGCGCGTGGAGGAAATGGTTGGTGATCTGGGGCATGATCGTCGCGACGCCACCGTCCGCGACGACCGCGACTTTTTCGATTCTGTAGTGATGCAGCCTGACGAACGTCAGGTGCGCGACGAGCGCGCCGAAGTCCTTCCAGCCGGGAAACGCCCGCGCGCGCAGCATGACTCCGCGCAGCGTGCCATGCTGATCGAGATAGGCATCGACGTGGCTCGCCAGCGTTCTGAAATCAGCGGCCTCGAGCGGTCCCTCCGGTTTCAGCACCAGGATTCCGTCGTCGTATCGCAATTCGTAGTTAAGCATTGGATAGCCTCCGTCATGTCTGGCGCTGTCAATGAACCTCGATATCCACCCGGCGGTCGATCTGCAAACACGTGATCAGCTTGATGCGCGGCAGGTTCTTGCAGTCGCGGGATTTGGTCAGCGGCTGCGTCGATTGCACCAGCACACACGGATTGCTCCAGGCTTCCTGCATTCTCATGGCATCTCCTTCCATTTGGCTTGAGCGCCAGCGATGTCATCCGGATTCGTGCAATCGGCGTACCAGACGAACTTTTCTATGTAAATACAATGGGTTGGGAAGCGGCCGTGAATTTCTGCCACCGCCGAAACTGTCGTCGTTCGGCGACGCAGACCACACTGCATCGGGAAAACCAGGAGGACATCAATAACTTGGACAGTCGCCGGAGCCCGACACCAGGCCCCGGAATGCGCGCTGCGGACCGCGCGACGGGAAAACTAAACGAGCGGCGCGATTTTTAGTTCCGCAGCGAGTTGATCAAGATTTTTCAGCAACGAATCCGGAATTGGGATGCCGAGCCCGGCTCTCTCTCCGCGCGTTGTGTTCTCCGTGATCTCTGTGGCAATTTGCTTCTGACGTTTTCCGCGTTCATCCGCGTTCATCGGCGGTTGCATTGGTTTCCCTCAATCCGGCCCGCCGGCAAGTTCGCGCAGCGTCGCGCGCAATCCGGAAACGACGCGCGTCAGGCGGTCACAATCGACCTTGTCGGGCGTGTCGGCGGCCAGGTGATAATAGGAATAGCGGAACGGCGCCGTGTCGGTGACCATCAACGCCGGGTAACCCTCGGCCCAGAACGACCGGTGGTCAGACCAGTCCACGCCGGGAAAGAAGGCCGGCGCGGCGAGGCCTTCGGACGGAAACTGCGCGTGACGGCGGAACGATGCGATGACTTCGTGCAGCAGGCCGCGCGAGCCGAGGTTGGAAACGAAGGCGATGAAGTTGCCGGTAGCGGGATAAAACAGCCCGAGCGGCGGCGGATAATGCTGGCTGCCCCGCTCCTCCGAATAGTAGCCGATGGTTTCGAGCGAAAACATGGCGACGATGTTCTCGCCACGCTCCCTGGCGCGCCGCGCATGGACGCGGCTGCCCATCTCGCCGGTCCTGAAAAACGGCGGCTCTTCGTTGACAAACAGGACCAGGCGCAGCGTGCGTTCGGGCCGTTCGCCGCGAAACAGCCGCGCCAGCTCCAATACTGCGGCAACGCCCGAGCCGTTGTCATTGCCGCCGGTTGCGCCGTACACCGAATCGTAGTGCGCGCCGATGACGATGATCTCGCCGGCGCGCACCGTGCCGGCAATCTCGACCTCGATGTTGCGCACCTCGACGCCGTTGGTCTTGAAGCGCTGCGCCGATAGGGTATAGCCGAAGCCGGCAAGCGCATCTTCAATGTAGCGCGCGGCGGCTTCGAGTGCCGCGGGCTGCCACAGGTTGCGTTCACGGCTGCCGACGGCGAACACGTGTCGCCGCAGGTTGTCGCGCAACGCGGTCTGCTCGTCGCTCAACGGCGGCAGCGGTCCGGAGTACGGCTCGCCGGGCACCGCGACCATGTACCACAGCAGCCCCGCGGCCAGGATGAGCAGCGTGCCCCAGAAAATCATGCGCGCCTTCCAGAGCGTGCCATGCGCGATCTCCATCGGTTGCGCGCTGCGGCCGCGCCGCGGTCACGGCCCCGCGATGCCGAGTTCAGCCGCGAGCTGAGTGAGGCTTTGCCGCAGCGGTTCAGGCAGCGGAATGCCAAGCGTGGTTCTTTCCGCGCGCTTGGCATGGCTCTGCTCGCCGGGCAGCCGGATTGCGTCGACGCCGGGCAGGCGCTTCGAATTGCGGATGTCGCGCACCAGTGCGTCCACGCGGCGCTTGAAATCCGCGACGTCGCCGAATGCGGAGAGCGAGATCGCGACGATGGCATGGCCGGTGTTGGTCCGCGTGGTGTCGTCGTGGTTGAAATCGACGACATCGCGTCCCATCGCCGCGCCGTTGAGCGTACCCGCGAGCAGACCGAACACCAGTGCAAGCCCGTAGCCCTTGTAGCCGCCGATCGGCAGCAGGAAGCCCTCGTCCGCGCGGCGCGGATCGGTAAGCGGGCGGCCCTCACGGTCTATCATCCAGCCTTCGGGCATCATCTCGCCACGCTGCGTTTTGGTTTTCACTTTGCCATATGCCGCGACCGTCGTCGCCATGTCGAGCACGATAGGCGGCTCTTCACCTGCCGGCACGCCGACCGCAATCGGATTGGTTGACAACAGCATGTCGATGCCGCCCCACGGCGGCAGGTGGTTCGCATTGCCCACCGCCAGATAGAGCCCGATCATGTCGTGCGCGATCGGCATGCTCGCGTAAAGCGACGCCGGACCCGCATGATTGCTCCATTTGACGCCCACCCACGCCACCCCGGCGGTCTGCGCCTTCTCGATCGCTTTCCCGGTCGCGAAGCGCATCACCAGGTGCCCCATGCCGTTATCGCCATCGACGAGCGCCATGCCCGCCGCCTCGCGCTCGACGCGGATGTTGGGCTTCACGTTGACCGCGCCGCCCTTGATGCGGCGGATATACTGTGGCAGGCGGAACACGCCGTGGCCGTCGGCGCCGTTCAGATCGGCGCGCGTCATCAACTCGGCGATATTGCCGGCTTCCTGCGCTGAAATGCCGACCGCGACCAATGCGCGCGCGATGAATGCCTCGAGCCGTTGTGGTGAAACGCGCGTCGCAGCGGCAACCGTATCAGTCATGATTCTCCCCTCGCCTCACGCCTCTCGCCTCACTCGATTTTTACCCCGTTGTCCTTGATGATCCTGACCCAACGCTGCATTTCCGACTGCACGTAGGCATTGAACTCGGCGGGCGATGCGCTCAGCGCGAGCGGTATCGAGCGCTTGACCAGGAATTCCTGCATCTCCGGCTCCTGCATGACCGCCACTGCCGCGGCGAACAGCTTGTCGATGAGCGGCCGCGGCGTGCGCGCGGGCGCGAACATGCCGTTCCAGTTGAGGCTGCCGATCCCGGGGAAGCCGCTCTCCGCCAGCGTCGGCACCTCCGGCAGCTCGAGGATGCGCCTGGCCGAGGTGACCGCGTACGCCTTGATCAGCCCCGCGCGGATCGCGCCGATGTTGGAGGCCACGTTCGACTCCGTGATATGCGCTTCGCCCCGCATCAAGGCGGGCAGCGTCTCACCCGCGCCTTTGGAGGGCAGGTGCACCATCTTGATTCCCGCCGCCGCGGTAAGGGCCAGCATGTCGAGGTGCGAGTACGAGCCGAGCGGCGCGGAGTAGTTGAGCTGGCCGGGACGTTCCCTGGCGTAGGCGATCGCCTCTTTCAGCGTAGTGGCGGGGACCTTGGGGCCGCCGAGAATCACGTTCGGGATCGAAGCGAGCAGCGTGATGCCGGTGAGGTCGCGCGCCGCGTCCACCTTCGCCTTGGACGTGAACAAGAGCGGGTTGATGGCGTTGGTGGAGATGTTGCCGATCAGCAGCGTGTAGCCGTCGGGCTGCGCCGTCGCCACCAACTCCACTGCAATATTGCCGGCGGCCCCGGCGCGGTTGTCCACCACGATCTGCTGGCCGAGACGCTCGCTCAACTTCGGCGCGAGCAGGCGCGCGACGATATCCGTGGCGCCGCCCGGCGCGTACGGAACGAGCAGCCGGATCGGCCGGTTCGGATAATCCTGCCCTGAACCTGTCGAACGGGTCTGCGTCTGGGATTGCGCGAAAGCGCCGGCGGACAGCGACGCGCAGAGCACGCACGCCAGCAAGCCGCTATACCGGGTCATATCTCCCTCCTTAAAGTCACAAGCCGGCTGCTACTCCCGCGCAGCGCGAGATCGTCAGCCGCGGTATTCTTCCAACTCGACCAGCGCGCCGAGAAAATCATGCGGATGCAAGAACGCAATGCGCGCGCCGTGCACGTTCACCTGCCGCTTGCCGTCACCGAGGACGCGCGCGCCCTTGTGCTCGATCTCGGCGGTGGTCGCCTGCAGGCTGTCGACCCGCAGGCTGAAATGATGGATTCCGCCGCGCGGGTTGCGCTGCAGGAATTTCCCGACCGGCGAACCGGGCCGCGCCGGCTCCATCAACTCGATTCTCGCGTTTCCCAGATCGATGTACGCCATGCGCACGCCCTGGTCATCGTTGACGGTGACCGGGCCGATTTTCAATCCATATTTCCGCTCGAGCTCGCGCGCCGCGGCATCAAGGCTCGGCACGACGATCGAAACGTGGCTCATTCCGGTGATCATATCGGCTCCTAAATCACTTTCTCGCGCCGCAACTCCGCGATGCGCGCGTTATCCATGCCGAGTTCCCCGTGCAGGATCTCGTCGGTATGCTGGCCGAGCGTCGGCGGCGCGCGCCGCACCGAGGTCGGCGTGCCATTGAACTTGAACGGCGTGCCGATCAGTTTGAGCGCGCCGAGCGCCGGATGCTCGACGGTTTCGACCATCCTGCGCGCCGCGGTCTGCGGGTCGTCGAACGCCTGCCTGACCGAGTTGATGCGCCCGCATGGCACGCCGGCCGCCTTGAGCTTCCCGATCCACGCGCCGGCCGCATCGGTCCTGAGCGCATCGGCGATCAGGCGGTCGAGCAGCTCGCGGTGCGCGACGCGGTCCTTGTTCCTGGCGAATCGCGCATCGGTTCCCCACTCCGCGTGCCCGATGGCCTGCGCGAATCTGGCGAACTGCGCGTCGTTGCCGACCGCGACCGCCAGCATGCCGTCGGCGGCCGGGTAAGTCGTGTACGGCACGATGCTCGGATGCCCGTTGCCGAAGCGCCCGCCGTCCTTGCCCGCGGCAAGATAGTTGGCCGCCACGTTGGCGAGCATGAAGAGGCTCGTCTCGTAGAGCGAGAGCTCGAGCTGCTGGCCGCGGCCGGTGCGGCTGCGCGCCGCGAGCGCCCCGAGGATCGCGTTGCTGGCGAGCATCCCGGTACACACGTCCACCAGCGCGACGCCGTGCTTGGTCGGCGGCCCGTCCTGCGGCCCGGTGATGCTCATCAGGCCCGACTCGGCCTGCAGGATGAAGTCGTAGCCCGGCAGCCCGCCCTTCGGCCCGTTCGCGCCGTAGCCGGTGATCGAACAGCGGATCACCTGCGGCGCGTTGGCCTCCAGCCACGCGCTGGAGAAGCCCCACTTTTCGAGCGTGCCCACCTTGAAGTTCTCGACCAGCACGTCGCTCTTCCTGAGCAGCGCGGCAAGAATCTCCTGGCCGGGCTTGCAGGCCAGGTTGAGCGTGAGCGAGCGCTTGTTGCGGTTCAAGCCGAGAAAGTAGGCGGCCTCGCCCTCGACGAACGGCGGGCCCCAGCTGCGCGTGTCGTCGCCACCGCCCGGCGGCTCGACCTTGATCACGTCGGCGCCCATGTCGCCGAGCATCAGCGTGCACAGCGGGCCGGCGAGGATGCGCGTCAGATCGAGTACGCGCAGTCCGTCGAGCGCCCCTGCAGGGTTTTGTGCCATGACCCGAAACTATCTCAAAAACAAGGGGGAGCCGCCGCTGAACGCTTTAGATGGGTTCCCGTAACTATTTCCGCTTCTTGCGCATCGACGGCGGCGCATTGAGATCCTGCCTGCAGCCATCGACGTACTCTGCGAGCTCGCGCTTGCCGCGCAGGCGGAATTTCTGGAAATCGGGCTTCCTGCCCTCGAGGAACGCGTTCATGCCTTCGAGGCTTTCTTCCGAGCCCCACACGTGCGCGAGCAGTTCCATGCCGTGCTGCCACGATGCGTAGAGCAGGTCGGATTCGAAATTAAGGTTCTTCTTCGTCATGCGCAGCGTCTGCGCGCTGAGGCCCTTCATCGTTTCGCACCATTTGCGCGTTTCTGCGAGCAGGTCTTGCTGCGGCACGCATTTGTTGATGAGCCCGATCGCGGCCGCTTCTTTTGCGGTGAAGCGCCGCGCGCAGAAAATCATCTCGCGCGCGAGCCGCTCGCCGATGATGCGCGGCAGGTACTGCGTCGCGCCGACCGTCGGGCACGCGCCGACCGTGGCGCCGGTCTGGCCGAGCACCGCATTCTCCGATGCGATGACCAAATCGCACCACAGCGCCAGCTCGTGGCCGCCGCCCATGCACCAGCCGTTGACCATCGCGATCACCGGAATCGGCAGGCCGCGGATCGTCATCGCGAGGCCCTGCATGCGGTCGTTCCACATATAGGCGTTGACCCAGTTGAGGCGCTTCATCGCGTAGAAGTCGCCGCCCGCGGAGAACGCCTTGTCGCCGGCGCCGGTCACCACCGCGCACACGATCGACGGGTCCTCGCGCGTCGACTTCAGCGCGGCTATCATCTGGTCGAGCGTCTGCTCGCGGAACGCGTTCAACACGCGCGGCCGGTTGATCGTGACCCACGCCACCTGGTTTTTGACCGCGTACCGGATGTCGCTGTACTGGCTTGCCTTGGCGGCTTTCTTACGCTTGGCTGGCATGACTCTCCCCGGTGATGGTTGGCGGAGGAACTACGCGACTTTCAAGAGCGAGTTTACCAGATTGCGGCGCGCGCCCGCCGCGCAACGTTTGACAGCACTTGCGCTCCTCCACTATCTTGGCGGGGCGCGCTCGACAACATCCGCTCCGCACACCAGCGTGCACTGGAGAAATCCCCATGGCCACCGTCGCAAACCGCTTATTCGCGCTGCTTGCCCTTGGCGCGCTCGCGGGTAACTGTAACGCGCAGAATTATCCGGTGAAGCCGATCCGCATCATCGTGCCGTTCGCAGCGGGGGGGCCCACCGACACGCATTCGCGCTGGGCGGCGCAGCAGCTCAACGCCGCATTCGGCCAGCCGGTGGTCGCCGATAACCGCGGTGGCGCCGGCGGCGTAATCGGTACCGAGGCGGTGGCGAAAAGCGCTCCCGACGGCTACACGCTGCTCGGCGGCAACCCGGGCCCGCTCACCATCGCTCCCAGTATTCGCAAGCAGTTGCCGTATGACCCGGTGCGCGATTTTGCGCCCATCACTCTGATTGCGAGGAGCGCGAGCTGCATCTGCGCGCATCCGAGCATTCCGGCCAAAAACCTGAAGGAGTTCATCGCCCTGGCGAAGGCCCATCCCGGCAAGATCAATTACGCCACCCCGGGCGTAGGCACGGTGGGGCATTTCGGCACCGAGTTTCTCGCCTCGCTCACCGGCATCAAGATGACGATGGTTCCGTACAAAGGAGCGGCACTCTACGTTATCGATGTGATCGCGGGCAATATCGACGTGGCCTTCGTGCAGATTGCCCAGGCGGCGCCGCTGGTGCGGCAGGGCAGAATGCGCGCGCTTGGAGTCACGGCGACCGCGCGCTCCCCGCTCATGCCCGAGGTGCCGACGGCCGAGGAGCAGGGGGTCAAGGGCTTTTCGAGCTATAACTGGAACGGCATACTCGCCCCCGCCGGCACGCCCAAGGCCATCATCGACAGTATCCATGCCGTGCTGAGCAAGCCGCTGCATTCCCCGGATACGCGCAAGCAGCTCGAAGAAATCGGGTTTGAAGTTGCCGGTGACGGCCCGGCGGAATTCGCGGCATTCATCAGGCTCGAAACCGAGCGCTGGGCGAAAGTCGGGAAAGCGGCAGGCATCAAGCAGGAGTAACAAAACCGGCGAATGGTAAATGGTCAATAGGGAATGGGAATACCGCACGGCGCGTTGCGCACCGCCATTTACCGTTTCCGATTCCCCATTCCCTATTTCCCATTTCCCATTTCCCATTTACCATTTCTCACCAAGGAAGAACGACCTCATGGCCGACAAGAAAGAGCCCGCCTATTTCATGTACTTTCCCGGCAACTACCGCTGGTCGGCCGGCTTCATCAACATGCTGAGTTCGGCGCCGTACGGCGGCTCTGAAATCGGCGAGCTGCACAAGATCGGCCGCATACTGAAGGACAAAGGGCCCGAGGACGACGAGGCGTGGTTCGATGCCTGCATAAAAGTCGCCGCTGGCGTGCGCGCCCATGCCGGGAAGTTCGAGCAGGGCGGGCACCGCGTCTCCGCGGCGCACGCTTACCTGCGCGCCTGCAACTATTACCAGATGGGCGAGCGTTTCCGCACGCCCAAGGACGAACAGGCGCTCGCTGCGTTCCGCACCGGGGTCGAATGCTTCCACCGCCACGCGGCACTCACCGACGCCAGGATCGAGATCGTCGAAGTGCCGTTCGCGGGCGGCAGCTTCCCCGGCTACTTCGTGCACGCGCAGAATGCGCAGTCCGCCAAGTCCAAGCGCGCGCCGTGCGTGGTGTTCTTCGACGGGCTCGACGTGACCAAGGAGATCCAGTACATGCGCGGCGTGCCGGATCTCATCAAGCGCGGCATCTCGGTGCTGGTGATGGACGGGCCCGGCACCGGCGAGGCGATCCGTTTCCGCGGACACTATCTGCGCCACGACTACGAAGTCGCAGGCTCCGCATGCATCGACTACCTCGAAAAACGCGATGACGTCGACGCGAAAAAAATCGGCGTCGTCGCGATCAGCCTCGGCGGCTACTACGCACCACGCTGCGCCGCGATGGATGCGCGCTATGCGGCATGCATCGCCTGGGGCGCGCAATGGGACTACCACGCGATCTGGAAAAAGCGCGTCGACGCGGCGTTTAAAACATCGCTGTCGGTGCCGGGGCATCACATCACGTGGATCCTCGGCGTGGACTCGATCGATGCCGCGTTGAAGAAACTCGAATCGTTCCGGCTCGACGGCGTGGTGCAGAAAATGCGCTGCCCGTTCCTGCTCGTACACGGCGAGGACGACGAGCAGATTCCGATGGCGGACGCGCACGCGCTCTACAATGCCTGCGGTTCGCAGGATAAGACGCTGCGTGTGTACACCGCCGAGGAAGGCGGCGCGCAGCACTGCCAGCGCGATTACCTGACGCTGGTCGTCGCCGACATGTGGAACTGGTTCGAGGACAAGCTCGTGCGCGGGAAGTAACCGGGGTCAATTAGAACTATGGCATGCTCGATGAGGCGCTGCCACGAATGCGGCTTCCCGCTCGGAAGCAAGGACGTGTTCTGCCCGCGCTGCGGCGCCAAGCAGAGGCGTGAGAGGGCAATTCCCGTTATCATCGCGCTGACGGGCAACATCACGCCCCGCACGGTTTTGACGCGAGCCGCACTCAATCATGGCTGACAAGAAAAAACTCCAGCGCGACACCCTCGCCACCCACGCCGGGCGCGACCCGCAGCGCTATGCCGGTGTCGTCAATACGCCGGTGTTCCGCGCCTCGACCGTGTTGTTCCCGGACGTCGAGTCATACGAAGCGCGCGATCCCGACAATTACAAGACGGTGCGCTACGGCATCCACGGCACGCCGACCACGTTCGCGCTCGAAGAGGCGGTGGCGCAGCTCGAAGGCGGTCACGCCGCGGTCGCGCTGCCGTCGGGACTGGCCGCGATCGTCGCCGCGCTCGCGGCGTTCGCGAAGACCGGCGCTCACGTTCTCGTCACCGACTCGGTCTATGGACCGACGCGCCACTTTTGCGACCGGCGATTGAAGCCGTTCGGCGTCGAAGTCGAGTACTACGATCCGCTGCTCGCCGGCGGTGTCGCCAGGCTGATCCGGCCCAATACGACGGTGGTTTTCTGCGAGGCGCCGGGATCGCTTACGTTCGAGATGCAGGACATCCCGGCGATCGCGGCCGCCGCGCATGCGAAAAACATTCCGGTGCTTGCCGACAACACCTGGGGCACGCCGTATTTCTTCCGCTCGCTTGAGCACGGCGTCGACGTCTCGATCCACGCCGGCACCAAATACATCGCCGGCCATTCCGACACCATGCTGGGCCTCGTCGTCACCAACCGGCAGTATTGGCTGCCGGTGCGCAAGGCCGTCGCCGACTACGGCTACAGCGTGAGTCCCGACGACTGCTATCTCGCGTTGCGCGGTTTGCGCACGATCGGCGTGCGCATGCGGCATCAGCAGGAAAGCGGGCTCAAGGTCGCGCGCTGGCTGCAGTCGCGGCCGGAAGTGATGCGCGTGCTGTATCCCGCGCTCGCAAGCGATCCGGGCCACGCGCTGTGGAAGCGCGACTTCAGCGGCGCGGCATCGCTGTTCGGCGTGATTCTGCAGCCCGTGCAATGGGAAGCGGTCGCCGCGCTGATCAATTCACTCGAACTCTTCGGCATCGGGTCGAGCTGGGGCGGTTTCGAAAGTCTCGCGATCCGCGCCGATGTGAGCGCAGTCCGCAGCGCGACGAAATGGAATCCCGGGGGGCCGCTGATCCGCCTGCACATCGGGCTCGAAGATCCCGACGATTTGATCGCCGATCTCGCGCAAGGGTTCGCGCGCCTGAAACAAACTCCGTGAACGCGCCGTCCAAGACCCACGAGGAACGAGTACTGACCAGCCTGCTCCTCGTGGCGCTCATCACCGCCGGTGTCGCGTTGGCGCGGGAAGGACCCAATTTCGATAACGTGATCGACGGCTGGAATCTCTTCACCCTCGCATTTTTTTCCGGCGCGCTGACCGGCTTTCTGGTCTGGACGCGCGTCTCCGGCGTCGCGCCGACGCTCAAGCTCGCGGGCCCGCATCGCCACCCGTGGCTGGCCGCGCTGGTCCTCGGGCTCGCCTGCGCTGCCGCGGCCTCCTACCTCAACCGGACTTTCGCCTCGCCTGCCGGCCGCTCGATCGCGGCCGAGATTGATGCCGTCACGGAGGGCAAGGGCGGTCGCTGGCATGTCACGGTGAAGATGCCCGACGGCCGTTACCAGCGCTACGTGATCCCGCAAGACACCGCGACCGCGCTGAAGAACCAGAAGATGGTGCGACTGAGTATTGCCCGCGGGGCGCTGGGCTACGACTATATCGCGGGATTCGAGCCGGTCAGGCCGTGAGACCGGATCCGTCGTCTTCGCTCAATTCCACCCGTCGTCACGCCGCCCCGCAGCCGCCGCCACCCGCCGTTTCCATCACGATGCGGTCGCCTTTCTTGAGCACCCAGTGATCCGCCGGATCGATCGGTTTTCCATTCAGCAGCAGCCCACCGACTTTGCCGGGCGCGCCGCCGAAGAGGCCCTGCGGTGCGGTGCGGAAGCGCGTCATGATCATCGAGGCCATCATCGGTGTAGCGGCGACCACCTCGATCTCGAAATGCAGCCCGTCGCCGCCGCGATGCCTGCCCGCGCCACCGCTGCCGCGCCGGATGCTGCGCTCGATCACGCGCACCGGCGCCATCTGCTCGAATATCTCGATCGGAGTATTGGACAGGTTGGACGGGAACGACAGCATGGTGTAGCCGTCACGATGCCCGGTCGCGCCTTGTCCCGCATTCATGAAGTTGACCGCCGCGTATGGCCGGCCCTGGTGCTCGCCGGTCACCGTGATCGAGGAGTTCGACGACCCTTCCGCGATCGCGCGCTCGC
>JAHFRL010000100.1 GCA_023266235.1 Betaproteobacteria bacterium
GCGCCGCGACGTTGATGCGCCCGAGCTCGAGCCCGTTCAGCACTTGCTGTAGACCGCGGCCTTCCGATGTCCCGATCAGGTTCGCGGCAGGCACCCGGCAGTCCTCGAACAGCAGCTCGCCCGTGTCGATGCCGCGGTAGCCGAGCTTCTCGAGCTTGCGCACCACCTTGAAGCCCGGTCCCTTTTCGATCAGCAGCAGGCTCATGCCCTGGTGCGGCGGCTGCGCACGCGGGTCGGTCTTCACCAGCACCGCCAGAATCTGCCCTTCGACGCTGTTGGTGATCCACGTCTTGGCGCCGTTGACGACGTAGTGATCGCCTTCGCGGCGGGCGTGGGCGCGGATCGCCTGCAGGTCGGTGCCGCAGTCAGGCTCGGTGAGCGCGATGCCGCCGCGCAGCTCGCCGCTCGCGAAACGCGCAAGATAGCGGCGCTTCTGCTCCTCGGTGCCGAAGCGCTGCACCGCCGCAGCCATGATGAGATGCGAATTGAAGAGTCCCGCGACCGACATCCACACCGCCGACATGCGCTCGACGATTCTCGCGTAGGTCACCGCCGGCAGCCCGAGCCCGCCGTACTCGGGCGCGATGGTGGCGCCGAAGAGTCCGAGCGTCTTCAGCTTCTCGACGATTGCGGCCGGGTAGGTGTCGGCGGCTTCCAGCGCGTGCGCGACCGGGCGCACATCCCGCTCGAGGAAGCGGTCCACGCTCTGCAGGATGAGCGTCTCCTGCCCGTCGTCCTCGCGCGGCCGCGGTATCGCGCGCATGCTTAGTAGCCGGCCGCGTCGTCCACCGCGTGACCGCGCCTGGGCACGAGGATCGAGCGCTCGTAGGTCATGAACACCGTGCCGTCGGCCTTCCTGCCGGTCGTGCGCACGGTGACGATCCCCTGCGTCGAGCGCGACTTCGACTCGCGCACGTCCAGCACTTCGGACTCGGCGTAGATCGTGTCACCGGCGAACACCGGCGCCGTGAGCCGGATCTTGTCCCAGCCGAGGTTGGCGACCGCCTTCTGGCTCAAGTCGCTCACGCTCATGCCGGTGACGATCGCCAGCGTCAGGCAACTGTTCACCACCGGCCGCCCGAACTCGGTCCTGGCGCAGTAGGCGGTGTCGAAGTGCAGCGGGTGGGTATTCATGGTGAGCAGCGTGAACCAGGTGTTGTCAGTCTCGCTGATCGTGCGTCCCGGCCGGTGCTCGTAGGTGTCGCCGACCTTGAAATCCTCGAAGTGGCGGCCGAAGGACTCGCGGTAGCGGTTCGGCCCGACCTGTTTGTGCTCGACCGTCATCGCAATCTTCAGCGGACGGCCGCGGCGACGCGGCGCCCGCTCGTCGCGTCGGGACGCGTCAGGCGCAGCAGTGCGCCGATGTCCTGCGCCTGCTCGAGCGCGAGCACCGCGACCGCGAGCTCATCGCGCCGGCGCGCGGAAAGGTACGGCCCGGCGAGCCCGTCGAACTTGGCGCGCAGCTCGGCCGCGGAGAGAAAATTCGCCGGCTCGCCTTTCGGCACCCGCACGTAGGTCTCGAATGCGCCGCGCGCGGTCTTGATGCGTACGCTCGCGCTCAATTCTTCGGGAAAGTCGGCGTCGGCCTTCGGATCGATCCGCGTCCGCACCCGTTTGCACAACGTCAATGTGCCGGGATCGCCGAGATGGCGCGCATAGTCGTCCCACGCCAAGCCGCCGCTCTTCAGCGCGACGGCGGCGCAGAACGCCATCGAGAACTGTCCGTCCACGACCGATTGCGGCGACTGCTTGGCGGGCTCCGGGTCGCCGATGATTTTCCAGCCCGGCTCAGGCAGGCCGACTGCGACCTCTTCGACTTCTTCCGCATGGATGCCATGCGCGCTGGCGAGCTCGAGTATCCCGTCGATGGCGGCGTGGCTGTAGCGGCAGGAGGGATAGGGCTTCACCGCGATCTTCAGCGTCTCCCAGCGGTGGCCGAGCCCGTCCACCGCTTTCCCCGCGTCTGCGGCGGGCGCATAGGCGTGCAGGAAACCCCACTTGCCCTCGATGGCATCGCTTGCGCCCTTGTATCCTTCGCGCGCCAGCGTCGCCGCGATCAGCCCGCACATCGCCGCGTGGCCGACGTGGGAACGCTTGGTCCAGGCGCCGTTGACCAGGAACTGCATCGAGCCCGCCGCCATGCTGAGCACGATCCCGAAGGCGTTGGCGCAGCCCTGCGGGTCGAGCTTAAGCAGCCGCCCGGCCGCCGTCGCCGCGCCGAAGGCGCCGCAGGTTGCGGTCGGGTGGAAGCCGCGGTCGTAATGCGCCGCCGGATCGAGCGCGAGGCTCAACCGGATTTGCACCTCGTAGCCGGCGACGATGGCGGCGATCGCAGCCTTTCCGTCGGCGCCGGCCATCTCGGCGGCGGCGAAAGCGGCCGGCATGATCGGCGCGCTCGGGTGCAGCGAGCCGGACGCGTGGGTGTCATCGAAGTCGAGCGAGTGGGCGAGCGTGCCGTTCAGCATCGCCGCCCCGGGCGGGGCGTAGCCGGCGGCATCCCCGATCACCGTGCAGGCGCCGCCCGCCAGGCCGAGCAAGCCGGCGGCGGAAACCATCGCCGGCGTCGATTCCGCCTCGTTGCGGGCGCGCAGCGTGATGCCGACGAGGTCGAGGGCGAGCGCCTTGACGCGCTCCCTTACCTCGACGGGCAGCGTGTCGTACGAGATCCCGGTGGCGAATTCGGCAAACTTGCGCGTGACTGCTATCATGGGCTCCTCTTGGAACCGGCTCCACCGCTCCTGGGTGGGGGAAAGCAGACATCATAAGAGTGCGGCCCTGCCCTGGCAACGCGTCGGACCGGTGAATAATTGGGGTCAGCCATTATAGTGAGTAAGCTCGATAAACCCGGCGGCTGACATATAGCGGCGCCACGTCTCGAGATCATGGTACGCGCCGTAGCGTCTGCGGTTCCAGCCTTCGTCGTTATGCCCGTGCGGATTCGAGATGCTCACGCTCGATCAACGGCGCTTCCGGGCGATGCGTATAGAGCGCCGCAAGCGGTTCAAGGTGTTACCGCTCAACCGCTAGGTGACCGGGCGCGCCATATGGCGCGAATTCTCTTTATTTCAACGCCTTATCGTGATATCCTTCGCGGTTATTCTTAACAATCTCAGCCTGGGTTTCGAAGGATTATCATGGCGGTCGAGCGCACTCTTTCCATCATCAAGCCGGATGCGGTAGCCAACAACGTGATCGGCCAGATTCTGTCCCGCTTCGAGCAAGCCGGCCTGAAAATCATCGCCGCGCGCATGCTGCACCTGGCGCGCCGGGACGCGGAAGGTTTTTACGCGGTGCACCGCGAGCGCCCGTTTTTCCGGGACCTGGTCGAGTTCATGACGTCCGGGCCGGTGCTGGTGCAGGTGCTGGAAGGCGAGAACGCGATCCAGCAAAATCGCGACCTGATGGGCGCGACCGATCCGAAAAAAGCGGCCAAAGGAACGATACGCGCCGACTTCGCTCAAAGCATGGACGCCAACGCGGTGCACGGCTCGGACGGGCCCGATACCGCGAAGGTCGAGATCGCGTACTTCTTTCCGACGCTGAACATCTATTCGCGTTAATGACTTGCAGCCATGACCGTCAACCTGCTCGAATTTGATAGAAACGGGTTCGCGCGGTATTGCGCGGACATCGGCGAAAAGCCGTTCCGCGCGCGGCAACTGATGCACTGGATCCATCAGTCCGGCGTCGACGATTTCGATGCCATGTCCGACATCTCCAAGCCGTTGCGCGAGCGGCTCAAGGCGACGGCCGAAATCCGCGCGCCGCGCGTGGCGCGCGACAGCACCGCCGCCGACGGCACGCGCAAGTGGCTGCTCGACGTCGACACCGGCAACGCGATCGAGGCCGTGTTCATCCCGGAGCGCAATCGCGGCACGCTGTGCATTTCGTCGCAGGCGGGCTGCGCGCTCGAGTGCACATTCTGCTCGACCGGCCGCCAGGGTTTCAACCGCAACCTGACGGTGGCTGAGATCATCGGCCAACTTTGGCAAGCCAACCGCGATCTGGGCCGCGGCGTCACGGCGCAGCGGCCGATCAGCAATGTGGTGATGATGGGCATGGGCGAGCCGCTCGCCAATTTCGACAACGTGGTGGCGGCAATGCAACTGATGCTCGACGACGATGCCTACGGCCTGTCGCGCCGCCGCGTCACGCTCAGCACATCCGGGCTGGTGCCGGCGATCGACCGCCTGCGCGACACCTGCCCGGTCGCGCTTGCGGTATCGCTGCATGCGCCGAACGACGCGCTGCGCAACGAACTCGTGCCGATCAACCGGAAATACCCGCTCAGGGATTTGCTTGCCGCATGCGTGCGCTACATCGAGAAGGCGCCGCGCGACTTTGTCACATTCGAGTACGTGATGCTGGCCGGCGTGAACGACAGTGTCGGACACGCCCGGCAACTGGTGAAACTGGTGCAATCCGTGCCATGCAAAATCAATCTGATCCCGTTCAATCCGTTCCCGCAGTCGGGTTATGAGCGCTCGGATGCCGCGACGGTCGAGCGTTTCCGCGACGCGTTGATGCAGGCGGCGCTGACTGCCACCGTGCGTAAAACGCGCGGCGACGATATCGATGCCGCGTGCGGACAACTCGCGGGGCAAGTGCAGGATAAAACGCGGCGCCGCCAGCGGCGTGTGGCAGCGGCAACCTTGTGAGGCGCTCATAATGAAACGTACGATGGCTGCGGGTTTGATGCTGATAGTCGCGGGCTGCGCCAGCACCGCCCATGAACCGACCGACTATACGCCGAGGGGCGGTACCGACACCGGTGCGCAGACGCGCGCGCGCCTGCATACCGAGCTTGCGGCGGGGTATTACGGGCTTGGCAATTACGGCGTTTCATTGCAGGAGGCCGCCGAGGCGCTGAAATCGGAGCCCAATTATGCGCCGGCTTTCAATGTGCTGGGCCTGGTCTACATGGAGCTGCGCGACGACCGGGCCGCGGAAGTCAGTTTCCAGCGCGCGTTGCAGGTGAGCCCGCTCGATTCCGATAGCAATAACAACTATGGCTGGTTTCTGTGCCAGCGCAAGCGCGAGCAGGAGTCGATCAAATATTTTCTCGCCGCGCTGCGCAACCCGTTGTATACGACTCCCGAGAAATCCTGGGTCAATGCCGGCGTTTGCGCGCGCCAGACCGGGGATCTGACCGCGGCCGAAGACTATTTCCAGAAGGCGCTCAAGGTGCGCCCGACCCAGCCGCAAGCGCTGTTCCAGCTGGCGGACATGGCGTACCGGCGCAAAAACTTTCCAGAGGCCAAGGTTTATCTCACGCGCCTGCAACGCGATGCCACGTTGACCGCCGAAATGCTGTGGCTCGCACTGCGTGTCGAGCGCGGGCTTGGCGACCGCAACGCCGAAGCGAGCCTCGGCTTCCAATTGCGCAAGAATTTTCCCGATTCACGCGAGGCGCGTGCCCTGATCGCGGGCCAGTACGAATGAACGAAGGCGTTTCCACTCCCGAATCCGCGGCTGCGCCGGCACAACCCGGCCGGCAGCTGGCGGCGGCGCGCGAAAACAGCGGGCTCAGCGTCGCCGACATCGCGCACCAGCTCAAGCTGTCGCCCCGGCAGGTCGAAGCGCTGGAGGCGGGAGATTACCGGCGCTTGCCCGGTGCGGTCTTCGTGCGCGGCTTCATCCGCAATTACGCGCGCCTGGTGAAGCTTGATCCGGCGTCGCTGCCGGCCGGCGCGGAGCAGCATTTGCCGCGCGCAGCGCAGCCGCTGCCGGAGATACCGCCGTCAGGCGACATCCCGTTTCCCAGCGGACGCGAATTCAGATGGCACAAGTATGCGATCGCGGGGCTGGTGCTGCTGGTGCCCGTAGTGATTTTCGAATTCTATCGCGACGACGCGCGCGAGATTACCGTGAAGTCGCGTCAAGTCGCGTTGCCGCCGCCGCAAGTCGTGACGGAAGAGAACGCTGCGGAAACGAGGGTCGGGGCGCAGGTTCTCGCCGTAAGCGACGCGATTGCCGCCGCGTCGCCTACGGTATCTGCCGCGACGCGTAATGAACAAACCGTCGGGGAGAGTCCGCGGCTGACCGCGCGCACGGCAAGGGTGGAACACAAGCCGGGCGAGCACGTGATCAGATTCAGGTTCGAGCAGGAATCCTGGGTCGAAATTCGCGACCGCAACGGGAGCAAGATCTTCTCGCAGCTCAATCCCGCCGGCACCGTGCAAGTGGTGAGCGGACTGCCGCCGCTCGCGCTGGTGGTCGGCAACGCTGCCGGCGTGCGATTGATGCACAACGATCAGCCGGTCAATCTTGCACCTTACGTCAAGGTTGACGTGGCGCGTCTGACCCTCGAGTAAGCGCCCATGTACGGAGTCACATCGCGCCGCGCGGCGCGCCAGGTGCTGGTTGGCGGCGTCGCCATCGGCGGGGCGGCGCCGATCGCCGTGCAATCGATGACCAACACCGATACCGCGGATATAGCGGCAACCGTCGCGCAGGTAGCGGCGCTCGCGCGCGCCGGCTCGGAGCTGGTGCGCATCACGGTCGATACCGCCGAGGCGGCGGCGGCAGTGCCGCACATCCGCGAGCGGCTCGCCGCGATGGGCGTCGCCGTGCCGCTGGTCGGGGATTTCCATTTCAACGGCCACCGCTTGCTCACGCAGCAGCCGGCGTGCGCTGAGGCGCTTGCCAAGCTGCGCATCAATCCCGGCAATGTCGGCCGCGGCTCGAAGCGCGACGGGCAGTTTGCGACCATGATCGAATTCGCGTGCCAGTACGGCAAGCCAGTGCGCATCGGCGTCAACTGGGGCAGTCTCGACCCGGAATTGCTGGCGCGCATGATGGACGACAATGCGCGGCTCGCGCAGCCGGAGGAAGCGGCAGTGGTGACGCGCCAGGCACTGGTAGCGTCCGCACTCGAGAGCGCGCGGCAGGCGGTAGAGTTCGGCCTGCGCGCTGACCAGATCGTGCTGTCATGCAAGGTGAGCGGCGTGCAGGACCTGATCGCGGTTTATCGCGACCTCGCCGCGCGCTGCGATTACGCGTTGCATCTCGGTCTGACCGAAGCCGGCATGGGATCGAAAGGCATCGTCGCGTCGACCGCGGCGCTCGCGGTGCTGCTGCAGGAAGGCATCGGTGACACGCTGCGCATTTCGCTCACGCCCGAGCCGGGCGGCGACCGCACGCGCGAAGTGGTGGTGGCGCAGGAGATCCTGCAGACCATGGGGCTGCGCTCGTTCACGCCGCTGGTCATCGCGTGCCCCGGTTGCGGCCGCACCACCAGCACGTATTTCCAGGAACTCGCCGACCGGATCCAGTCCTACCTGCGCGCGCAGATGCCGCTGTGGCACGGCCGCTATCCCGGCGTCGAGGATATGCACGTCGCGGTCATGGGGTGCGTGGTCAACGGACCGGGCGAGAGCAAGCACGCCAACATCGGCATCAGTTTGCCGGGATCGGGCGAAAACCCGGTGGCGCCGGTCTACATCGATGGCGTCAAGGCGGTGACGCTGAAAGGCGACAACATTGCGGCCGAATTCCAGGCATTGGTCGAGCAGTACGTGCAGAAAAACTACGCCATGAAAAAGCCGGCGCCCGCGCCTGCCGTGACGACCGCGGGCTGAAAGGCGTATTCCCACACCCATGGCCAGCAAAATTCAAGCGGTGCGCGGGATGAACGACATCCTGCCGGAGCAGGCGCAGCTGTGGGAGAGGTTCGAAGACACCGTGCGCGACTGGTTGCGCGCCTACGGCTATCGGCCGATCCGCATGCCGATCCTCGAGCGCACCGAGCTGTTCGTGCGTTCGATCGGCGCCGTGACCGATATCGTCGAGAAGGAGATGTACACCTTTGTCGACCAGTTGAACGGCGAGAGCCTGACGCTGCGCCCCGAGGCTACCGCCTCGTGCGTGCGCGCTGCGATCGAGCATAACCTGCTGTACCCGGGACCGCAACGCCTGTGCTACGCCGGTCCGATGTTCCGCCACGAGCGGCCGCAGAAAGGGCGTTATCGTCAATTTCACCAGGTCGGCGTCGAGGCGCTCGGTTACGCCGGACCCGACATCGACGCCGAGCATATCGTGATGTGCGCGCGGTTGTGGCGTGCGCTCGGCATTGGCGATGTCGAACTCGAACTCAATACGCTTGGCAGCAATGAGTCGCGCCGCCGCTATCGCGCACGCCTGATCAAGCATCTCGAGCAGCACGCAGCAATCCTCGACGAGGATGCGCGCCGCCGGCTGCACACCAATCCGTTGCGTGTGCTCGACAGCAAGAATCCGGAGCTCAAGGAGCTGATCGAAAATGCGCCGCGCATGACGGACGAGATGGATGCCGCATCTCTCCAGCACTTCGAGGGCGTGCAGTCGCTGTTGCGCGAGGCAGGAATTGCGTACCGGCTCAACCCGCGGCTGGTGCGCGGCCTCGATTACTACAATTTCACCGTTTATGAATGGGTGACCGGCAGCCTCGGCGCGCAGGGCACGGTGTGCGCGGGCGGCCGCTATGACGGGCTGATCGAGCAGATCGGCGGCAAGCCGGCACCGGCATGCGGCTTCGCGATGGGCGTTGAGCGCGTGCTCGAACTGATGCAATCCGCCCCGCACGCGGCGGGCACGGCGGCCCCCGACGTGTATCTTGTGCATCAAGGCGAAACCGCAGGACATTTTGCGTTCCGCAGCGCCGAGCAGTTGCGCGACCACGGCCTGACGGTGGTGTTCGACTGCAGTGGCGGCAGCTTCAAATCCCAGATGAAAAAAGCCGACGCGAGCGGCGCGCGGTACGCGGTAATCATCGGCGATGACGAGATGCAGGCGCAGCAGGTAAGCATCAAGCCGTTGCGCGAAGCCGGTGAACAGCGGTGCTGCGCGGTGGCGCAGGCCGCCGCTCTGATCAAACTCAATGGAGTCGAGTAATGGCAGTTTACGATCTGGAAGAGCAGGAACAGATAGACGAGATCAAGGCGTGGTGGCAGCAATACCGCAAGTTCGTGCTGCTGGTGATTGTCGCAGCGGCCATGACGGTCGGCGGGATCCAGGGGTGGCGCTACTATCAGAGCAAGCAGGCGTTCGAAGCAGGCGAGCTCTACTCGCAGCTGCAAGGCGCTGCCGGCAGCGGCGATCAGAAAAAAGTCCAGGACATCGCCGCGGTGCTGGCGGAGAAATATCCGCGTACCGGTTATGCGGTGTTCGCTGCGCTTGCCGGCGCCAAAGCCGCAGTCGACAGTGGTGATACGGCGGGAGCCACGACGCGCCTGCAGTGGGCAATCGACAACGGCAAGGACGATGAAACGCGCGACATCGCGCGGCTGCGGCTTGCCGCGGTGCTGCTTGACGAAAAAAAATACGACGCGGCGCTGCAACTGCTGGATGGGAAGCACGTCGACGCCCTGAGCGCGCTTTACGCCGACCTCAAAGGCGATGTGCTGGTGGCGCAAGGCAAGGCCCAGGAAGCGCGCAGCGCGTATCAGCTCGCACTGGACAAGAGCGATGCCAAGAGCAGTTATCGTGCGCTGATCCAGGTCAAGCTCGATGCGCTGGGTGAGGGGAAATGAGGGGTTCGGCGCGGGCGTGGGCGCTGGCCGCGCTGCTGCCGATAGCGATGGGCGGCTGCGCCGCACCCGGCGACTACATTGATAAGTGGTTCGGCAGCGGCCCCGTGGTCAAGCCCGCCGGGCTGATTGCATTCAAACCGACCGCCACCGCCAAAATCCTGTGGCAGGGCAGCGCCGGCGCTGGCGAGAAATACGTGTTCACGCCGGCGATCGATGCGGGTGCGGTTTACGTCGCCGGCGCCGCCGGGCAGATCGCACGCTTCGATGCCGGCAGCGGCAAGCTGCTGGCGCGCATCGACAGCAAAAGCCGTCTCTCGGGCGGCGTCGGCAGTGACGGGCGTCTGATCCTGGTCGGCACGCCCAAGGGCGAAGTGCTGGCGTTCGATCAAAACGGCAAGCCGTTATGGAAATCCCAATTGGCGAGCGAGGTGCTGAGCGCGCCGCAGACCGAGCAGGACATCGTGGTGGTACGCAGCGGCGACGGCCGTATTTACGGGCTCGACGCCGCCAGCGGCAACCGCAAGTGGGTTTATCAGCGCACGCTGCCGGCGTTGACGGTGCGTACCCACGTCGGCGTCGTGCTGTATCGCGGCGCCGTGTTCGCGGGGTTCCCCGGCGGCAGGCTGGTCGCGCTTGCGCTGAACAACGGCAACGTCGGCTGGGAAGCTACGGTGGCGTTGCCGAAAGGCGCCACCGAGCTCGAGCGTGTTGCTGACATCTCGAGCCTCCCGGTGACGGATGGCAGTCAGGGCTGCGCGGTCGCCTATCAGGGGCGCGTCGCCTGCGTTGACCTGCTGAAAGGCACACCCAACTGGGCTCGCGATATCTCGAGCGTCTCGGGCATGGCAATCGACGGGCGCAACGTCTATGTCTCCGACGACAAGAGCGCGGTCGTCGCATTCGAGAAAGACACCGGCGCGAGCCAATGGAAACAGGACAAGCTGTTCGGCCGCAATATAAGCGGGCCGGTAGTTGCCGGCAAATATGTCGCAGTCGGGGATTTTCAAGGCTACGTGCATTTTTTGTCGCGCGATGACGGCTCATTTGCCGCGCGCATGGCGACTGACGGCAGCGCGATCATCGCGCAGCCACTGGCTCTCAATGAGGGCATCCTGGTGCAGACCCGCAATGGTGGCGTCTTCGCCATTGGCATCCAGTAAATTCCACAGCTGAGCCGCGGAGGACGCTGAGGAAAACACGCGGGGTCTTTGCCCTGCTTAAAACCGGCATGCTTGCAGGGTAAGTTCGATTCGATTTTTTTTGCGACAATGCTCTGCGTTCGTCGCGGCAAGGCTATAAAGTGCCCCCAACAATCGTGATTGTCGGCCGGCCGAACGTCGGCAAATCGACGCTGTTCAACCGGCTCACCCGCAGCCGCGACGCGCTGGTCGCCGCCGTGCCCGGCCTGACGCGGGACCGCCACTACGGGCGCGGCCGCGTCGGCGGCAAATCGTATATCGTGGTCGATACCGGCGGTCTTGAGCCGGTCGCGCATGACGGTATCCTGCACGCGATGGCGCAGCAGACGCTGCAGGCGATCGACGAGGCGGACGCGATCATCTTCCTTGTCGATGGCCGTCAGGGGCTGGCGCCGCAGGATCGTGACATCGCCGAGCAATTGCGCAGGACCGGGCGCCGGATTTGGCTGGTCGTCAACAAGACGGAAGGCATGCAACCGGCCGCGGTCAATGCGGAGTTTCACGAACTCGCGCTGGGCGATCCGCTCGCGATCTCGGCCGCGCATGGTGAAGGCGTGAGCGATCTCGCCGACCTGATCCTCGCCGATTATCCGGTGGCGCAGGAGATGGACGACGCGGAGCGGCGCGCACGCCACCCGCGCATAGCGATTGTCGGGCGGCCCAACGTCGGCAAGTCGACGCTGCTCAATCGCATGCTCGGCGAAGAACGGGTTCTGGTTTTCGACGAGCCGGGCACGACGCGCGACAGCATTTACGTCGAGTTCGAGCGCGGCGGCCGCCAATATACACTGATCGACACCGCCGGTATGCGGCGCCGCGGGCGCGTCACCGACACAGTCGAGAAATTCTCGATCGTCAAGACTTTGCAGGCGATCGAGGATGCCAATGTCGTAGTCCTGGTGCTCGATGCGCGCGAGCAGGTCTTCGACCAGGATGCGCACATTGCCGGCTACATTCTCGAGGCGGGGCGCGCGCTGGTGGTGGCGGTCAACAAATGGGATGGCTTGAGCGCCGAAGAGCGTGATTGGACGAAGCGCAGCTTGGCGCGCACGCTGAATTTCATCGAATTCGCGCCGGCGCATTATCTCTCGGCGCTCGCCGGGACCGGCGTCAAGCCGCTGTTCGATGCGATTGAGCGCGCCTATGCGGCGGCGATGGCGCAGCTGCCGACCCCGAAATTGACCCGGGCGCTGATCGCCGCCGTCGCGCGTCAGGCGCCGTCGCGCGCCGGGATGTTTCGTCCCAAATTGCGTTACGCGCACCAGGGCGGGAGCAACCCGCCGCGGATCGTGATCCACGGCACCAGCCTCAACCACATTTCCGACAGCTATCGGCGCTATCTGGAACGTTTTTTCCGCGAGACGTTCAAATTGCAGGGCACCCCGCTCAAAATCGAGTTTCGGCAGGCTGCCAACCCCTACGCCAGGCGCCGCGCCAAGGGTTGAGGGGCGGTATGGCGTTGGGCTGAAAAATACAGTAGAGTGTTGAAGCCAAGACCAAAAAACGATAGGGCAAACATGAGCACGAAAGGGCAGCTGCTACAAGACCCGTTTCTGAACACACTGCGCAAAGAGCATGTGCCGGTGTCCATCTACCTGGTCAACGGCATCAAGCTGCAGGGCCAGATTGAATCGTTCGATCAGTACGTGATCTTGCTCAAGAACACGGTCACGCAGATGGTCTATAAACACGCGATCTCGACCGTTGTTCCTGCGCGCCCAGTCAATCTCGCGATCGAACCCTCTGCTGAGAGCTAGCAGCATTGATGTTTGAGCGTCCGGGGAGCGGCTCCCAGGCGGTGCTGGTCAGCCTTGATTTCGGCGCCCCAGATTTTGCCGAATCCACCGAGGAACTGGTGCAGCTCGCGGTGAGCGCACGTATCGCCATTGCCGGTGTATTGCAGGGGCCGCGGGCGCGGCCCGATCCCGCTTATTTTGCCGGGACCGGCAAAGTCGAGGAACTCGCGGCGCTGCTCGCGTACACCGGCGCCAGGCTGGTGATCTTCAATCATGAATTGTCACCGGGGCAGGAGCGCAATCTCGAGAAACGTCTCGCTTGCCGCGTGGTCGACCGCGTCAGCCTGATCCTGGACATCTTCGCCCAGCGCGCGCACAGCCATGAAGGCAAGCTGCAGGTCGAGCTCGCGCAGCTCGAACATCTGGCCACCCGCCTGGTGCGCGGCTGGACCCACCTGGAACGCCAGAAAGGCGGTATCGGTTTGCGCGGGCCCGGTGAAACGCAGCTCGAAACCGACCGCCGGCTGCTTGCCAAACGCGTCAAACTGCTCAAGGACAAACTGGCGCGCCTCGCCAGCCGGCGCGAAGTGCAGCGCCGTGCGCGACGCCGTGCCAGCGTGTTATCCGTATCGCTGGTCGGCTACACCAATGCAGGCAAGACTACGCTGTTCAATGCGCTGACCCGGGCCCATGCTTATGCAGCCGATCAATTGTTCGCGACGCTCGATACGACGACGCGCCGCGTGTTTCTGCCCGGCGGCGCACCGCTGGTGGTGTCCGACACTGTCGGCTTCATTCGCCGGTTGCCGCACACTCTGGTGGCGGCGTTCCGCGCCACCCTCGAGGAGGCGGTGCAGGCTGATCTGCTGCTGCACGTGGTCGATGCCGGCAGCACCACACGCGACGCCCAGATCGCGGCCGTCAACTCGGTGCTCGCCGAAATCGGCGCTGAGCGCATACCGCAGATACTGATCTACAACAAGATCGACCTGAACGGCGTCGCGCCGCGAATCGAGCGTGACGAGTATGGTAAAATCAGCGCCATCTGGATCAGCGCCCAAACCGGCTCGGGACTGGATTTGACGCGAGCGGCGCTGGAGGAATATGCCGCCGCAGCATGCCGTTTTCCGGTTGCGCGTCCCGCGGCGGCTTGACACGAAATCAGCTCAATCATGGTTACCTATTGGCGGTCATTTCGCAGCTTTGCTTCTGAGTGCACGCGCCGCGCGCTGCGCGTGCTGATGTCGCTCAACGACCCGCAATGGGGCCGCCGCGGCGGCCATCAGGGCCCGCCCGACCTCGACGAGCTGATGCGCAATTTCAACCAGAAGCTCGGCTCGCTATTCGGGCGCAAAGGCGGCGGCAACGGCGGCGAGCCGCGCGGGCCTGAGCTGGCGAAGTTCGGCGGCGGCGTCGGCATCCTGCTCGGGTTGATCGTGCTGGTGTGGCTCGCGAGCGGATTTTACATCGTCGACGCGAGCCAGCGCGGCATCGTGCTGCGCTTCGGGAAATACGTCGAAGAATCCCAGCCGGGCCCGCGCTGGCACCTGCCGTATCCGATCGAGAGCGCCGAAGTCGTCAGCGTGTCGCAGGTGCGTACGGTGGAAATCGGTTACCGCAACACGGTCAAAAGCAAGGTGCCGAAAGAGTCGCTGATGCTGACTGACGACGAAAATATCGTCGATATCCAGTTTGCGGTGCAGTACGTGCTGAAGGACCCGAAGGACTATCTGTTCAACAACCGTTCGCCCGACGAAAGCGTGCTGCAGGCGGCCGAAACCGCGATCCGCGAAATCGTCGGCAAGAACACCATGGATTTCGTGCTGTATGAAGGCCGCGCGCAGGTCACTGCCAGCGCGCAGAAGCTGATGCAGGAAATTCTCGACCGCTACCAGACCGGCATCAGTATCAGCAAGGTCACGATGCAGAACGCGCAGCCGCCGGAACAGGTGCAGGCGGCGTTCGACGACGCAGTGAAATCCGGGCAGGACCGCGAGCGCCAGAAAAACGAAGGCCAGGCTTACGCCAACGACGTGATTCCGCGGGCGCGCGGCGCGGCGGCACGGCTGAACCAGGAAGCCGAGGGCTACAAGCAGCGCGTGATTGAGCGCGCCGAAGGCGATGCCAGCCGTTTCCGCCAGATCGTGGCCGAATACAACAAGGCGCCCGGCGTCACGCGCGACCGGCTCTATATCGAAGCGATCCAGGAAATCATGAGCAACACCAGCAAAGTGCTGGTCGACCAGAAGGCCGGCAACAATCTGCTCTACTTGCCGCTCGACAAGATCATGCAGATGACCGCGCCGGGCGTCGTCCCGCCTGACAGCGGGGGCAAGCCGGCCGAATCCGCCGCCGGCCCCGAGCCGCTGCCATCGGCGTCGCGCTCGCGCGATGCGCTGCGCGGCCGCGACCGGGAGCCACGCTGATGAAACAGAACATCGGCATCGTGCTGGTCTCGACGCTCGTCGTGCTGATCGTGCTGTCGCTTTCGATGTTCGTGGTCGATCAGCGTCAGAACGCGATTGTGTTCCGCTTTGGCGAGATCATCAGCGTGAAAAAGGAACCGGGGCTCGCCTTCAAGCTGCCGCTGATCGATAACGTCCGTGTTTTTGACGTGCGCGTGCTGACGATCGACAGTGCCGAGCCGGAACGCTTTCTCACCTCGGAGAAAAAAAATGTGCTGGTCGACTTGTTCGTCAAATGGCGGATTTCGGAGGTCGAGAAATATTACATCAGCGTGAATGGCGAGGAATCGCGCGCGCAGACGCGCTTGCTGCAAACCATCAATGACGGTCTGCGTGCCGAGTTTGGCAACCGCACGGTGCACGACGTGGTGTCGGGCGAGCGCGACAAGATCATGGAGCTGATGCGCCAGAAGGCAAATGAGGACGCGCGGAAAATCGGCGTCGAGGTGCTCGATGTTCGCGTGAAACGCGTCGATTTACCGCAGGAAGTGAGCCAGTCCGTGTACAGCCGCATGGATGCGGAGCGCAAGCGTGTCGCCAACGAATTGCGTTCGACCGGCGCCGCCGAATCGGAAAAAATCCGCGCTGACGCCGACAAGCAGCGCGAAGTGATACTGGCGCAAGCGTATCGCGACGCGCAGCGCATCAAGGGCGAGGGGGACGGCAAGGCGACCGCCATTTACGCGCGCGCTTATGAGCAGAACCCCGAGTTTTACGCGTTTTACCGCAGTCTCGAGGCCTACCGGCAGAGCTTCAAGAGTAAAAACGATGTACTGGTGATCGAGCCTAATTCGGAGTTCTTCAAATACCTCAAGAACAGCAAACCGCCCAAGTAGCAGGAGGGGCGCTGTGAGCAATACGCTGCTGCTGGCGCTGGCGCTGATGCTGATAATTGAAGGGTTGCTGCCGTTCCTGGTTCCCGGTTTCTGGCGCGAAACCTTCCGCCGCCTCACTGAATTGTCCGATGGCCAAGTGCGCTTTATCGGCCTCACCTCGATGCTCGCCGGGTTGCTGCTGCTGTTCCTGTCCAGATAGCCCCCGGCCTTCGCTAGGACTCGGCTGCGTTCACGTGTATGCTTCGCGGGTGTTTTGCGTAACATATTGAGAAATCATGCGTAAATGGCTGCTGCCTGAGTATATCGAGGACCTCCTGCCGGCCGCGGCGCGCCGTATCGAGGCGCTGCGGCGGGCAATGCTCGACCTGTTCGAGGTGCACGGCTATCAGTTGGTGCTGCCGCCGCTGCTCGAGTACGTCGAATCGCTGTTGACCGGCACCGGGCACGACCTCGACTTGAGGACGTTCAAGCTGGTCGACCAGCTGTCCGGACGCATGCTGGGCGTGCGCGCTGATATCACGCCGCAGGTCGCACGCATCGATGCGCATCTGATGAACCGCACAGGCATCAACCGGCTTTGCTATGCCGGCAGCGTGCTGCACACGCTGCCGGCGGGGTTGAACCGCACCCGCGAGCCGTTGCAGATCGGCGCCGAACTCTACGGACATGCCGGCATCGAAAGCGATCTCGAGGTGCAGCGCCTGATGCTCGATGCGTTGCGTCTCGCCGGCATTACGCAGCTGCACCTCGATATCGGTCACGTCGCGGTATTCCGCACGCTGGTGCGCAAAGCGGGGATCAGGGCGGAAATGGAATCCGAGGTGTTTCGCGCGGTGCAGGCGAAGGACGCGCCAGCGCTGGCCAAACTGGTGCGCAAGCTCGAGCGCAATCTGCGCACCGCGTTGCAAGCGTTGCCCGAGCTTGCCGGCGGCATGGAAGTGCTGGCGCAGGCGCGGCGGCGGCTGCCGGATTATGCCGAGATCAGGCAGGCGCTTGGCCAGTTGCGCGCGATTGCAGCGTCGCTGCGGGACGCCGGCACACAGATTTGTTTCGATCTCGGCGAGCTGCGCGGTTATCACTACCACAGCGGCGTGGTGTTTGCCGCCTATGCGGCCGGCTGGTCGAACGCGCTCGCGCTCGGTGGCCGCTACGACGAGGTCGGCGAGGCATTCGGCCGCGCGCGGCCGGCGACCGGCTTCAGCATGGACTTGCGCGAGATCGTGGCGACGACGCCGGTCGCGGAAACGCGCGCGCGGGTGCTCGCGCCCTATCTGCCGCCGGATGCCGCATTGCAGCGGCGCATCACGGCGCTGCGCAACGCGGGTGAAAGCGTGATCGTCGATCTGCCGGGACACGAAAAGTCACGCGCCGAGCTCGGCTGTAATCGCAAGCTCGCGCTGCGCAACGGCAAGTGGATCGTTGTAAAAACGAATTGAACCGCCAATTGGCGGCTAATCCAAGAAGCTCGAGTTTATGTCCAAGAACGTAGTGGTCATCGGCAGCCAGTGGGGCGACGAAGGCAAGGGCAAGGTCGTCGACTGGCTCACGGATCATGCCCAGGGCGTGGTGCGTTTTCAAGGCGGGCACAATGCCGGGCACACGCTGGTGATCGGCGGCAAGAAGACCATCCTGCGCCTGATACCGTCCGGCATCCTGCGCGACAACGTTGCGTGTTATATCGGCAATGGTGTGGTGCTGTCGCCCGCGGCGCTCCTCAGCGAAATCGACGAGCTCGAGAGCGCCGGCGTCGACATCAAGGGACGCCTGCATATCAGCGAAGCATGTCCGCTGATACTGCCGTATCACGTCGCGATCGACCAGGCGCGTGAAGCGGCCAAAGGCGCGGGCAAGATCGGCACCACCGGGCGCGGCATCGGGCCGGCCTACGAGGACAAGGCGGCGCGGCGCGCGATCCGCCTGCAGGACCTGCTGCACCGCGAGCGCTTCGCCGCCAAGCTGGGCGAAGTGCTCGATTATCACAACTTCGTGCTCAAGCATTATTTCAACGCGCCCATTGTCGATTTCCAGAAAACACTCGACGCCTCGCTCGCGCTTGCCGCACGCATCAGGCCGATGGTGGCCGATGTGCCGCGCATGTTGTATGAAGCCGAGAAAGCCGGCCAGAACCTGCTGTTCGAAGGCGCGCAGGGCACGCTGCTCGACGTTGACCACGGCACCTATCCTTTCGTGACCTCGAGCAACTGCGTGGCCGGCGCGGCATGCGCCGGCGCCGGCATCGGGCCGCACCTGCTGCACTATGTGCTGGGCATCACCAAGGCGTATACGACGCGGGTCGGTGCGGGGCCATTTCCGACCGAGCTCGAAGACGGCATCGGCAAACATCTGGCGGAACGCGGCAACGAGTTCGGGTCGGTGACCGGGCGGCCGCGGCGTTGCGGCTGGTGCGACGCCGCGGCGCTCAAGCGCTCGATCCAGATCAACGGCATTTCCGGCCTGTGCGT
>JAHFRL010000016.1 GCA_023266235.1 Betaproteobacteria bacterium
CAACCGCTATTTGCGCCGGCATGGGGGCGACCAGATCAACCCGCTGGTACGCCAGCTGTGCACGCTGCATATCGTCGATGAGGCGCGCCATGTCGCCTATGCACGGCAGCAACTCGAAGTGCATCTCGCCGGCACCGGGCCGCTGTACCGGCGCTGCCTCAACCTCGCGCTCAACCTGCTGCTCAGGCAGTTCGCGCTGCGTTTTTATTTCCCCCCCGCCGCATTCTACGAGCTGGCGGGGCTCACGCGCGGTGCGCAGTGGCGGCGTGCGGCGCGCGCCGATCCACGGCGCCGCGAGTTCGTGCGCGAGCGCATGGCGCCCACGCTGCGCATGCTCGAGCACTATGGTTTTTCCGTCACGCCGCATTGAGCGTTGCCGCGAGATCGTAACGTCGTTGCCAGGCGAGCTCGACCAGTGCGCGCCGGCAATTGAGCGTCAGCGAGTGCGCGAGGCCGTTGATCCATGCCGGCTCGCCGCCCCAGCCGTAGAACTTCCAGGCGAGCTTCAAGCCGGCGCGCGCCGCCGACAGCGGCAGCGGCAACGCCAACTTGTGGCGGCGTTTGATCAGCTCGCGGTAGGTCAGGTTTTCCTCGACCGCGAGGTTGAACGGGCCGCTGACATCGCGCTTAAGGCACAGCAGAATGGCGTCGGCAACGTCGTCTTCGTGCACGCACTGCAGCAGCGGGTGCGGCCGCGGCAGGCGCAGATAAAACGGCTGCCGCAGCAGCGATTTCAGCAGCGGTTGCGCGTGGGGGCCGAGGATCACGTGCGGCCGCAGCCGCACGCAGTCCGGAAACTCGATCGCCAGCATGGTTTCGAGCAGCGCCTTGTGCTCGCCGTAGAGAAAACCGGGCAGCGGCCGGAACGGCGCGTTTTCGGCGAGGTGGATGCCGCTGCCGTAGACCGCGGCGCTGGACAGCTGGATCAGGCGTGCAATGCCGGCGGCACGCGCAGCGTGGAATACGCGCATGCTGCCGGTGACGTTGATTTCGAACATGTTGTGCGGACTCATGCGGCCGCGCTGCACCACGAAGGCGAGATGGATCAGCGCGTTGTGCCCGGCCATCAGGTCTGCCAGGCGCGGGTCGCGGATGTCGGCGCGCAGCGCGGCGAATGCCGGATGCTTGAAATGCGGCGGCTCAAGATCGATGCCGGTCACGCGTTCGACCTCGTGCGCCGCGCACAGCTTCGGCAGCAGCGCGCGCGCGAGATGCGATGAAGAGCCGGTGACGAAGACTTTCATCGCGGGATTGAGATATCAGGATTGAGGATCGAGTAGAAGGGGAATCTTACGCCTGTCCCTCGATCCCCACTCCTCGCTCCGCGCTCCTCGCAAATGCCGGCATCACGTGGCGCGCGATGCAACGCATCGATTCGCGGGTGATATCCGTGTCGAGCGCGCCGGCGCCGACCGCGCACAGCAGGTTCGTCACCCCCGCCGCCTGATATTTTCGCAGCTTGGCGACGCATTCATCGGGAGCGCCAACCACCGCCATGCCGAAGGTGTCGAGCAGACCGAACGTGATGCCGAGCTTCAGCAACTGGCGGAAACGCCCGAGTTCGTGAATCTGCTCGTAACTCGGAAAAAGCTTTTCGAGCACCGGCAGCGTGGCCCGGAACAGTTCCTGGTAAAACCATTTGAACGCGGACTCGGCGAGCTGACGCGCGCGTTTGCCGTCCTCAAGGCACAACACGCCGACGGTCATGCCGATGCGCGGCGGCGCGGCATCGTTCCAGGCGCGCCGGAAATTCTCGATGTCGTGCCTGATCATGAACCACGGCTTGAACGGCCCCGCCAGCACGCCAAGCTTGCGGCGCGCCGCCCACACAAAGGTGTCGGGGCTGACCGCCGCAGTCCACAGCGGCGGGTGCGGTGACTGCACCGCGTGCGGCACGAGGTCGAGCGCGTCGCACTGAAAATGCGCGCCTCGATAGGTGACCGGCTGGCGCGCGAAGCTCGCGAGCATGATGTCGAGCGCCTCGTCAACGCGCGCGCGGCTTTGTTCCATCGCCACGCCGAATGCCGCGTATTCGGCCGGCGCGAAGCCGCGCCCGATGCCGACTTCGAGCCTGCCGTCGCTCAGGATATCAAGGGTGGCGATGCGTTCGGCGACGTGCAGCGGGTGGTGCAGCGGCAGCGGAATCACCGCGTGGCCGAGGCGGATACGGCGCGTGCACCGCGCCGCCGCGGCGAGCACCAGTTCCGGCTTCGAACAATGCGAATAGCCGCGCGTGAAATGGTGCTCGACCAGCCACGCGGTATGAAACCCCAGCGCGTCGCCGAGCTCGATTTCTGCGAGCGCGTCGGCGTAGGCCCGGGCTTCGCCGCGGGCGAGCTGTGGCGGTTGCGCGATCTCATGGAACAGGTCGAAGTGCATGGCGGCGGGCGGCGGGAATCGCCTCATATGATGCCAGCGCAAACCCGAAACGCCAATTCGCGATTAATTGTAGTAATCGCGCCAACTGGTTTAAAATCCACCGTTTTTGCAATGGCGTCTTTCCGATCGTGGCGACCGACAACCTGGTAGAAATCAGCGGCGTCAGCTATGCCTATGCCAGCGGGCGCCCCGTCCTGACTGGGATCGACATGGTCATACCGCGCGGCAAGGTGGTCGCGATCATGGGCATCAGCGGCTCGGGCAAGACCACCTTGCTGCGGCTGATCGCTGGCTGGTTCAAGCCCACGCGGGGTTACATCAAGGTGGACGGGCAGACGACGCATGAGCTCGACCGCGACGGCCTGTACCGGATGCGCCGGCGCATGGGCATGCTGTTCCAGTTCGGCGCATTGTTCACCGACTTGTCGGTGTTCGATAACGTGGCGTTTCAGATGCGCGAACATACCGATCTGCCGGAAGCGATGATCCGCGATATCGTAATGATGAAACTGCACGCGGTAGGGCTGCGCGGCGCGCACCGGCTGATGCCGTCGGAGCTCTCGGGCGGCATGGCGCGGCGCGTGGCGCTGGCGCGCGCGATTGCGCTCGACCCGCTGCTGATCATGTACGACGAACCGTTTACCGGCCTCGACCCGATATCGCTGGGCGTGATCCGCAACCTGGTGAGAGAACTCAATGATGCGCTCGGCTCAACGTCGATCGTGGTTACGCACGACGTGCAGGAGGCGCTCGATGTCGTCGATTACGTTTACTACCTGTCGGAAGGCGTAATGGTCGCGCACGGCACGCCGGATCAGATGCGCGCATCGCAGGATCCGCTGGTGCACCAATTCGTGTGGGGCGAGGCGGACGGCCCGGTGGCGTTCCAGTACCCGAGCCGGAATTTCAGCGAGGATCTCGAGCTTGTTTGACCGCGGCGCCATCATCAACGTTCGCAGCATCGGCCACCACACGATCGACAGCGTGCTGCGGCTGGGCTATGCCACGCGCTTTTTCGCGCTGACGCTGCTGCACTCGGGGACCAGCTTTCGCCGTCTGCGCCTGATCATCCGGGAACTATACTTTACCGGCGCCCTGTCGATGATCATTATCCTGGTCTCGGGATTATTCGTCGGCATGGTGCTCGGCTTCCAGGGCTATCAGACGCTGAAGACCTACGGCTCGGAATCCGCGCTCGGGGTGCTGGTGTCTTTGTCGCTGGTGCGCGAACTGGGGCCGGTGGTCTCGGCGCTGTTGTTTGCGAGCCGCGCCGGCTCGGCGATGACCGCCGAAATCGGCTTGATGAAGACCACCGAGCAACTGTCGGCGATGGAAATGATGGCGGTGGACCCGATTGCCAGGGTGGTGGCGCCGCGCTTCTGGGCCGGCGTGATCTCGATGCCGCTCTTGGCGGCGATGTTTAGCGCCATGGGCGTGTATGGCGGTTACCTGATCGGGGTGGTGCTGATCGGCGTTGACGAAGGCTCGTTCTGGTCGCAGATGCAGAGCGCGGTGGACTTCCGCGAAGATATCGTGAATGGCGTCATCAAGAGTTTTGTGTTCGGCGTTGCCGTGACCTGGATCGCGTTGTTCGAGGGCTATGATGCGCCGCCGACGGCGGAGGGCGTCTCGGGCGCCACCACGCGCACCGTGGTCACCTCGTCGCTGGCGATACTGGGACTGGATTTTATCTTAACTGCATTCATGTTTCGGGGGATTTAATGGAACGCTCGACACTCGATCTGTGGGTCGGCCTGTTTGTGGTCGCGGGCCTCCTCGCGCTGACCATCCTCGCGCTCAAGGTCGGCAACATGGGGAGCTTCGGCGGGACTGAAACCTACCAGTTATCCGCGGAGTTCAGCAATATCGGCGGGCTCAAGCCCCGCGCGGCCGTGAAAAGTTCAGGCGTGGTCGTCGGCCGCGTGGCCGAGATCACTTTCGACAACGATAAGTTTCTCGCAAAAGTAAACATGAACATCGAAAAGCGTTATAAGTTCCCGAAGGACACGTCGGCATCGATCCTGACCGCCGGATTGCTCGGCGAGCAATATATCGGGCTCGAGGGCGGGGCCGAAGACGCGGCGCTCGCCAACGGCGAATCTGTCAAGCTTACCCAGTCGGCGGTCGTGCTTGAAAAGCTGATCAGCCAGTTCATGTTCAACAAGGCGGCCGAAGGCAGTAATTCCAAATAAGGCCGGCCGCGTATAAAGTAACGAGATAGGAAGGAAGGTCGATGAATAAACTGAAATCAGGGTTTCTCCTTGGCATGCTGCTCGCGGCTCCTGTTTTTGCGCAAGCGCAGGACATGGCGCCTGATGCGCTGGCGAAAAAAGTCACTGAAGAAGTGCTGGCGATAATACGCACCGACAAGGACATCCGGGCCGGCAACACCAAAAAAGTTCTCGATCTGGTGGAAGAGAAGGTGCTGCCGCATTTCAATTTCACGCGCATGACGCGGCTCGCGATCGGCGCGCCGTGGCGCCAGGCTACCAGCGCTCAGCAGCAAAGCCTGACCAGTGAGTTCCGCACGCTGCTGGTGCACACCTACACCAGCGCATTTACCCAGTACCGCGACCAGGTGATCGTATACAGGCCGCTCAAGCTGCAGCCCGGCGAAACCGAAGTGGTGGTGCGCTCGCTGATCAAGCAGACCAACGGCGCCGATCCGATCGACGTCAATTACAGCATGGAGAAAACCGACACCAGCTGGAAAGTCTATGACGTCGCGATTGCGGGCGTGAGCCTGGTGCAGAACTACCGCAGCACCTTCAACAGCGAAATCCAGAAGTCGGGCATCGACGGCCTGATTGCGACGCTCACGAACAAGAACAAGACGCTCGCCCAGCAGTCCGCCAAGAAATGATCGAACGCGACGGCAACCAGCTGCGCGTGCGCGGCGCGCTCACCGTCGCCAATGCCGCGGCGCTGTGCGAGGCCGGCAAACGGGAGTTCGGTGACGGCGATCTCGTGGTCGATCTCGCCGCGGTCACCGATGTCGATTCCACCGCACTGAGCCTGCTGTTCGAATGGCGCCGCGCCGCGCAGCAGCACAACTTTCATATTTCGTTTCGTAATCTGCCGGCAAGCCTGCAAAGCCTGGCGGCGCTCTACGGCGTCACCGAGCTGGTCGCTGTCGACGCGTGAGGCGTCAGGGGGCGAAGCGCCGTGGGTTGCGCTTTTTCCGCCCCACTCCTCGCGCCTCACGCCTCACTTCGTAGATGGTCCCCGCGATTCAAGTCGAACACGTGGTCAAACGCTACGGCCAGCTGCAGGCGCTGGCCGACGTCAGCCTCGAGGTCACTCAGGGCGAGTTCTTCGGCTTGCTTGGCCCCAACGGCGCCGGCAAGACCACGCTGATCAGTATCCTGGCCGGCCTTAACATCGCTACCAGCGGGCGCGCCCGCGTCATGGATTTCGACGTCGTCGAGCGCTACCGCGAGGCGCGCCGGTCGCTCGGCGTGGTGCCGCAGGAGCTCGTATTCGACCCGTTTTTCACCGTGCGCGAGACGCTCGCTTTCCAGTCCGGCTACTTCGGCATTCGCGATAACCGCGCGTGGATCGACGAATTGCTGCATCATCTCGACCTGAGTGAAAAAGCCGAGACCAACATGCGCCAGCTCTCGGGCGGCATGAAACGCCGTGTGCTGGTGGCGCAGGCGCTGGTCCACAAGCCGCCGGTGATCGTGCTCGACGAGCCGACCGCGGGCGTCGACGTCGAGCTGCGGCATGCGTTATGGCAGTTCATACGCAGGCTCAACCAGGACGGCCACACCATCGTGCTCACCACGCATTACCTCGAGGAAGCGGAAGCGCTGTGCGGCCGCATTGCGATGCTCAAGCAGGGCGAGATCGTTGCCGACGACACGACGCAGAACCTGCTCAAGCGCATCTCCGGCTGCTGCGTCAAGCTGAAGCTCGTGCCGCACGCCCTGCCGGCGGCGCTCAAACCGCTGCTCGCACAGGAGAGCGAAACGGGTTTTCGCCTCGCGCTGCGCGCTTACGACGAGGTCGAGCAGGTGATGGCGGCGCTGCGCGAGGCCGGGGTGAAAGTGCAGGAAATGGAAGTGCTGCCCCCTGACCTCGAGGACGTTTTCGTGAAGATCATGAACCGATGAAAGGTGAAACGTGAAACGTAATCCTCCTCCCAGACCCTTCCCCAGCGCGGCGCAGGGCTTCGGCGTTTCACATTTCACATTTCACGTTTCACTGCTGCTATGACCGGCTTTTACACGCTGTTCTACAAGGAGTGGCTGCGCTTCTGGAAAGTGAGCGTGCAGACGGTGCTCGCGCCGGTGCTGACGGCGCTGCTGTTCCTGCTGGTGTTCGGGCACACTCTGCGCAATACGCTCGAGCCTTACCCCGGCGTCGGCTACGCGGCGTTCCTGGTGCCGGGGCTGGCGATGATGTCGGTGCTGCAGAACGCGTTCGCGAACGCCGGCTCGAGCCTGATGCAATCGAAAATGACCGGCAACATCGTTTTCGTGCTGCTGCCGCCGCTGTCGCACCGCGAGTTTTTCTTCGCCTATCTGCTCGCCGCGGTCGCGCGCGGCCTCATTTGCGGCGCAGGAGTGCTCCTGTTTACGGTGTGGTTCGTCGGCCTGCAGTTCGAGCACCCGCTATGGATCCTCATGTTCGCATTGCTCGGCAGCGGCATCATGGGGGTGCTCGGCATCATCGCCGGCATTTATTCGGACAAAATCGACCAGCTCTCGGCGTTCCAGAATTTCATCATCCTGCCGCTCACGTTCCTGTCGGGCGTGTTCTATTCAATCCACTCGCTGCCGCCGCTCGGGCTGAGCTTGTCGCACCTGAATCCTTTTTTTTACATGGTCGACGGGTTTCGCTACGGTTTCTTCGGCGTGGGCGACGTGTCGCCGTGGCTGAGCGCGACCATTGTCGCCGCGTGTTTGCTGGCTTTATCATTGCTGGCACTATGGTTGATCAGGACCGGATACAAGTTGCGCCACTGACTTCACAGGCGATTGAAATGACTACACCGGAACAAATCAAGCAATACATCGGAGCGGGCCTGCCCTGCGCTCACGTCGAGGTCGCCGGCGACGGCCATCATTTCGAGGCCGTGATCGTGAGTGCGGCGTTTCGCGGCAAGCACAAGGTGCAGCAACACCAGCTCGTCTATCGCGCGCTCGGCGACCGCATGCGCGAAGAGATCCACGCGCTTTCGATGCAGACTTACACGCCCGAAGACTGGGCCAGCTTGTAACCGCCGCCTGCCGGGTAAATGGACAAATTAATCATTGAAGGCGGCGTGCCGCTCGCCGGCGAGGTGCGGATTTCCGGCGCCAAAAACGCGGCGCTGCCGATTCTGTGCGCCGCTATCCTGAGCGGCGAGCCGCTGCGCGTATCGAACGTGCCGCATCTGCGCGACGTGACCACCATGCTCGAGCTGCTCGCGCCAATGGGGATCGCGGTGGCGGTCGACGACAAGCTCGGCGTCGAGCTCAACGCGGCGGCGCTCAAGCAACCGTTCGCGCCGTATGATCTGGTGAAAACCATGCGCGCGTCGGTGCTGGTGCTGGGTCCGCTCGTGGCGCGTTGCGGCGTAGCGCGCGTATCGCTGCCCGGCGGCTGCGCGATCGGCCTGCGGCCGGTCGATCAGCACATCAAGGCGCTGCAGGCAATGGGCGCGACCATCGAAATCGAGCACGGCTACATGCATGCCCGCGCGAAGCAACTCAAAGGCGCGCGCATCAGCATGGATCTGGTAACCGTTACCGGCACCGAAAATATCATGATGGCAGCGACGCTGGCCGCTGGCGAGACCATCATCGAAAACGCCGCGCGTGAGCCGGAGGTCGTCGACCTCGCCAACTGCCTCAACGCGATGGGGGCGCGCGTCGCCGGCGCCGGCAGCGATGTGATCAAAATCATCGGCGTGCCGCAGCTGAGGAGCGCGAGCCACCGTGTGATGCCTGACCGCATCGAGACCGGGACCTTTCTTGCCGCCGCGGCGGCGACCCGCGGGGAAATCCGGCTGCGCGACACGCGCGCCGATATCCTGGACGCGGTAATCGAGAAATTGCGCGATGCGGGTGCGCATATCGAGTCGGGCGCCGACTGGATCAGCCTGCGCATGAACGGCGCGCTGCGCGCAGTCAGCCTGCGCACCGCGCCGTACCCGGCGTTTCCGACCGACATGCAGGCGCAGTTCATGGCACTGAACAGCGTGGCGCGCGGCACCGCGCTGATTACCGAGACCATCTTCGAGAACCGCTTCATGCACGTGCAGGAACTGCGGCGGCTCGGCGCGCAGATCGAGGCCGAGGGCAATACCGCGGTGGTGACGGGTGTTGACCACCTCGACGGCGCAACCGTGATGGCGACCGACCTGCGCGCCTCCGCGAGCCTGGTGCTGGCAGGATTGATCGCGCGCGGTGAAACCACCATCGACCGCGTCTACCACCTCGACCGCGGCTACGAATCGATCGAGGAGAAACTTTCCAGGCTCGGCGCGCGCATCCGGCGCGTGCATTAGAGCAAACAAAGCTGAACCGCGAGGGACGCCAAGGACGCCAGGAAAAAAGAGAGGCGAGAGGCCTCTTGCGTTCTTTGCGGTAAAATGGTTTTTATTCCGTGGCGTAGCTACCCGTGATCAGTATCGCGTTGTCCAAAGGGCGCATTCTCGATGAATCCCTGCCGCTGCTCGAGTCGGCAGGCGTCGTCGCGTCCGAAAATCTCGACGCCTCGCGCAAGCTGATCATTGCAACGTCGCGAGCCGGCGTGCGGCTCATCATCGTGCGCGCGACCGACGTGCCGACTTACGTGCAGTATGGCGCGGCGGACCTCGGCATCGCCGGCAGCGATATGCTCGCCGAACACGGGGGCAGCGGCGTGTATCAGCCGCTCGACCTCAGGATCGCGCGCTGCCGGCTGATGGTCGCGGTGCGCAAGGGCTTCGACTACGCGCAGGCGGTGCGCCAGGGCGCGCGGCTGCGGGTTGCCACCAAATACCTGCAGGCCGCGCGCGAGCACTTCGCGGCGAAAGGCGTGCACGTCGATCTGATCAAGCTCTACGGCTCGATGGAACTCGCGCCGCTGACCGGGCTTGCCGACGCGATCGTCGACCTGGTCAGCACCGGTAACACGCTGCGAGCAAACGGGCTGGTCGCAGTCGAGGAAATCGCGCAAATCAGCGCGCGCCTGATCGTGAATCAGGCTGCCTACAAATTGAAGCGCGCAGAGATACAACCGCTGCTCGATGCGCTGGTGCGGGCGGCCAGGTAAATGATCGCGCTCAAACGGTTCAAGTCGAGCGCGCCGGACTTCGAGGGGCAGCTCGCGGGGCTGCTCGCATTCGAGAGTGCGCAGGATCCCGCGGTCGATGCCACGGTCGCGGGCATACTCGATGATGTGAAGAAGCGCGGCGACGCCGCGGTGCTCGACTACACGTGGCGCTTCGACCGCGTTGAGGCGTCCGCGGTCGCCGAACTCGAGTTCACGCGCGATGAAATGCAGCATGCGCTGGCGGCGCTGCCCGCCGTGCAGCGCAATGCGCTCGAGCAGGCCGCGGGGCGGGTGCGCTCTTATCACGAAAAGCAGCTCGCGCAATCGTGGAGCTACACTGATCAAGACGGCACCCGCCTGGGCCAGCAGGTGACCGCGCTCGACCGCGTCGGGCTCTATGTGCCTGGCGGCAAGGCGGCTTATCCGTCCTCGGTGCTGATGAACGCGCTGCCGGCGCGGGTTGCCGGCGTGAGCGAAATCGTGATGGTGGTGCCGACGCCCGGCGGCGAGAAGAATCCGCTGGTGCTTGCCGCGGCGGCGCTTGCCGGGGTCGATCGCGCCTTCGCGATCGGCGGCGCGCAGGCGGTCGGCGCGCTTGCCTACGGCACGCAAACGGTGCCGCAGGTCGACAAGATCGTCGGTCCCGGCAACGCTTATGTCGCCGCCGCCAAACGTCGCGTGTTCGGCGTGGTGGGCATCGACATGGTGGCGGGCCCGTCCGAAATCCTGGTGGTGTGCGACGGTTCGGTGGATCCCGACTGGATCGCGATGGACCTGTTCGCGCAGGCCGAGCACGACGAGCTGGCGCAGGCGATTCTGGTTTCTCCCGACGCGAAGTTTATCGACCGGGTCGCTGCCAGCATCGAGCGCCAGTTGGCTGACATGCCGCGCCGCGACGTGATCAAGGCCGCGCTCGAAAAGCGCGGCGCGCTGATCGAGGTGCGCGATCTCGAAGAAGCGTGCGCGCTCGTCAACCGTATCGTGCCCGAGCACGTCGAGCTCGCGGTCGCCGCTCCCGACCCGCTGCTCAAGCGGATACGTCACGCCGGCGCGATTTTCCTCGGCAGTTATACCTCGGAAGCGCTCGGTGACTACTGCGCGGGCCCCAACCATGTGCTGCCGACTTCACGCACCGCGCGTTTCTCGTCGCCGCTCGGCGTCTACGACTTCCAGAAGCGCTCGAGCGTGATTGCGGTGTCGCAACAGGGCGCGCAGCGCCTCGGCGCGATCGCGGCGGAACTCGCGCGTGGCGAAGGCCTGCCCGCGCACGCCAAATCAGCTGAATACCGGATGAAGTGAAGCTTTGCCGCCAAGGACGCCAAGGACGCCAAGGAAAAAACAGATATTCCTGGCTTTTGGTTCTTAAACCTTTGCGTCCTTTGCGGCGAGGCTTTTTGAGTTATGCCTAAGACCCCAGAAGAAATCATCCGCGACGAGATCCGCGCGCGGACCGCGTACCACGTGCCCGATGCGGGCGGCATGGTCAAGCTCGACGCGATGGAGAACCCGTACCGGCTGCCGCCGGAACTCTGCAGCGCGATCGCCGCGCGAGTGGCGAGCGCGGCACTCAACCGCTACCCTGACCCGGGGGCGCGCGAGCTCAAGGCGCGGCTGCGCGCGGCGATGCAGATTCCGCCCGGCATGGAACTCGTGCTCGGCAACGGCTCGGACGAGTTGATCCAGATGCTTGCGCTGGCGGTGGCGAAACCCGGCGCGACGGTGCTCGGGGTCGAGCCGTCGTTCGTGATGTTCCGCATGCTCGCGACTTGCGCCGGCATGGGTTACGCCGGTGTCACGCTCAACCAGGACTTCACGCTCGATCTTGCCCGCCTCCGCGCGGCGATCGAGCAGTACCAGCCGGCGCTGATTTTCATCGCCTACCCCAACAATCCGACCGGCAACCTGTTCGACGCGAGCGCAGTTGAGCGGGTGATCGAGGCCGCGCCCGGGATCGTCGTCGTCGACGAGGCGTATCACGCGTTCGCCGGCGCGAGCTTCATGCCGCGGCTCGGCGAATTTCCGAACCTGCTGGTGATGCGCACCGCGTCCAAGCTCGGGCTGGCCGGGTTGCGCCTCGGTTTGCTCGCGGGACCCAGCGCATGGCTGCAGCACGTCGACAAAGTGCGTTTACCGTATAATGTCAATGTTCTGACGCAACTCGTCGCCGCCGAGGTGTTGCAGCATATGGATGTGCTGGAAGCGCAGGCAACGGTGATCCGCACCGAGCGCGCGCGGTTGCTGACCGAACTGCGGCGCTTGCGCGGGGTCGAAGCTTACGTGAGCGACGCCAATTTCATAATGTTCAGGGTGGCCAAAGCGGACCAGGCATTCAGCGGGCTCAAACAGCGCGGGGTTCTGATCAAGAACCTCAATGGCACGCATCCGCTGCTGGCGGACTGCCTGCGCGTGACGGTCGGCACGCCCGGCGAGAACGCGCAGTTCCTGCGCGCGCTCGCTGCGAGCCTCGATTCCTGACCGCCGCCGGGCATAATCTCCCATACCGACCACTGCGAACGCGACCATGCGCACAGCCGAAGTCAAGCGCGATACCAGGGAAACCAAGATCCGCGTCAAGCTCGACCTCGACGGCAGCGGCGCGGGCAAGCTCGACACCGGTATCCCGTTCCTCGATCATATGCTCGACCAGGTCGCGCGCCACGGCGTGTTCGATCTCGAGATTTCGGCCAAGGGCGATCTGCACATCGACGCGCATCACACCGTCGAGGACATCGGTATCACGCTCGGCCAGGCATTCCTCAAAGCGCTCGGCGACAAGCAGGGCGTCCGCCGCTACGGCCACGCTTACGTGCCGCTCGACGAGGCGCTGTCGCGCGTGGTGGTCGATCTTTCGGGCCGGCCCGGGCTCGACTTCAAGATCGATTTCGTGCGCGCACGCATCGGCGAGTTCGACGTCGACCTGGTGCACGAGTTTTTTCAGGGCTTCGTCAACCATGCCCAGGTCACGCTGCACGTCGACAATCTGAAGGGCGACAATGCGCATCATCAGACCGAAACCGCGTTCAAGGCGTTCGGGCGCGCGCTGCGCGTAGCGGTCGAGCTCGACCCGCGCATCAAAGGCGTGCCTTCGACCAAAGGCACGTTATGAGTGAATAGGGAAGAGTGAATAGCAAGACCATTCACCATTCACTATTTACCATTCACGGGTTTTCACGTGCTTGACATTGCCGTCATCGACTACGGGATGGGCAACCTGCGCTCGGTCTCGAAAGCGCTCGAGCATGTGGCGCCCGGCCTCGACGTGGCGGTGACCGGCGATCCCGCCGTGGTGGCGCGCGCCGCGCGCGTGGTGTTTCCCGGCCAGGGCGCGATGCCGGACTGCATGCGCGAAATGGACGCGCGCGGCTTGCGGCAGGGGGTGCTCGATGCCGCCTACAACAAACCGTTCCTCGGCATCTGCATCGGGCTGCAAATGCTGTTTGAACAGAGCGAAGAGGGCGATGTCGCGGGCTTGGGCGTGCTGCCGGGCCGGGTGCGGCGTTTCCCCGCCGCGGCCATGGTCGATGCCGGTGGCGCGCGCCTCAAGGTGCCGCACATGGGCTGGAATCGCGTGCGGCAGGTCGCCGCGCACCCGCTGTGGCGCGGCATTCCCGATCAATCGCGGTTTTATTTCGTGCACAGTTATTACGTCGAAACCGCCGAACCCGGGCTCGTCGCCGGTGCGAGCGAATACCCGTACCCGTTCACGTGCGCGATTGCGCGCGACAACGTGTTTGCGGTGCAATTCCACCCCGAGAAAAGCGCCAAATCGGGACTGCAGCTGCTCGCGAATTTCGCGCAATGGCAGCCGGCGACGCGGCTCGCGCGCCCGCGGCGGGCGGCAGTAACGGGGGCCGGCTGAGGTGCTATGCGGATCGGCGCGACGTGTAGTATCATCAATACGGCAGGCCTTATCCCGGCCTTTACCGTTAACCCCCGCTTTCACTCAACGCTCGTTTCCCTCTCAACCGCTACGCACGCAGCACCATCGCGAGCTTTCCAGGACAGCCTGTAACTCGTAACCGCGCAGCATGCTGATCATTCCGGCGATTGATCTCAAGGACGGCAAGTGCGTGCGCCTGAAACAGGGCGTAATGGCGGATGCCACCGTGTTTTCGGAAGCCCCCGGCGCGATGGCTGCGCACTGGGTCAAGCAGGGCGCGCGCCGGCTGCACGTGGTTGACCTGAATGGCGCTGCCGCCGGCAAACCGAGGAACGAAAACGCGATCAAGGCGATCGTGACCGCGGTCGGCAACCAGGTTCCAGTCCAGCTCGGCGGCGGCATCCGCGACCTCGACACCATCGAGCGCTATCTCGACGACGGCATCAGCTACGTGATCATCGGCACCGCCGCGGTCAAGACGCCGGGTTTTCTGCATGACGCGTGCACCGCGTTCACCGGCCACGTGATGGTCGCGCTCGACGCCAAGGACGGCAAGGTCGCGGTCGACGGCTGGTCGAAAATGACCGGCCACGACGTGCTCGACCTCGCGAAAAAATTCGAGGATTACGGCGTCGAGGCGATCATTTACACCGACATCGGCCGCGACGGTATGCTGACCGGCGTCAACATCAAGGCCACCGTCGAGCTCGCGCGGCAGCTGACGGTGCCGCTCATCGCGAGCGGCGGCATTACCGACCTCGATGACGTCAAGGCGCTGTGCAAAGTCGAAGGCGAGGGCATTATCGGCGCGATTACCGGTCGCGCGGTGTATCAGGGCACGCTCGACTTCGCCGCGGCGCAGAAGCTCGCCGACAAGCTGTCCAAGAAAAAAAAGGAGTGAGGATCGAGGATTGAGAATCGAGAGGGAAAAACAGGTTGCTCAATCCTCACTCCTCAATCCTCACTCCTCAATCCCCAATCCTGCATGCTGGCCAAGCGCATCATCCCCTGTCTTGACGTCAATGCCGGGCGCGTCGTCAAGGGCGTCAACTTCGTCGGCCTGCGCGACGCCGGCGATCCGGTCGAGATCGCCGCGCGCTACGACGAGCAGGGCGCCGATGAGCTGACCTTTCTCGATATCACCGCCAGCAGCGATGATCGCGACCTGATTCTGCCGATCGTCGAAGCGGTCGCGGCGCAGGTATTCATACCGCTGACCGTCGGCGGCGGCGTGCGTTCGGTGGCGGATGTGCGGCGCCTGCTCAACGCCGGCGCCGACAAGGTCAGCATCAACACCGCGGCGGTGCAAAACCCGCAGCTGGTCGCGGATGCGACCGGACATTACGGCTCGCAATGCATAGTGGTTGCGATCGATGCCAAGCGTGCAGCCGGGGCGGGTCCGTTGCGCTGGGAGGTCTACACTCACGGCGGGCGCAGGCCGACGGGGCTCGACGCTCTCGAGTGGGGGCGCAGGATGCAGCTAGCGGGTGCGGGCGAGATATTGCTGACCAGCATGGACCGCGACGGCACGCGCCAGGGGTTCGACCTCGAGCTGACGCGCGCGTTTTCCGATGCGCTCGACATCCCGGTGATCGCCAGCGGCGGCGTAGGCAACTTGGAGCATCTGGTCGACGGCGTGTTGCAGGGACATGCCGACGCGGTGCTTGCCGCCAGCATATTTCACTACGGCGAATACACCGTGCAGCAGGCCAAGCAACTAATGACCGAGCGCGGCATCGAGGTAAGACTGTGAGGCGAGAGGAGTAAAATCGGAGTCGCGCGGGGCTTTTTGGGCCTCACCCCTCACTCCTGACGCCTCACGGACATGACATGCCGGACAACTGGCTCAACAAGATAAACTGGGCGCAGGACGGCTTGGTGCCGGCGGTCGCGCAGGAAGCCGCGAGCGGCCGCGTGCTGACGCTCGCCTGGATGAACCGCGAGGCGCTGAAAAAAACGGTGCAGACCGGCGAGGCGCACTACTGGTCGCGTGCGCGCAGGAAGATCTGGCACAAGGGCGAGGAATCGGGTCACGTGCAAAAAGTGATCAGCATCCACCTCGACTGCGATGAGGACGTGATCCTGCTCGAGGTCGAGCAGACGGGCGGCATCGCCTGCCATACCGGCCGGCACAGCTGCTTTTTCCAGAAGCTCGTCAACGGCGAGTGGGTGGAGACCGATCCCGTATTGAAAGACCCGCGCGAGATTTACAAAAAATGATAGATACCAAGATACTGCGGCGCCTGTCGGAAACCATCGCCGCGCGCAAACAAGCCGACCCGGCGAGCTCGTACGTCGCGAGCCTGTTCGGCCAGGGGCACGCGGCGATCCTCAAGAAAATCGCCGAGGAATCCGCCGAAACGCTGCTGGCGTCGAAAGACGGTGATAAACTGCATATCGTGCGCGAAACCGCTGATCTGTGGTTTCACTGCCTGGTGCTGCTGGCGTGGCACGGCTTGACAAGCGACGACGTGCTGTCCGAGCTGCGCCGCCGCGAAGGGATTTCCGGGGTCGACGAGAAAGCGTCGCGCAAGAAGTAGCGCTCGCGGATGCCGCAATGAACAGGCGCGTGGAAAGGTTGCTGGCGCAAGCGCAGGCCTTTTCGAGAGAGAGGTGAAATATGGGCTCAATAAGTATCTGGCACTGGCTGATCGTGTTGCTGGTCGTGGTGCTGATTTTCGGCACCAAGAAGCTGCGCAACATCGGCGCTGATATCGGCGGCGCGGTGAAAGGCTTCAAGGACGGCATGAAGTCGGAAGAGGAAAAATCGCAGGCAAAAGCCGAGATTCCCCCGTCCACCGGCCACACCATCGAAGGCGAAGCCAAGAAAGAAACCCCGAAAGCGTGAGGCGAGAGGGGTGAGGCGAGAGGGGGAAAAGCCAAGGCTTCGCGTCCCTCAATCCTCAATCCTCGATCCTCGATCCTCACCTCATGTTTGACGTCGGATTCTCCGAAATCGTCGTCATCGCGATCGTGGCCCTGATCGTGATCGGGCCGGAGCGCCTGCCGAAAGTGGCGCGCACGCTCGGCCATCTGTTCGGGCGCATGCAGCGTTACGTCAACGACGTCAAGGCCGATATCTCGCGCGAGATGGAGCTCGATGAGCTGCGCAAGCTGCAGGCCAGCGTGCAGGACGCGGCGCGCTCGATCGAGCAGTCGGTAAACCAGGAAATCAGCACTACCGAAGCGCAGTTGAACAGCATCGCCACGTCGGCCGCGGACGCCGCGCCGGCACCACCCGCCGTCGAAGCCGCACCTGCGGCCGGGGCCGCGCCCACCCCGCAGCTCGGGGCCGGGATCGATGCGCCGGGCCAGGCGGCGCGCAAACAGGCATAACTTCGCGGCCGCGCACGGCAGCAGCCCATGAGCACCCAGGACACATTCATTTCCCATTTGATGGAGCTGCGCGACCGGCTGTTGCGCTGCATCCTTGCGATCGGGATGGTGTTTTTTGTGCTGGTTTTCTGGGCGAAAGATCTTTATGCGCTGCTCGCAAAACCGTTGCTCGCCGCGCTGCCGCAGGGCGGGCAGATGATCGCGACGGACGTCGTCGGCGTTTTCCTCGTGCCGGTCAAAGTGGCGGCGCTGGTCGCATTCGTCATCTCGCTGCCCTACGTGCTTTATCAGATATGGGCATTTGTCGCGCCCGGGCTGTATGCGCACGAGAAGCGGCTGGTGCTGCCGCTCGTGATCTCGAGCACCGCGCTGTTCCTGTGCGGCATGGCATTCGTTTACTTCCTGATCTTTCCGTTTGCGTTCAAGGTCCTCGCGTCGTTCGCGCCGGAAGGCGTCGCATGGATGACCGACATCGACAAGTACTTCAATTTCGTGCTGGGCATGTTCATCGTGTTCGGCGTCACCTTTGAAATTCCGGTTGCGGTCGTGCTGCTGGTGCGCATGGGAGTGGTCAGCGTCGAGAAGCTCAAGGAGATCCGTCCTTACGTGATTGTCGGCGCATTCGTGATCGGCGCGATCTTCACGCCGCCCGATCCGGTGTCACAACTGATGCTGGCGGTGCCGCTGTGGCTGCTCTATGAACTCGGGATTGTGGTCGCCGGTTTCCTGAGCAAGCCCAAGCCTGCGGAGGACGAGCAGCACACGCTCGGTGGAACCGAGCCCGGGCGCGAACCCGACAAAATCGAAGCCGAACAGAAAAAGGTTTGACTGTTACTTGTCGTCGCGCTTCGGCTTGGGCCGCTTGCCGACGTTGACCTTGAGCTCGAGCTCGCTCTTGTCGCGCATCACCTTGAGCGTCGCCGTGGCCCCGGGTTTGAGCGCCGAAATCAGATTGAGCGTGCTTGCGTCATCGTTGACCGGCTTGTTTTCGACCCCGACCAGCACATCGCCGGGCTTGAGCCCCGCCTTGTCGGCCGGGCTGCCGTTCACCACTTCGGTGATCAGCGCGCCGTTGACCTTCGGCAGCTTCAGCGAGTCGGCAAGCTCGGGCGTCATGTCCTGCACGCCGATGCCGACCCAGCCGCGCGTCACCACGCCGCTCGCGACGATCTGTTCCATCACCTGCTTGGCGAGCGCCGACGGTATCGCGAAGCCGATGCCCTGCGAGCCGCCGGAGGGAGAATAGATCGCGTTGTTGATGCCGATCAGATTGCCGTTGATGTCCACCAGCGCGCCGCCGGAGTTGCCGGGGTTGATCGTGGCGTCGGTCTGGATAGAGTTTTCGAACGTACTGATACCCAGATGGCGCCCGAGTGCGCTGATGATGCCTTGCGTCACGGTCTGTCCCAAGCCGTAGGGGTTGCCGATCGCGAGCACGATGTCGCCGACGCGCGCCTGGTCCGATTGCGCAAACGTGATCGCCGGCAGGTTCTTGAGGTCGATCTTGAGCACCGCGAGGTCGGTTTCAGGATCGGTGCCAACCACGCGCGCCCTGGCGCGTCGCGTGTCGGCGAGTGCAACCTCGATTTCGTCCGCGGCCTCGACCACGTGGTGGTTGGTGAGTATGTAACCCTTGTCGCTGACGATCACGCCCGAGCCCAGGCTCGAGGTGCGCCGGGTCTGGCCGTCGGACGGGTCGCCGAAAAAAAAGCGGAATACCGGGTCGTCCATGAACGGCTGGCGCTGGACCTTGATTTCCTTGCTGGTGTAGATGTTGACGACCGCCGGCATCGCCTTTCTGGCGGCGTCGCTGAATGACGTCATCCGGCGGGTCGGCGCTTCGGCCGGCGTTTCCCTGGTGGTGACGACGTCGACGCCGGGACGCGCGCTCCATGACAGCAGATCGGGACGCAGCGTCGATACCACGAACAGGATGCCGAGGCAGATCGTGGTGGTCTGGGCGAAGATGAGCCAAAGTTTGCGCATGGGCGCTAAAACCGCATTGCGGACAGTTTCATCATCAGGTTGGAATGCACAGTGCTTTGGTTCGCGATCGCCGTGCGGCGCGCCAAGCTCGAGACCTATCGTGTATCTCGACTTCTGCCGCTGCCGCGATTATTGCCCAAACCGGCTGCAGGTGGAAGGGCGCGCCGGCGCCCGGCGCGATTTCTATGCGGATTTGCGACCACGGATCAGAACACGCGCCGCCGGCACGTTACTTCGCTGTGGTAACACGATTTCAACCGGTTCCCATTTCACCTGCTACGCGACGGGGCGTTGTGACGACCGGGACATTGTTGAGATGGCACATTTACCGCGCTGGTGAGGCTGGTCGGGAATAACTCGGCGCGTGAAAAATCCTGGTTGGCGTGTAAATCCGGACTCCGACGGGAATGGCGCGGGCGCGTGTAATTACCTGAACGCGCAGGCAATTTTCACGTTTTGCTTAAGTTTTCGCGCAGCTTTCGCTAGAATAACGTTTTTTTGTCCAATCGCCAGCGGGGATATTCCATGTCCGATCAGGAAGTCGATAAGGGAAAACGGTGTTTTCTGCTCGCCGCCACCAGCGTCGTTGGCGGTGCCGCAGCGGGTGTCAGTGCAGTGCCATTTGTCGGCAGCATGTTTCCATCGGAACGCGCCAAGGCGGCCGGCGCTCCGGTCGAAGCCGACATCAGCCAGATCGCTCCCGGCGAGATGCAGCGTTTCGAGTGGCGCGGACAGCCGGTGTGGGTGGTGCGCCGTACCAAGGAAATGCTCGATACGCTGCCCAAGCTCGACAGCGTCGTCAGCGACCCCAAGAGCGAGCGCAAGAAGGATGAGCTCACGCCCAAGTACGCGCGCAACGAGCATCGCTCGATCAAGCCGGAATACCTGGTGGTGGTCGGCATCTGCACGCATCTCGGCTGCGCGCCGGTCGACAAGTTCAAGGCCGGACCCGAGCCGTTCGAGGCCAACTGGGAGGGCGGATTCTACTGTCCGTGCCACGGCTCGCTGTTCGATCTCGCGGGCCGCGTCTACAAGAACAAGCCGGCGCCCGACAATCTCAGGATCCCGCCGCACAAGTACCTGAGTGACGGCAGGATCCTGATTGGCGTCGACACCGAGGGGGCGTAAGCATGGCCGTTGCCGAAAAACAACCGGTCACGATTACCGGTGCCGGCCCGCTCAGCGGAGTGCTCAGCGGCCTGTTGACCTGGATCGACCAGCGTTTTCCGCTGGTGTCGAGCTGGCAGGAACACCTGGCCGGGTATTACGCGCCGAAGAATTTCAATTTCTGGTACTACTTCGGCTCGCTCGCGCTGCTGGTGCTGGTGATGCAGATCGTCACCGGTATTTTCCTCACCATGTTCTACAAGCCCGATGCGGCGCAGGCGTTCGCCTCGGTCGAGTACATCATGCGCGACGTGTGGGGCGGCTGGATCATCCGCTACATGCACTCGACCGGCGCCTCGGCATTTTTCATCTGCGTCTACCTGCACATGTTCCGCGGGCTGCTCTATGGCTCGTATCGCAAGCCGCGCGAGCTGATCTGGATTGTCGGCATGCTGATTTTCCTGTGCCTGATGGCGGAGGCGTTCTTCGGCTACCTGCTGCCGTGGGGCCAGATGTCGTACTGGGGCGCGCAGGTGATCGTCAACCTGTTCGATGCGATACCGCTCATCGGGCCGACGCTCGCGGTCTGGATCCGCGGCGATTACGTGGTGTCGGATGCGACCTTGAATCGCTTCTTCGCATTCCACGTGATCGCGATCCCGCTGGTGCTGCTGGGGCTGGTCGCCGCGCACATACTCGCGCTGCACGAGGTCGGCTCCAACAACCCCGACGGCGTCGAGATCAAGGACAAAAAAGACGCGGCCGGCCGGCCGCTCGACGGCATTCCGTTCCATCCGTACTATACCGTCAAGGACACGCTCGGCGCGGCGGTGTTCCTGAGCGTGTTCAGCATCTGCATATTCTTCCTGCCGGAGATGGGCGGCTACTTCCTCGAATACAACAACTTCATCCCGGCCGACCCGCTGCGCACGCCGGCGCATATCGCGCCGCTGTGGTACTTCACGCCGTATTACTCGATCCTGCGCGCGACCACTGAAACCTTCATGTGGGTGCTGGGCGCCGGCGTGATCGGCATGGTGGCGCTGATCGTGCTGAGCGTCGGCAACAACCTTGTCAGGCTGGCGGCGGTCGCGACCGGCGCCGCGTTGCTGGTCGGCTTCTACGTGCTCGATCCCAAGGTCTGGGGCGTGGTGCTGATGGGCGTGGCGGTGCTGATTTTCGTGCCGCTGCCGTGGCTCGACCAGAGCCCGGTCAAGTCGATCCGCTACAAGGGCCCGATTTTCAGGAGCGCGCTGGCGGTGTTCGTGACCGCGTTCGTGGTGCTCGGCTATCTCGGCACGCAGCCGGTGACCGACACCGGCACCCTCATTTCGCAGGTATGCACGGCGCTTTACTTCCTGTTCTTCCTGGTGATGCCGTGGTATTCGGCGATGGATAAATGCAAGCCGGTGCCGGAGAGGGTGACATGGTAAGCAAAACGGTTATGAATTTCGCCCGTGCCATGGTTTGCGCTGCGCTGCTCGCGCCGCTTGCGGCGCCGGCGTCGGCGGATGGCGCGAAGCTGCAGAAAGCGCCGGTCAATCTCAACGACCTGGTATCGCTGCAGCGCGGCGCGCAGGTGTTCGTCAACTACTGCCTCAACTGTCATAGCGCGAGCTACATGCGCTACAACCGGCTGCGCGACCTCGGCCTTTCCGATGACCAGATCAGGGACAACCTGATCTTTACCGGCGTCAAGGTCGGCGAGCCGATGAATGTGGCGCTGAAAACGCGCGAGGCCGGCGAATTATTCAATATCCCGACCCCGGACCTCAGCGTGATTGCGCGTTCACGCAGCTCGGAGGCGGGCAGCGGATCCGACTGGCTCTACAGCTATTTTCGCGCGTTCTACCGCGATTCCGTGCGGCCGACCGGCTGGAACAACCTCGTTTACGAGAATTCGAGCATGCCGCACGTGCTGTGGCAGTTGAACGGCCAGCATCAGGTCGAGGTGCAGGAGTTCGACTCGCACGATGCTGCGACGGCGGCGCTGCTGCAGGCCAAGTCGGTGGCGCGGGTCGACGAGATCGCCAGCAAGGACAAGGACGGCAAGGAAGTGAAGCGCTGGGCGATGAAAACCATCCGGCCCGGCAGCGCGGGAACCATGACGCCGCACGAATACGACAAGCTGGTTGCCGACCTCGTCAACTACATGACGTACATGGCCGAGCCGGCGCGCTTGGAGCGCATGCGGATCGGCATCTACGTGCTGCTGTTGCTGGGCATCCTGGTTGTCTTCGCGTATCTGCTGAAGAAAGAATACTGGAAAGATGTCCATTAATTCCGCGAACGGTGAACAGGGAACGGTGAACCGTAGGCGGCAAACGGTTTTTTCCGTTTACCGTTTACCGTTTTCCGTTCCCCATTCACGCACGGCGAAGCCATTATGATGACCCTGTACTCAGGCACCACCTGTCCTTTCAGCCAGCGCTGCCGCAACGTGCTGTACGAGAAGGGCATGGATTTCCAGATCGTCGACGTCGACCTGCACAACAAGCCCGAAGACCTGGCGGTGATGAATCCGTACAACCAGGTGCCGGTGCTGGTCGAGCGCGATCTGATCCTCTACGAATCGAACATCATCAACGAGTACATCGACGACCGCTTTCCGCATCCGCAGCTGATGCCGGCCGATCCGGTGATGCGCGCCAGGGCGCGGCTGTTCCTGTTCCGCTTCGAGAACGAGATGTTCAGGCACGTGGAAACCTTGGAGAAAGGCAACCAGCGCAGCGCCGACAAGGCGCGCGCGGCGATCCGTGACAATCTGGCGCAGATCGCGCCGGTGTTCGCCAAGCAGAAATACATGCTCGGCGACGAGTTCTCGATGCTCGACGTCGCGATCGTGCCGCTCTTGTGGCGGCTTGACTACTACGACATCCAGCTGCCGAAACAGGCGGCGCCGCTGATGAAATACGCCGAGCGCCTGTTCAGCCGGCCGGCGTTCATCGATTCGCTGACCGCCTCCGAAAAGGTAATGCGCAAGTAGGCGGGTCGCGATGGCCAAGGAACGCTCGACCAAGCCGTACCTGATCCGCGCCATTTACGAATGGTGCAGCGACAGCAACCTCACGCCGTACCTGTCGGTCAAGGTCGACGCCCGCACGCGCGTGCCGATGGAGTTCGTGAAGGACGGCGAGATCGTGCTCAACATCAGCCACGACGCGGCGCACCGGCTTACCATCGGCGACGATATCATCCAGTTCGCGGCGCGCTTCAGCGGCGTGTCGCGCGAGTGCTCGATTCCGGTCGAGGCCGTCATCGGCATCTTCGCGCGCGAGAACAGTCAGGGGCTGTTTTTCCCGCCCGAGCCCGCGGCGCCGGCCGCCGCGCCGGCCGGCGAATCCACTCCCACGCCGCCCACCAACGGCGGCAAGCCCAAGCTGCAGATCGTCAAATAAGCGGGCCGAAATGCCGGCTGAACGCGAGGTGCTGCTCGGGCGAGATATTGGCGCCGCGAAACAGCAGCACGCAATTCTCGCCGAGCGCGTGGTGTAGCTGCTTAACCGTATCAGCGGCGAGCGGCCGCGTGAAATCGATGCCGGTGATCTCGGCGCCAGCTGCCGCCGACAGGCGACGCACACTGATCCCCATCCCCGGACTCCCCCTTGTTATGATTTAATTATAGGCACGGGTATGCCGAGTGTCGAGGCGGTGCCTGTTGTGTGAACAACGCTGAGTGATGAAAACCATCGAATGCTTTTACACGCTGTCCTCGCCGTGGGCATATTTCGGCGGGCCGCGTTTTTACGAAATTGCGCGCCGCCATGGCGCGCGGATCGTGCTGCGGCCGTTCGATTTCCAGAAAGTGGTGCCGTTGACCGGTGGCGTGCCGCTGCGCACGCGGGTGCAGCCGCGCCGCGATTATCATCAGCTCGAGCTCGACCGCTGGCGCCGGCATCTCGGCATGCCGCTCAATCTCAAGCCGCGCCATTACCCGCAGGACCGGCCGCTCGACAATGGCCCGGCCACGCATCTCGTGATCGCCGCGCAGCAGGCGGGGCTCGACGCCCAGCGGCTGTCGCAGGCGATACTGACCGCGCTGTGGGTCGAGGAACGCAATACCGCCGACCGCACGACCCTGATCGCGATCGCCGCCGAAAACGGCATCGATGCCGAACGGCTGTTTGCGCCGGCGACGCAGGCTGCAGTCGCCGCCGAATTCGAGCGCAACTCGGCCGACGCGCTCAAGCGCGGCGTATTCGGCTCACCGACTTATTATTACAATGGCATTCCCTATTGGGGGCAGGACCGGCTCGATTTTCTCGAGCGCGCGCTCGCCGGATCGTGATGTGTGCGGCGCGCCGGCCGCATCTCGGCTGGCCCGGAAATGCAAACCCCGCCGCGAGGGCGGGGTTTGCCGTACAGGCCGTGGAACTACGGCCGATATCCGCGCTCGATTTTCCCGCTGGCGGCGCGGCACTGGCCGTCATTTCACTTTGGGGACCGTAACCAGCGTCACCGTATTGATCAGGCTGTTGGCGAGCACAAAGTTCCCATCCGGCGTGACCGAGGTGTTGCGCACGATGTTGCCGCCACCCGGGATCGCCCAGCTCTGGAATTTTGCGGTCTTGGGATCGAAGCGCACGACCGTGTTCGGGGTCGATTCGGACTCGCTGTACCAGATGACGTCGTTGATCGCCGAGATGCCGTAGGGCGCGGACTTCGGCCCGCTTGGGGACTGCCACTCGGTCACCTTGCCGGTCGCGGGGTCGAGACGGCCCAGGTATCCGCGCGCATAGTCGGAGTACCAGACGAGGTCGTCGCTCGTGATCGCGATGCGCCGCGGGCGCGCTCCCGGATCCGGCAGTTTGTACTCGCGGATTTGCAATGTCGCCGGATCAATGCTTGCCACGCTATTGGTGCCAAACTGAACGACGAAGACCATGCCCTTGGAGTTCACCGCCATGCCGTAGGGACGCGATTTCGGAGTCGGCGGCGTGAGCAGCTTGATCTCGCCGGTCTTCGGGTCGAGCCGCCCGATGCGGTTGGCGTTTTGTACCGTAAACCACAGGATGCCGCTCTGGTCGAAGATCAGCGTATGCGGATCCTTCGCGGTCGGGTCCGGCATCGGATACTCGGTGTCTGCGCCCGTCTTCGGGTCGAGCTTGCCGATCAACGCTCCGGTGTTTCCGGTGTACCAGATGTTGCCGTCTTTGTCCTCCATCAGTCCATGGGGTCCGGAGTGAGGCGTCTTGAGGGGATATTCCTTGACTTTGCCGGTTTTCGGATCGACGCGGCCGAGCACGTTGGCCATCTGGCCCGTATACCAGAGCGATCCGTCCCGCGTCGCCAGCGGATCGTGCGGCCGCGATCCGGGCGTGGATGCTTGAAAAATCTTCATTGAGACCTTGGCTGGCCCCTTGGCCACCACGGCGGCGGGCTTGTTCTTTTCCGGGTAGTTCTTTGCCAAATACGGCGTGAGCGTCGCGATCTCCCCTTTTGATAGCGGCACGCCGTGGTTGGTCATCATGCGCAGCACGGTGCCCCAGCCCTTGGCCGTGTATCCGTTGCCCACGCGCGCCTCCAACGCATGGCAGCTGTTGCATTTGGCCTCGGCTATTTCCTTGCCCTTGCCTTCGGGCAAACTCTGCTGGCCCCAGGCTGGAAGTCCGGCGTACAGCAAACCCGCCGCCATCAAGGGCAAACGTATTTTCTTGAACATTGTATCTCCCCCACAAAAGTCCGGCGCGAACGCACGCCAACGCACCCGCTCCGGCGAAGCGGTAGCGCAAATGGTAGTTCAGGGCGCTCACGGAGTCGAATCTTTTCTTGCAAGACCCGCTACCGCGCAGTTCAAGAGTATCTACGAGAAATACGGCGAAGGCTGCAGGAATCTGCGTGACGGCTACGTCGCGAAGCCGGTTGCCTGTCCGGTCGCGCGTTCGGGCTAACGGCGGCAGCGATGCCGCCGTTTTTTATTGGCCCCGCGAAGTTGCCCGCAAAGGGCGGCGCGTGTAGCCTATCAACTGTTCCCGGCCCATGTGCTCAACCATGTTTCAAATCTATAACAATAATCGTACCGCTGCGGTGATGCTTGCGGCGTGTCTTGCCGTCACGGCGGCGATCGCCGAAGACCAGCCGCCGGCCGCCGCCAAGCCCAGGCAGGTGATTCTGTGTCCCGAGTGCGGCATGGTCTACAACATCCGGCGCATCGAGAAACCGGTCGCGCCTGAACGTGAAACGCTGCCGAGCATTACATCGTCACCGCGTGCCGGCGGCATGGGCAGTGAAACTCAGGCGGTGCCGCTGTTCAGTCTCGGCCGCGGCGGCCCGCAACGCGTGCAGCGCGAACCGACCACGCGCAGCGTGTGGGAAGTCACCGTCCGCTACGACAACGGCCAGCTCGGATTCGTCACGCAGGAAGCCGAGCCCGACATCAAAGTCGGCGACCGCGTGCGGCTGATCGAGAACGTCCTCGAGCCGATTCCGCAACCGGCGCGTTGAGCGCACGGTCGTAAGTCGGCATTCACCTGATACCCGGTCTGGGCAGCGGCCGCGCGGTATAATTTGCGCGTTGCCGGGTTAGCTCAGCTGGTAGAGCAGCGGTTTTGTAAACCGAAGGTCGCGGGTTCAAATCCTGCACCCGGCACCACCTCCTGTCCAAGCGGCGATGCGGATGGCGAACGAACGAAATCCTTGATTTTGCGCAATGAAAAGGAGCTCACTTGAAAACTTTAATTCTCGCCTTCGTGTTTGCATGCGTGTGCGCCGCGCCGTCAATTGCCGCCGAGCCGCAGGGCGTGCTGAAGAAAATCAAGGCCGCCAGAACCATCACGCTTGGCTACAGCGAAGCGGCAGCGCCGTTTTCATTCGTCGGCGATGACAACCGGCCGCAGGGTTATTCGATCGATCTCTGCAAGCGCATTGCCGACGGCATTCAGCAGCAGCTCGGGCTCGCCGAACTCACTATCAAATGGGTCAAGGTGAACGTCGAAACCCGTATCCCGGCAGTGATGAAAGGCGCGGTGGATATCGAGTGCGGCGCGACGACGCACACCCTGACGCGCCAGGAAAAAGTCGATTTCAGCAGCATGACTTTCGTCGACGGCGGCAGCTACATCAGCAAGCTCAGATCCAATATCGCGACGCTCAAGGACCTCAACGGCAAGCGCATCAGCGTGATTCCCGGCACCACCACCGAGAAAGTGCTCCAGGCCGCGCTCGACCAGGCCCGGGTCAAGGCGGAGATCGTTGCCGTGCACACCCATGCTGAGGGTTTCGCGGCATTGCGCGAAGGCACCATCGATGCCTACGCATCCGATCGCATGATCCTGATCGGGCTCGCGCTGGGCGCGCTCGACGTTGCTTCCTACCGCTTGAGCGACGAGATGTTCTCGTACGAGCCGTATGCGCTGATGATGCGGCGCGACGCCGATTTCCGGCTCGCGGTCAACCGCGAACTCGCGCGGCTCTACCGCAGCGGCGACATCATCAACCTTTACGCGCGCTGGTACGGGCCGCTCGGCGAGCCGAGCACGCTGCTCAAAGCGATGTATTTCCTGAACAGCCTGCCGGAATAATTGCGGGCGCTCTGCGGCGCCGCCGGGTGGAGGCAGGGTCGGCACCCGGCTTCCCGCTAGCGTGCGGTGAGCGCACTGCGCGTATGCAGCGCGATCATCAGCTCCTCGTTGGCCGGGATCACCCATGCTGACACGCGACTCGAGGAGGTGCTGATGCGCGGCCCGCCGGCGGCGTTGGCGGCAGGGTCGAGTTCCACGCCGAGCCAACCCGCGTCGCGGCATACGCGCTCGCGGATTGCGACGGCATGCTCGCCGATACCGGCGGTGAACACCAAAGCGTCGAGACCACCCAGCGCGGCGGTGAGGGAGCCGAGTTCCCGCCCGATGCGATAAACGAAGAGATCTATCGCGAGCCTGGCGCGCGGATCATCACTCGCGAGCAGTACCCGCATGTCGCTCGTGATGCCCGACACGCCGAGCAGCCCCGACTGCTGGTAGATGAGTTTTTCGATCGCGCGCGCGTCCATCTTCAGCTCGTCCATCAGGTAGAGCATCACGCCCGGGTCCAGCGCGCCGCAGCGCGTGCCCATCGGCAGGCCTTCGACGGCGGTAAATCCCATCGTGCTGGTCACGCTTTGGCCGGCCTTGATCGCGCACATGCTGGCGCCGTTGCCAAGGTGCAGCATCACCGACCGGCCGCGCGCGGCCCTGGTGTCATATTGAGGCAGCACCGAGGCGATGTACTCGTAGGACAGGCCGTGAAAACCGTACCGTCGCACGCCGCGCTCCGTGATGGATGGCGGCAGCGCAAACGCCTGCGCGAGCTCCGGCTGGGCGCGATGAAACGCGGTGTCAAAGCACGCGACCTGCGGCAACTGCGGCGCGCGCTCGGTAATGATGCGGATCGGCGCCAGATTGTGCGGCTGGTGCAGCGGCGCGAGCGGAATGAATTTCTCGAGGCTTGCCAGCACGTCCGCGTTGATGAGCGTCGGCGCCGAGTATTTGAGTCCGCCGTGCACGACCCGGTGGCCGACGGCAATCAGGCGGTGATCGTCGCGATGGCTGCGCAGGAATTCGATCAGGTAGGCAATCGCGCCGGCATCGCCCAGACTCGCGCCGTCGCCCCACTTGCGGGCGCTGATCTCTGTACCGGCCGCGTCCATCGCGGTGAAGTGCGGCGCGGTATAAAGCCCCTCGATCTGGCCGTGCAACGCGAGCTCGGGCTGCTGAGCGCGCTCGAGGAACAGGGAGAACTTGATGCTCGAGGAGCCGGCGTTGAGGACGAGGATTGCATCTGCCACCGCGTCACCCGACTGCATTACCACCGTCGCGGCGCGTTGCGCGCGCCGCGGGCGCCGCGCAAACGGCCACCGCCGGCAAGGCATGGAAATGAATCTGATAGTGGCACGAGGCGGCGCGACGCGCCAATGCGATGACTGTCATGACGTGGGGTTCCCTGACGAAGGCGGAACTGGCGGCCTTGCCTGGTCAATATAATGTATTCGGGGCTGCAGACGCCACCCGGTGTCCGCCGTGACGGCGCAACTCGGCATTCAGGCAGGCTGCCCCGGCAGGCGGAAACCTGCGATAATAGCGGCCTTTACGCCGAGGCTTGCCGCCGTGCAGGCCTTTTTTGTTGCGCCATCCGTGTCGAGCTGCCGCCAAATCAGGGATTTGGATGCCGGATTCGCGCCGGCCGGGAACCACGCGTAAGGTCGCTTGGTCAATAAGCAGCGGCGGACCGGATAGGTGCGGTGCGACTCCGCTGCAGCGGGCAAAAAATCGTATGCGGCCGGCGTATCTGCCGGCGTCGCGACGGAGGAAGAACCATGATCAAGGTCGAAAATCTGGTGAAGTCGTTCGGCGCGAAGCGCGCCGTGGATGACATATCTTTCAGCGTCGAGCGCGGCGAGGTGCTCGGGTTTCTCGGGCCGAACGGCGCCGGCAAGTCGACCACCATGCGCATCGTGACCGGGTTTTACCCGCCGACTTCGGGCCGGGTGACGGTGGGCGGCTTCGACATCGTCGAGAACCCGATCGCCGCCAAGCGGCTCATCGGCTATCTGCCCGAAAATGCGCCGGGCTACGCCGAGATGACCGTGCACGGTTTCCTGAGCTTCGTCGCGGAACTGCGCGGGCTCACGGGCGAGGTGAAAAAGAAAGCGATCCAGCGCGCGGTCGAAACCTGCTCCCTTGACGGGGTGCTGTATCAGACCATCGATACGCTGTCGAAAGGTTACAAGCACCGAACCTGCCTCGCTCAGTCGATCCTCCACGACCCTGACATCCTGATCCTCGACGAGCCGACCGACGGACTCGATCCCAACCAGAAGCACGAAGTGAGGGGGCTCATCAAGCGTATGGGCGAGCACAAGGCAATCGTGTTTTCGACCCATATCCTCGAAGAAATCGAAGCGGCGTGCACGCGCGTCATCATCATCGACCGCGGCAAGATCGTCGCCAACGGCACGCCGCAGGAGTTGAAAGCGCGCTCCGAGCTGGCCGGCGCGGTGCGTCTCAAAACGCGCGGTGTTACCGCTGCAACGCTCGATGAAAAGTTGTCGGCGCTTGCCGCCAGGGTCGAGATCCTGTTTCAGGACGGTGCGCAAGCCGAGGTGCGTGCTTATCCGCGCGAGCGTGGCGTGAACGGCGCATTCGCCGGCAGCATCGCCGAGCTCGCACGGCACGAAAACTGGAAGCTCGACGAAATTCACGTCGAGGAGGGCCGTCTCGACGAAGTATTCCACAGCATCACGCTGCCCGATACTGTCAAAGGGGCGGCACGATGAACGCATGGATCAATATCAAAGCCATTATGAAGCGCGAGCTCGGCGGCTATTTCACATCGCCGGTGGCGTACGTGTTCCTCGTCATCTTCCTGCTGCTCACGGGGTTCTTCACGTTCACGGTCGGCAATTTCTTCGAGCGCGGCGAGGCCTCCCTGGTGTCGTTCTTCACCTGGCACCCGTGGCTGTACCTGTTCCTGGTGCCGGCCGCCGGCATGCGGCTGTGGTCGGAGGAGCGCCGGCTCGGCACGATGGAATTGCTGCTGACGATGCCGGTCACGACCTGGCAGGCGATCGTCGGCAAGTTCCTCGCGTCGTGGCTGTTCCTGATCATCGCGCTCGCGCTCACCTTTCCGGTGTGGATCACCGTCAACTGGCTGGGCAATCCCGACAACGGCGTGATCGTCGCCGGCTACGTCGGCAGCGCGCTGCTCGCGGGCGCTTATCTCGCAATCAGCTGCATGACCTCAGCGATGACGCGAAATCAGGTGATCAGCTTCATCGTGTCCGTGATGATCTGCCTGTTCCTGATCCTGGCTGGCTTCACGCCGGTCACCGACCTGCTGGTGCGCTGGGCGAGCCCGGTGCTGGTGCAGACCATCGCCGCGTTCAGCGTCATGACGCATTTCGAGGGCTTCCAGCGTGGTGTGATCGATTTGCGCGACGTGGTGTTCTTCGTCTCGTTGATCGGCTTCGCGCTGTTTACCACCGGCGTCATCATCCGCGGTCACCGCGCGGGCTGAGGGGCGAGGAGACCAGTCATGCATAAAAAGCACCTCGAATCGATGCTCTATTCCGCCGGCGGCGTGGTCGCGATGCTGGTGATCCTGATTGCGGTCAACTTCATCATCAGCGCGCTCAACCTGCGGGTCGATCTGACGCAGGGCAGCGTCTATACGCTGTCGCCCGGCACCAAGGCGATCCTGTCCAAACTCGAAGCGCCGGTGAAGATCCGTTACTACTACTCGCAGGGCAGCAGCGCGTTACCGGTCAGTCTCAAGACGTTTGCCAAGCGCGTCGAAGACCTGCTGGGTGAATACAGGCGCGCGGGTAACGGCAAAGTCATCATCGAGAAGCTCAATCCCGAGCCCGATTCCGACGCCGAAGACTCGGCCACGCTCGACGGCATCGACGGTCAGTTGACCAATACCCAGGAAAAATTCTACCTGGGGCTGTCAGTGAACTTCCTCGATCAGAAGGCGGCGCTGCCGGTGCTCGCACCCGACCGCGAGCAACTGCTCGAGTACGACATCACGCGCGCGATCTCGCGCGTGGCGTCGACCAGCAAGCCGGTGGTCGGCATCATGAGCGGCCTGCCGGTGCTGGGGCGGCCGTTGAACCCGATGCTGAAACAGCAGCCGACCACGCCGTGGGCGCTCGCCACCGAGTTGCAGAATATCTTCACCGTCAAGAAAATCGAGCTCACCGCCGATAAGATACCCGACGACATCAAGGTGTTGCTGGTGATCCATCCGCGCGATATTTCGGAGACGACCGAATACGCGCTCGACCAGTTCATTTTGCGTGGAGGCAAGCTGATCGCGTTCCTCGATTCGTACGCGTATTTCGACCAGCAACCCGACATGCAGAATCCGTTCGGCGGCAACAACGCCGGCCAGTCGACGTTCTACCGGTTGCTCAAGCACTGGGGGTTCGGCATGGAAATGGGCAAAGTGGTCGCCGATCTGACCTACGCGAGCGGCGCCGGGCCGCGCATTCTGCCGACGCTGCTGGCGCTGACGCCCGACGCGCTCAACAAGGACGACGTGGTCACAAGCCAGGTCGGCACCATGCTGATGCCGTTCGCGAGCGTGTTCACCGGCAAGCCGGCCGAGGGGCTGACCGAGACGGTGCTCGCACAGACCTCGCCGAACTCGATGCTGGTCGATCTGATCATCGCGACGCTGTCGGGCGAGCCGTCGACGCGCGGCTTCCAGCCGTCCGGTTCGCCGTACACGCTCGCGCTGCGGCTCACCGGCAAATTCAAGACCGCTTTCCCCGAAGGCAAGCCCAAACCCTACGCGCCGCCGTCCAGAGACCCGAAAAAATCCGGGGCCGAGACTAAGGACGCCAAGACCGAGCCGCAGCTCAAGGAATCGGCGCAGGAGAACTCGGTGGTGCTGGTGTCCGACGTCGATATGCTGACCGACGGCGCTGCAGTCGAAGTGCAGGAAGTCTTCGGCCAGCGGCTGGTCGTGCCGCGCAACGGCAACCTTAATTTTGCGCAAAGCTTGGTCGAGCAGGTGGCCGGCGATTTCGACCTCACCAAACTACGCAGCCGCGCGGCATTCACGCGGCCGCTCGCCGTGGTCCAGCAAATGGAAGCGCGCGCGCAGCAGAGCTATCTCGGCAAGATCAAGGAACTCGAGGACAGCCTCAGTCAAACGCAGGAGAAGCTCGTCGCCATGCAGAAACAGCGCGCCAGCGCGCAGGCCTCGGTCATGTCCCCGGAGCAGCAGGCGGAAGTCGAGAACTTCAAGAAGAAGGCGATCGAGACCCGCAAGGATCTCAAGGAGCTGCGCAAGAACCTGCGCGTCGAGAGCGACGCGCTGCAGTTCTGGACCAAGGTCGTCAATATCGGTCTGGTCCCGCTGCTGGTGGTGATGCTCGGCATCGGGCTCGCGGTTGCGCGCAGGCGAAAGGTGGTCACAAAATGAACCGCAAGAGCTTTCTGGTTTTGCTCGGCCTGGTGCTGGCGCTCGGCGGCGTGGGGCTCGCGTTGTTCTGGCAGGATCTTGCCGCGTGGCGCAGCGCCGATGCCAAAATCGGCTCCAAGCTGTTCGACAAGCTGCCGGTCAACGATGTCGCGCAGATTCGCTTCATCGACGCTAAAGGAGAGGTCACGCTCACGCTCAAGGATCGGCGCTGGAGCGTCAAACAACGCGGCGATTACAGCGCAAACTATCAGGATATCGGCGATCTGCTGGTGAAGCTGCCCGATCTCAAAGTGGTGCAAACCGAGAACGTCGGCGCTGCACTCCTGCCGCGGCTCAACCTGGTCCGGCCGGGCAAGGATGCCAAGAGCGCGGACAGCGCCGGGACACTGCTCGAGTTGAGCGACAAGGGCGGCAAGGTGATCGGCAGCCTGCTGCTCGGCAAGAAAGTTATCAAGATTGAAGACAGTCCGCTGCCGATCAAGCAGGAAATCCCCGTCGGACGTTATGTTTTGAGCCCCGGCAATCAGAGCGTGCTCGTGATTTCCGAGGCGTTGAAAAACGCCGACGCGAATCCCGCGCAGTGGCTTGCCAAGGATTTTTTCAAGGCTGAGCGCATCAAGTCGCTTACCGCGAGCGGCGAGGGCGTGCAGTGGAAAATCACGCGCGGCGAGGAGTATGGGCAGTGGAAATTCGCGGCCGGCGGCGGCCAGCTCGATGCGAGCACCGCGGTCGCCGCCGTCAACGCGCTTGCTTCGCTCGCGTTTGTTGATGTCGCGATCGACGTCAAAGCGGAAAGCTTTGAAAAGCCACGCACCATCGTCGCCGAGACCTTCGACAACCTTTCCTACACCATCAAGCTTGCCCGGAAGCCGGGCGGCGATGACTATTATCTGTCGGTTGCGGTCGCCGGGGAGCCGCCGCGCGAACGCCGCGCCGAAAAAAACGAGAAAGCCGAGGATAAAGCGCGGCGCGACAAGCAGTTTGCCGACGACCTCAAGAAACTCGACGAGCGGCTCAAGCTCGAGAAAAGCCTCGCGGCGTGGACTTACGTCGCCGCCGGCAAGACGCTCGAGCCGCTGCTCAAGGATCGCGCGCAGCTCATCGCCGCACCACGCAAGCCGTCCGTCCCGGGGCGCTAGCCCTGCGCTTGCTGCGCTATACTTAGAGTACAGGTATAGCGAGCATGACCATGACCCGCGGTGTGCACGATCTGGGCGGCCTGTCGGCCGGCCCGGTCGATCTCAGCGAACACGAACGCACGTTCTTCGACCAGCGCGTGGACGCCGTGATGCGGCTGCTTACGGACCCGGAAAGCGGCTATTTCACTGTGGACGCGATGCGGCGGGCGATCGAGTCGCTGCCGGGCGACGATTATTTCGGCCTCGGCTACTACGAGCGCTGGGTGCGCGTGATCCGCCAGCTGGCGCTCGAGACGGGCCTGATCAGCGAGGACGATCTCGCACGCAAGCTCGCCGAGTTCGGTACTGCACTGCCCGGCGACATCGAAATCCGCGTCGTCGACAGCACCGCCGACACGCGCTACATGGTGCTGCCGCAGCGGCCGCGCTGCACCGAGCGGCTGAGCGAGGCGGAGCTGGCGGCGCTGGTGACGCGTGACTCGATGATCGGCGTAACGGTGCTGCCCGAACCGCGGCCGTGAGAGCGTGTATCCGCGGTTAATTGTTGGCTTGGTATTGCGAGATTGGTTTTAACCACGCAGCAGAAAGCGGCACATGAAATTCAAGGACATACTCAAATCGCCGGTGTTTCCGCTCGGGCACCGTTGGGGCTTCGAGAAGCGCAGGAAATACTATGAATCCGAGGTCACCGCGCTGGTGCGCAAAATGCTGGAAGACGAAAGCCTCCGCGCAGATCAGCGCTTCGCGTGGGAACGCTGGCGCGCCGACGACCGCTTGACCAAAAAACCATAATTCAAGCAGCACGGCAAGGACGGGACATGAAACATCGTTGGTGGGTTGCGGCAGCCGTGGCGTGCATGGCTGCGCTGTATTGCGGCCAGGGTTGGGCGCAATCGTATCCGACCAGGCCGATCCGCTTCGTCGTGCCGTTTGCCCCCGGCGGCAGTACCGACACGCTGGCGCGCATCCTCAGCCAGAGGCTCGCCGAGGCGCTCGGCCAACAGGTTGTCGTGGACAACCGCCCCGGCGGAAACGGCAACATCGGCATGGAGATCGTGGCGCACGCCGCGCCCGACGGCCACACCATCGTTCTCGGTTATATCGCGAATCTCGCCATCGGGCCGAGCCTGTATGCGAAGCTGCCGTTCGATCCAGTCAAGGATTACGCCCCGATCACCCAGCTGGCATCGTCGCCCAACGTGCTGGTCGCGCATCCGTCGGTCGCCGCCAGGAACCTGCACGAGCTCTTCGTGCTGGCGAAGGAAAAACCGGTCAATTTCGCCTCGGCCGGCGTGGCCAGTGTGGGACATCTCACCGGCGAACTGCTGAACAATCTCGCCGGCACCCGGATGGTTCATGTGCCGTACAAGGGGAGCGGGCAGGCGGTAACCGACCTTCTGGGCGGGCATGTGCAGCTCATGTTCAGCGGCTTTTCTTCCACGCTGCAGCATATCAAGTCCGGCAAGCTGCGCCCGCTTGCCGTGACCGGCAGCGAGCGCTCGGCGGCGCTGCCGGGGGTGCCGACCATAGCGGAGCAGGGATTCCCGAAATTCGAGGCGACCGCCTGGTACGGCGTGCTTGCCCCCGCCAACACGCCGAAGCCCGTCATCCGCCGCCTCCACGGCGAACTCGTCAAGCTCCTCAAGCTGCCCGACGTCGGCCAGCGGCTGGAAGGGCTGGGCTTCGAGATCGTCGGCTCCACCCCCGAGCAGTTCGGCGCGTACATCAAGACCGAGATCAGGAAATGGGCGCAAGTCGTCAAGGCATCGGGCGCCAGGCCCGAGTAAGGTGCCTGGCGGCGGCGCTCGCATGGTTGCCGTCATGCGCGTTCGCGCATGAGACCGCGATGCCGCCCGGCGCGCACAGCAAGAACGTCAGGCTGCCGGCCAAAGAGTCGCGCAAGGAGTGTCTCAAGCTGGCCGCGGGTCAGCAGCTTGCCTATGTGTTCACCGCGCAACAAACAGCGCAGTTCAACATCCATTACCATGCCGGCGACAAGATGTCCTACCCGGTGCGCAGGAACGTGCGCCACCTGCACGGTGAATACACGTCGCGTGCAGCGCAAGATTACTGCATGATGTGGACCAATCCGCATGCGGTGGGCATCAACCTCAGCTACAGCTTCATCGTGCGGGGCGGCGGCAAGTCGAAATAACGAGGAGCAGGTTACGTGCGATGGGTGATGAAGTTCGCAGCCGTGCTGGCGTGTGGACTGCTGCTGCAGTCCGCGTCGGCGCAGAGCTATCCGGCCAAACCGGTGCGTCTGATTGCGGCGTCATCGCCGGGCAGCGCGGTCGATATCGTCGCGCGCATCGTCGCGCAGAAACTCACCGAGCAACTCGGCCAGCAGCTGATCGTCGATAACCGGGCCGGCGCCGGCGGCAATCTCGGAGCGGAGATTGCCGCCAAAGCGGCACCCGACGGCTACACGCTGTTCATGGGCACGCCGGCACACGCGATCAACACCGGGCTCTACCGCAAGCTCGATTACGACCTCACGCGCGATTTCGCGCCGGTGAGCCTGGTCACAACCGGCCAGTACGTGATCATCGTGCATCCGTCGCTGCCGGCGAAATCGGTGACAGAGTTGATTGCGTTGGCGCGCGCGAGGCCCGGGCAGCTCAACTACGCATCGGCGGGCAGCGGCAACGCGACGCACCTGGCCGGTGAGTTGTTCAAAAGCCTCGCGCGCGTCAACCTCGTGCATGTGCCATACAAGGGTACCGGGCCCGCGCTGACCGATCTGATCGGCGGCCAGGTGCAGCTCATGTTTTGCAATCTCACGGCAGCGCTGCCGCAAGTCAAATCCGGCCGTTTGCGGGCACTGGCGGTGACCGGCGCGAAGCGCACCGCGACCGTGCCCGAGCTGCCGACCGTGATCGAAGCCGGGTTGCCGGGCTACGTCGTCACTTCATGGTTCGGCGTGCTGGCGCCGGCGGCGACGCCGCGCGACGTCATCGTGCGGCTGAACAGCGAACTCGCACAGGCTATGCGCTCACCCGACATGCGCGAGCGGCTGGCGGGCGAAGGCGCCGAGCCGACCTCGAGCACGCCCGAGCAGTTCGCCGCTTTCATCAAGACCGAAATCGCGCAGTGGACCAAGGTCGTGCGCGACGCCAGGATCAGCGCCGAGTAACGCAGCACGCGCGGGCGCGGCGCGCGATTCGATCACGCCATGCCATACCCGCCCCGGGGCGGGCCGCTCAGAAACCATAGACCGAGTAGCCGCCGTCGATGGCGAGGCACTGCCCGGTAATGTACGCGGATGCCGGCATGCACAGGAAGGCGACCGCGGCGGCCACTTCCGCGGGCTCGCCGATGCGGCCCATAGGCGTGCGCGCGAGGATCGCGGCAAGCAGTTCCTCATTCTCCCATACCGGGCGCGTGAGATCGGTGCGGATATACCAAGGCGCGAGCGAGTTGACGCGGATCGAGTCGGGCGCCCATTCGACCGCCAGGCTTTTGGTGAGCTGGATCACGGCCGCCTTGGTCGAGCCATAGGCGGCGATATTGCGTGCGTGCGCGAGGCCGGAGACCGAAGTGATGTTGACCACCGCGCTCCCCTTTGCCTGCTTGAGCAGGGGATAGGCGAGCCGGCACAGATCGAACACCGACATGACGTTCGCCTCGAACAGCCGGCGGTAGTCGTCAGGCGAGTATTGCGCGAGCAGGCCGCGGACGTTGGTGCCGAGGTTGTTCACCAGCGCGTCGAGCTTACCCCAGCTTTGTGCGATCCGCGCGATGACCTGCTCGCGGCCGGGCGCGTCGGCGAGATCCGCGGCCATGCCCCGCGCGGGCCTGCCCTGCGCGCGCCAACGCGCAACCTGCGCAGCGACGGCCTGAGCGTCGCGCGCAACGATGAAAACCTGCGCGCCGAGATCGAGCAACTGCTCGGCGGTCGCGAGCCCGATGCCGCGGGTGCCGCCGGTGATCAGCGCGAGCTTGCCGTCGAGGCGCCAGCGCGATTGCATGTCCTCGCTCCTCAGTCGAAAGATGGCGGTGCGATACTGCGCCGCCGCGCCGCCGCGCCGCCGGTGGATGTTTCCGGCGGGCGCGCGCGCTTGCGCGCGACATGATGAGTGACCGCTTCGAGCACGCGCTCGCCGGCCGCGGTCTTGATTTCGGTGCGTATCACGGCGACCGTGCGCCCCGCATGCACGACGCGCGATTTCACCGCCAGCGCCCGGCCGTGGCCGGGGCTGATATACCACGCCGACACGTTCGACAGCATCATCGTTGCCGGCGCCGCCGCGCCCGCGCTGGCAGCGGCGATGCCGAACAATATCCCGCCCTGCACATGCCCGACGCGATTGCCGAGATGCGGGCCGATGACGACGCGGTTGCGCGCGCCGTTCGCGGTGCGCTGCGACACGCCGCCCCAGAAATGCCGGATGAATGATGCTTGCGGCGACGCCTTGGCGAGCGCCGCGTCGCACGCTTTGAGGATCGCGCGCTCGTGTGCGGCGAGCACGCCCGCGTCGACCGGTGCTGGCGCAGGCGCCTCGACGTGCTGCCACGGCAGCGGTGCGAGCGTCACGCCCGGGGGCGGATCGAGCACGACAAACCCGCCACTGGCATGGCACACTGCGGTGCCATTTGCCGACAAGGTTGCCGACGACAACGATTGGCGCAGCGCGGTGCCGGCGCTGAAGCCGAGCAGTCGCGCCGCCGCGCTGATGTCGCCGGTGGCCGGCGCACCGGTGAATTGGAGCTGCAGATGGATGGTGGCGAGCCGCACGCCGGGCGCGACTTTGAGCCGCGCGGTGGTTGCGAGCGCGGTATCGGCCAGGATCGCGAGCGCGGCGACATCGATCCCGCCGTTCGCGTCGCGGCAATGCGGTCCGTCGGCGATCGCCAGGCGCGCCGTCTCGCCGCCGACTTCCTGCCACTGGATATCGAGAAAATAACCCGGGAAGTGCAGTCCCGCAGTGCGGTTGCCGGCGATGCCGCGCAACACGCGCGCTCGGATTGCCTGAGCATCGGGGTGTATTACGGCGGAAGATTTATGCGCCATATAAAACCAGGTCGTGAACCGCGGCGATTATACACATCCCTTTGCCTGAACGGCTGGCTTGACGAGCCCCGCGGCGCGGCGAAGCAATGGAGCAAAAACATGGACGAGTCGATGAAGCAGGAGAAAATGAAGTAATCACTCGGCGCTGATGCCGAGCCGCGCGTAGAGCGGCCGTATGTGCCGGCGCAGCAGGGGCAATTGTCTCAATAAATAAAGCGCGGCGAGCACGCACGTCACGCCGCCGGCGAGGACGGTCATCATCGCCCCGATGCGGTCGGCGAGCATGCCGGCGGTGAGGCCGCCTATGGGTACCACGCCGAGAAACGCCGCGGTATACAGGCTCATCACGCGGCCGCGCTTGTCGTCGTCGACGATGGTTTGCAGAATCATGTTGACCGACACTGAAATTACCAGGATGCTAAAGCCGATCGCCGCCATCAACGCCAGCGAGAGCGCGAGCAGCCGCGACCATGACAGGGCGATCAGCGCGCAACCCGCGATCAGCGCTGCCGTCGAGATGATCCGCGTGAACCCGCGCACGTTGCGGCGCGAGGCGAGCAGCAGCGTGCCGCACACCGCACCCATCCCCGCCGCGCCGACCAGGAAGCCGAGGGTTTCAGCGTCGCCGGCAAAAGCCTCATGCACGATCGCGGGCATCAGGGTGCCATACGGCGCCGCGCTGAATGCGACCACCGCGAGCAGCATCAGCAGCAGCCGAATCGGGACCGTGCGCCACGCGTAGGCGAGGCCTTCCTTGAGTCCGTGCAGCGCCGGCGGGTGCAACGCGGCAGCGGGCTGAGGCCGAACGCGGATGAATGCAAAGCTCACCAGCACCGCGACGTAGGTGAGCGCGTTGATCAGAAAGCAAGTCGCCTCGCTGTAGCGACCGATCAGCACACCGGCAACCGCCGGGCCGATCAGACGACCGCAGTTGGCGACGAGCGAAGTCATGGCGACCGCGTTCGGCAGGTCCTGCTTGTCGCTGACGAGTTCGAGCAGATAGGCGTGGCGCATCGGCAGTTCGACCGCGACGCACGCGCCGAGCAACATCGTCAGTGCGATGATGTGCCAGGTCGCGATCACCCCGGAAAACGCGAGCGCGGCGAGCGCGACTGCCTGCAGCATTTCGAGCACCTGGGTCGCGAGCATCATGCGGTGACGATTGAGGCGGTCCGACCACAGGCCGGCGAACGGCGCGAGCAGCAGCACCGGCAGGTTGGCGGCGAAGCTCAATACGCCGAGCAGGGTCGCCGACCCAGTGAGCCGGTAAACGAGCCAACTCACCGCGAGCTGCTGTATCCAGTAGCCGATCAGCGCGCAGCTCTGGCCGGAAAGAAACAATGCGAAATTGCGATGGCGCAGCGCGCGCAGCGTGAATGTCATGGCGTGTCGGATTCTATGTGAACGGTGCCGGCGTGGCTACGCCGCATTCTGCTATAGTTGCGGCTGGGGTTTGAGCCGCCCGCGCATCAATGCGAACGATGCGCCGCGCCCGCACAGCGGGCGCTTTTCTGCAGTACTTCCGCAGAGCCGATGACGATATACATCATTTTTCTGGTTGCGCTATGCAACGTGACTTGCTTGCGCGCGAGCCGGGTCATCGTTTCGCTGTTTGCGCTTGATCTCGGCGCGCAGCAGTTCTGGGTCGGTGTGCTGATCGCGATGTACGCGTTGTTTCCGGCGCTGCTCGCGCTGTATGCCGGCAAGCTTTCCGACCGGCTCGGCCCGCGGCTGCCGATGCTGGTCGGCTCGATCGGCCTGATCGCGGGCTTGCTGCTGCCGCCCGTATTTCCGGTGTTGCCCGCGCTTTTCATGTCGGCGGCGCTGTTCGGCCTGTCGTATGTGTTCTACCACGTTTCGGTGCAGAGCCTGCTCGGCGCCATCAGCAAGGGGGAGAGCCGCACCCGGAATTTCAGCAACTACAGCCTGATGATCGCGGTCGGCGGCTTTATCGGGCCGCTGTTTGCCGGATTTTCGATCGATCATTTCGGCTACCGCCTGACTTATCTTGCGCTGGCGGCGGTGGCGATTGTGCCGGTACTCACGCAGATATTTTCCAAAAACCTGAAGGATGCGTCACGCAAGGAACCACAACCGGAACCCCAGCTAAGCCAGTTTGCGGATGCGCAGAGTCTGCTCGCGAATGCGGCGCTGCGCCGGACCATGATCACGAGCGGCATGGTGCTGACCGGCACCGACCTGTTCCAGTTCTACATGCCGATTTACGGTCATTCGATCGGTTTGTCCGCCTCGGCGATCGGCTTCGTGCTGAGCATGGTCGCTGCCGCCGCATTTGTGGTGCGTATCGTGATGCCGGCACTGATCCGGAAAACCAGCGAAGTGGCGCTGCTCACTTATTCGCTGTTTCTCGGCGGGGCAACCTATCTGGTGTTTCCCATGCTCAAGGACGCAACCCTGCTGGCGCTTGCCGGATTCATGCTTGGGCTGGCGCTCGGTTGCGGTCAACCGCTGTCGATGATGCTGACGTACGCCCATTCGCCGCAGGGCAGGTCGGGAGAAGCCCTCGGTTTGCGGCTGACCATCAATAACTTCACCCACATCGCGGTGCCGGTCGTGTTCGGCTCGATCGGCTCGGTGTTCGGGGTGGCGCCGGTGTTCTGGGTCAATGCGCTGATGCTGGCGGGCGGCGGCGTTCTGAATCGCGGCGGGCGCGCATAATACGGATTTCCCAGGAGGAGCATTGAATGAAAATCGCAGTGATCGACGATTACCAGGATGCATTCCGCAAGCTGAATAGTTTCCAGCGCCTCAAGAGCCACGAAGTAGTCGTGTTCCACGACACCGAAAAAGATCCGGCCAGGCTTGCGGTGCGGCTGCAGGACGCCGAGGCGGTCGTGCTCACGCAACAGCGCTCGCCGTTTCCGCGCGCGGTGATCGAGAAGCTGCCCAAGTTGAAGCTCATCGCGCAGACCGGGCGCAACACCAACCACATCGACGTTGCCGCCTGCACCGAAAAAGGCATCGTCGTCGCCGCCGCCGGCAGCGGTAGCCCGTATCCGACGGCCGAACTGACTTGGGCGATCGTTCTGGCGAGCCTGCGCCACATCCCGCATGAAGTGCAGCAGCTGAAGCAGGGCGTGTGGCAGACCACCGTGGGTACCGGTCTGCACGGCAAGACGCTGGGAGTCTATGCGTTCGGCCGCATCGGCAGTTGCGTGGCGCAGGTGGGCAAGGCCTTCGGCATGCAAGTGATGTGCTGGGGGAGGGAGGGCTCGCTCGCCAAGGCGCGCGCAGCGGGCTTTGCGGTGCCGGCGAGCCGCGCGGCGTTTTTCGAGAGCGCGGACGTCATCAGCCTGCACATTCCGCTCAACAAGGAGACGCGCGGCATCGTCACCGCCGCCGATCTCGCGCGCATGAAAACCACCGCGCTGATCGTCAACACCAGCCGCGCGCCGATCATCGCCGAAGGCGCGCTCATCGAAGCGCTCAAGCAAGGCCGGCCGGGTATCGCCGCGGTCGACGTTTACGAGGACGAGCCGGTCATCGGCGGCAACCATCCGCTGCTCAAGCTGCCGAACGCGCTCTGCACGCCGCATCTGGGCTACGTCGAGCAGGGCACGTACGAGTCGTACTACGGCGCCGCGATCGACGGCATCCTCGGCTTTGCGGCCGGCAAGCCGGTCAACGTGCTGAATCCGGAAGTGCTGGGGAAGAAGTGAGAGGCGGGAGGCGGAAGACCGCCTGCAAAGCGTCTTTCAACGTGATGGCCGCTGTTTAGAAGTTTCTTTCTTATTCGATTTTCCTTCGCGTTCTTCGCGTCCTTTGCGGTGAAAGATTTGATCAGGGAGGGGTGATGGCAAAAATGAAATGCGGCGTCGCCGCGATCGCGGCGCTGCGCGCGGCGGGCGTCACCAAAGTGTTCGGGCTGATGGGCTCGAGCACGCTCGAGATGTACGACGCGCTCTACGACGCGAAAGACATGGAATACATCGGCGTGCGCCACGAGAACTGCGGTGCACACATGGCGGATGCCTACGGGCGTGTGACGCAGACGCCGGGGCTTTTCATCTGCGGCCAGGCCGGGCCGGGCGCGGTCAACATGGTGCTCGGGCTCGCCGCGGCGAAGATGGCGTATTCGCCGGTGGTCGCGATCACCGGGCTGCCTTCCACCGAGCACCTCGGGCGCGATGCGTTCCAGGAGATCGATCAGCACACGGTGTTCCTGCCGGTCACGAAGCGCGTATTCACGGTGCCGCGGCCGGAACGCATCCCGGAGTTCATACTCGAAGCATTCCGCATCGCGAACTCGGGCCGGCGCGGACCGGTGGTGGTGCAGATCCCGCGCGACCTGTTCAATCACGACGTCGACGTCACGATCCCGCCGCGAGGCAGCCAGCCGGCGCTGGCGGGCGGCGCGGTCGAGCGCGCGACACTCGACAGGATCAAGGCCATGCTGCTCGCCGCCAGAACGCCGGTGATCCATGCCGGCGCCGGCATCAAATGGGGGCGCGGCACGGCGAGCCTGCTCAAGCTTGCCGAAAAGCTGCAGCTGCCGATCACCACTTCGGCGGGACACGGCGACCTCGCGCCGGTGGATCATCCGTTGTATGCGGGGGGCATGGGGGCGCGCGGCAATCCGGTCGCAAGCGGCCTCACGCGCGAGGCGGACCTGGTGCTCGCGCTCGGCACGCGATTCGGCTTCAACACGAGCCGCTACAGATACGACGACCTCTCGCCTGCGGCGAAGATCGTGCAGGTCGACATCGATCCGATCGCGATCGGACGTCATTTCCCGGTGACGCTCGGCATCGCCGGCGATGCCGGCATGATCGCGGGCGCGCTCGCCGACAGCATGGACGCGATCCCCGCCGGCAAGGCGCCGTGGCAGGCGCGCAACGACAAGTTCCGCCGGGACCGCGGCGAGCTGTTGAAGCGCCGCGAGCAATCCGGCGCGAGCGCGCAAAAGCCGCTGCACCCGGACGTGATCTACGCCGAGCTGCGCAAGATCGCGCCGCGCGATGCGCTGTTCACCGTCGATGCCGGAACGACCGGGCTGCAGGCGACCGATCAGTTGCCGTACTACACAGTGCCGTCGCTGATCACGCCGCTCGATTGCGGCAATATCGGGTTTTCCTACGCGGCGGGGCTGGGCGCGAAAGTCGCGGCGCCGAAGCGCACCGTGATCTCGCTGATGGGCGACGGCGGTTTCGGCATGACCATGGGCGAAATGAACACCGCCGTGATGCACAACATCAATACCATCGCGATCGTGATGGATAACGGCACGTGGGGCTCGGAGATCGCCTACCAGCGCGATTTCTACAACAATCGTTTCATCGGCGCGCACGTGCTGAGCCCGCGCTTCGACGAAGTGATGAAGCTCACCGGCGGCAACGGCTATTTCGTGACCGCGCCGGGCGAGACCGCGGACGCGGTCAGGCAGGCGATGGCCGGCGGCAAGCCGGCGGTGATCCACGTCAAGGTCGATCCCGAAGCAGTGATCAGTTTTCGCACGGATGCGCTGAAAAAACGCGACGGCTGACCCGTTCGCTCGCTCTATTGCTCGTCGTCCACGTGCTTGTGCTGTGAGGCGAGCTGCTGCTGCACGTTAGGCGGTACCGGTTCGTAGTGGCTCAGCTCGATCACGTACGATCCTTGCCCCGCGGTCACCGATTTGAGCCGCGCCTGGTAGTTGTTGAGCTCCGACAGCGGCACGTGGCCGGCTATCGTCACCATTCCCGCCATGACGCTCTGTGTGCCGCTGATCTGGCCGCGCTTGGCGGAAATGTCGCCGGCGATGTCGCCCATGTTGGCTTCCGGCGCATTGATCTCGATGTTGACGATGGGCTCGAGCACGATCGGCCGCGCCTTCAGTATCGCGTCGAGAAACGCTTTCTTGCCGGCGGAAACGAACGCGACCTCCTTGGAATCGACCGGGTGGTGCTTGCCGTCGTAGACAATCACGCGCACGTCCTGCATCTGGTAGCCCGCCAGCGGTCCTGCATTAAGCACTTCGCGCACGCCTTTCTCGACCGCCGGGAGGAACTGCGAAGGTATGGTGCCGCCTTTGACCTGGTCGACGAACTCGAAGCCTTTGCCGCGCGCGAGCGGCTCGATGCGCAAATAAACTTCGCCGAACTGGCCGGCGCCGCCGGTCTGTTTCTTGTGGCGGTGATGGCCTTCGGCCTTGGCCGTGACGGTTTCGCGGTACGGTATGCGCGGCGGCTTGGTCGCGACCTCGACATGGTATTGCTTCTGCATCTTGTCGAGGATGTAGCGCATGTGCAGGTCGCCCAGGCCGCTCACCACGGTCTCGTTGCCGCTGTGGTCGACGCGGAAGCACGGGTCTTCGGCGGCGAGCTTGTGCAGCACTTCGGAGAGGCGCTGCTCGTCGCCGCGGCGCTTCAATTCCAGCGCGAGCGAGTGCATCGGCACTGGATACTGCATCGGCTTGAGATGGATCTGGTCTTCATTGTGCGAATCGTGCAGCACTGCGTCGAGCATGATTTCATCGACCTTGGTCACCGCCGCGATATCGCCCGGCACGCACGCGTCGGTCTCGATATGCTCCTTGCCCTGCAGCATGAACAAATGCCCGACCTTGAACGGCTTGCGGCCGTCGCCGATGAAAAGCTGCGAGTCACGCCGGACCGTGCCCTGGAACACGCGGAATGCGGCGAGCTTGCCGACAAACGGATCGATCACGATCTTGAAAACATGCGCGATCACGTGTTTTCCCGGATCGGGCTCGGCGCGGATTTCCGCTGCGTTTGCGCCTTCGCCCTTGTAAAACGGCGGCGGATTGCCTTCGGCCGGGTTCGGCATCAATTTCGCGAAGACATCGAGCAGCTCGGCGACGCCCGCGCCGTTGCGCGCCGACACGAAGCACACCGGCACTAGGTGGCCGTCGCGCAGTGCCTGCTCGAACGGCGCGTGCAGTTGCTCGGGGCTGACCTCGCCCTGCTCGAGGTAGAGCGCCATCAGCTTTTCGTCCACCTCGACCACCTGGTCGACCAGTGCGCTGTGCGCGTCCGCAACCGACGAAAAATCCGACTCGCCCGCGGGGTTGAAAAAGCAGTCGACGACTTTCATGCCGCCGCCCGCGGGCAGGTTGATCGGCAGGCATTCCCTGCCGAATGCGTTCTGAATGTTCGCGAGCAGCCCGGGCAGGTCGACATTCTCGGCGTCGATCTTGTTGATGACGATCATGCGGCATGACCCGCGGTCGCGCGCCCACTGCATCATGCGCTGGGTCACCATCTCGATGCCGTTCTGTGCGTTGACGACCACCGCCACGGTTTCGACCGCCGCGAGCGCATTGAGCGACTGGCCGAGGAAATCCGGATAGCCGGGCGTGTCGATCAGGTGGATATGCGTGTCGCGATGCGCGAAGTTGACGATGGCGCTCGCGAGCGAATGCTTGAACTCCTTCTCGAGCGGGTCGAAGTCGCAGACCGTGGTGCCCTTGTCGACGCTGCCGGGCGCGGGAATGGCTCCCGACTTGTGCAGCAGCGCCTCGGCCAGCGTGGTCTTGCCGGCTGCCCCATGACCGACCAGGGCAATGGTGCGGATCGCATCCGTAGCGTATTTGGGCATCGCGAACTTCCTCCCGATTGGTAGCGGTTTGATTCGAGTATAGAGAGGCGGTCGGGCCGCTTCAAGCCGGATTCTGGCTCGTTATTGAGGCACGTCAAGCCGGCTTAACCCCGATGCGGCCGGCCGACCGTTTATAGCGCTGACATCGACTTGATGTTCGACCCCAGGAGAAAAAACCGTGAAAAAAGCGCTAATTGCAGCACTCATGCTGTGCGGGACCGCCGGCCAGGCGCTGGCGGTGGGCAGTGTCGCCGACGTGACGATTTACGACCGCGCCGAGAACCGCACGCTGCCGGTGCATTACCACGCAGGCCGCTATTACGTCGTCGGCAAGCCCGGCAACGAATACCAGGTCAACATCCGCAGCAACCAGCCGGCGGAGATTCTGACCGTGATTTCGGTCGACGGCGTCAATGCGGTGTCGGGCGAGACCGCCAACTGGAGCCAGACCGGCTACGTCGTGAGTCCGTACAACTCGTTCGGCATCAAGGGCTGGCGCAAGAGCCTGCAGCGTGTGGCCGCGTTCTTTTTCACCGAGCTCGAAAATTCCTACGCGGCGCGCACCGGCCGTCCCGACAACGTCGGCGTGATCGGGGTTGCGGTGTTCCGCCGGAAGCCGGAGCCGGCGGTCGGCATCTACCGCGATTCCGACCGGCGGCGCAACGCGCCGGCTGGTGAAGCGCAAAGCTCGGCGAAAGAGGAGTCGGCGCAGGGCACTACCGCTGATGCCGCTGCGCCGCGGGCATCGACGGGGATGCCGCAGCCGGCCGAAAAAAGCCTGGGCACCGGCCATGGCAGGAGCGAAACCTCGGCGGTGCGCTATGCCAGCTTCGAGCGCGCTTCGCGCACGCCGGACGAGGTGATCACCATTTACTACGACAGTTACCGCAACCTGGTGGCGCAGGGGGTGATCAAAGACACCCCGCGTATCGCGCGGCCGAATCCGTTTCCGGGGCAGTTCGTGCCGGATCCCCGGTAAAGAGCGGGAGAGGCGGGAGACGGACAGTAACGAGTGGTCTCTCCGCAACCCGCCGCGCGGGTTGCCGCGGCGCAGCGGGTTGCGCATACTGGCAACCCGATATGCCCCAGGACCGGACCGGCAGCGACGAGGAGCTGATGGAGCGCTACCGCGATGGCGATGCGGGCGCGTTCGAGGTGCTCTATGACCGCCACAAGGGCGGGCTGTTCCGCTACATACTGCGCCAGTGCGGCAACCGTGGCGTGGCGGAGGAGCTGTTTCAGGAGGTGTGGATGAACTTGATCCGCGCCCGCGCGGCCTATACCGTACAGGCGAGGTTCACGACCTATCTTTACCGCCTCGCGCACAACCGGCTGATCGATCACTACCGCGCGCAGGCGGGCGGCGTCCCGGTATCGTTCGACGACGAGTATGGTCCGGCACTCGAAAGCATCGCGGGTGCGCACGGCAACGACCCTGCGGTCACCGCCGATGCGCGGGAGCAGGCGCAGCAGCTGCTGCAACTGATAGCCGCGCTGCCGGCAGCGCAGCGTGAGGCGTTTCTGCTGCAGCAGGAGTCGGACATGAACGTCGCGGAAATCGCGCAAGCGACCGGCGTCAACCGCGAAACCGCCAAAAGCCGGTTGCGCTACGCTATCGCCAGGCTGCGACGGGGCATGCGGGAAATGAATTAAGACCATGAGCGAAATACCACGCAACGATACGGAGCGCGATGCCAGGCTGGCGGCGCTCTACCATGCCGCGGCGCAAGACGGGCCGCCGGTTGCGCTCGACAACGCGATCCGGGCGGCCGCGCGGCGCGCAGTGGCGTCCAGACCGCGACTGGCGGGCTTGCCGTTCAGCCGTTCGTGGGGGGTACCGCTGTCGATCGCGGCGGTAATCGTGTTGAGTGTGAGTCTGGTCACGCTGCTGCGCGAAGAGGCGCCCGAACTCGCGCAGCTGCCACGCGCCGAAGCGCCGGCTGCGGATGCGGAGCACAAGCCGGCCGCGTCTGCCGCGGCTGCTGGCAAAAGCGCTGCTACGGCCCCGAAGACGTTGGTACCCGAGGTACAAAGGTCGACTGGCGTCGGCCTCAAACCCCCGCTGCAGACGTCACGGCCAAGTATCGGGATACGCGGTAATACGGAATCGCCTGTGCCAGCCGCGGGGTCGGGGAAAGACACGGCTGCGGCCGGGCCGACGCCAGCGCCGCTGGCGAAACTCGCAGCGCCTGAAGCATTTCCGGGCGCTGCCGACGGGCGCGACAACAAGGTTGCCGCGCCGGCAAAGGAGCCACGTCAGCGCGCCAAGGAAGAGGGGCGGCGTGATGTTGTGGTGGATCCTCCCGCTGGAGTTCAGCAGCGACTGGAGGCAGCGAAGCCTGCCCGTTCGGCCGGGGTTGCGGCGAGCGCGCCGGCGCCGCGAATCGCGGGCGCGCTTGAGGCCGATGCCAACCTGCCGCCCGAGAAATGGCTCGAGCGGATCACCGAGTTGCGCCGGCAGGGCAGGCTCGAGGAAGCGAAAAGGAACTTGGCTGAGTTCAGGAAGCGCTACCCCGATTACACGCTACCGGCATCTCTGCGGGACGGCATCAAGCCGTGAGCATGCTGCCGGAGGCAGCCACCGGTCCGCGTCCAGTCGCGCCACGCACGCCTGAGCCAGGGAAATGCTGCCCAGAGCGGCTTGCGATCCCTTGTGTTTATGACCGCTATTGGGCCGCCCTCGAGTGCTTTGAGCGGGCACTTATTGAGTGGGAACGACGCCGGCCCGGCTGAAGTCCAGCCACGTAGGCCCATATCTGCGGTGCACCATAGTCATTTATGGATGGGGCTATGGTATTTGACAAGGCTCTGAAAATCCATATAATGCCGCGTCTATTGCAATGCACAATCTCTGACCAAGCAATGCGCGCATTAGCAACCCAAACGCAAAAATTCCTGTTGCAGACAGCTAGCTGAACTACTAGAATTGCCGAAATTTTTCGGGCAGACCACAAGCTATAGTGGTTTTCGATTTGAACCTGTTGTACTGAGGAGTTCCGTTACCGCAGCAAGGTAACTACCCGCCGGTGGCACCGTGGCCGGCGATTTACGAAAGGAGGTTTTGCGTCATGGCAAAATCACACCCCGCACGGTTTTACGATCACGACGCTCCACGCTTTGCTCAGTGGGCGCGCAACACTGTGGCCAGCTTTACTTTGCTGGCCTGCCTCGCTTCTCTCAGCATCATCCTGCATAACCAGTACGGCGCCCGCTTTGTCAGCGCTGTCATGCATGGCATAGGCGCAATCGACCTGATCCAGATGGTGACCCTGCCGGGCGAGCGGCTGGCGCCAGCCGCAGTCGATCCGTACGAGGGAAAATACCGCGCCATCGGCGAGTATCTGGCGCGGCGCTACCGCGTGTCGGCGCAGATGGCGACCAATATCGTGGCCAAGTCCCACGCCATCGGCGCCGAGCTCAAGCTCGATCCGATACTAATACTCGCGGTGATCTCGGTCGAGTCGCGCTTCAACCCGATTGCCGAGAGCACGATGGGCGCGAAGGGCCTGATGCAGGTAATACCGCGCTATCACGCCGAAAAATTCGACCCGCTCGGCGGCGAGAAGGTCGCATTCGACCCCGAAGCCAACATCCTGGTCGGCGCCAAGGTGCTCAAGGAATACATCCGCCGCACCGGCGATGTCATCGATGCGCTGCAGATGTACGTCGGCGCCTCGTCCGAAGAGAACGAGAACGGCTACCCGGCCAAGGTATTGGCCGAGCGCGACCGGCTGAACTTCGTGCTGCGCCAGCACCAGAACCAGCATCACACCATCCAGCAGCAATCCGTCGCCAGGCCGCCGGCGTCCTCAATCTGACGCTCACCGGCGCCGGGCAGAATGGCAAAGGTCCGCAGTGCCTGGCGTGCGGGCGAAGTAATCGCCAGCTTAAATGCAATGTTTAATGCTTAGTGCCAGGTCAGAAAACGGCCCAGGTGGCCATTTAATCAAACATTAAATACCCAGCCCTCAACACTTAACACGGCTTTTCGTGGGCGGGATCGAGTAAGTGCAGGTGACGTGGGCGACCGGCTCCGGGTCGTCTGCCGAGTAAAGAGCAACCTCCCCGACGGCAAGCTGCTTGCCGACTTTCAGCAGCTTGGCTTCGCCGATCACGTCCTTCTGCGCCGGCCGGCGCAGGAAATTGATGTTGAGATTGGTGGTGACCGCGAGCGGCACCAGGCCAATCTCGCCGAGCAGCGCTGCGTACATCGCAACGTCGGCGAGCGCCATCAGCGTCGGGCCCGACACCGTATCGCCAGGGCGCAGATGCTTCTTGCCGACACGGAAGCGCACGCGCGCCGATTTTCTGCCCAGCGCTTCGATGCTGATGTGGCCTGCGTGGTCGAGCTGGTACTCGCGCAGCAGCTCCTGAATTTGTTCGCGGGTAACTTTGGACATGATCGTATTATCCGGGCCCGGGCCCAGGATTCCCACAATTTATGCGCGCACGATCATGGCCGTACCGATCCACCGGCTGCGGGGGCTATGGTAGAGTTGGTTACCGTGTTGTGACAGGAGGCCGCCATGGCCGAGCAGGATTTCCCCAAGGAGTGGTTCGATTTCATGCAGAAAATGTGGAATCCGCTGTCGTTTCCGCTGCCCGGCATGATAACGCCGACCGTCGATGTCGGGGAAATCGACAAGAAAATCGGCGAATTGAAATCGGTCGAAACCTGGCTCACGATGAACACCGGCTTCGTGCAGATGACAATCAAGACGCTCGAAATGCAGAAAGCCGCGCTCGAGAGCCTGCGCGTAGCGGGCGAGGCCACCGGCAAGCCGCCGCAACCTGAACCGCCTAAAGAGAAGAAGTAAGCAGCCGGCGGGAGGGCTCAGGCCGCAAGCGTTGCGGGGTCGAAGCGAGGTTTATCGCCTTTGATCTGGGTTCGATGCATCAGGCGGCGTGAATTAGGATCAAATGCATCGCGCCGGTGCATGGCGCAACGATTGTCCCACATCACCAGGTCGCCGACTTTCCACTGTTGATACCACGCGAAGCGTTTTTGTGTCGCATGCGCCCACAATTTGTCGAGCAGGTCTTCGCTTGCGTTGGGCGGCAGCCCGATGATACAGGCGTTGCGGCGGCGGCCGAAGAACAGCGCATTGCGGTGCGTCGCCGGATGGGTGCGGATGAGCGGGTGGATCGCGCCCGGCGCTTCACGCGGGTCGGTCACTTCCTTGAAACCCTTGCGCAGCTCGCCGGCGCTGTTGCGGCTCGAGTCGTGCTTGCACTGCAGGCCGACGAGCGCGCGCTTCAAATCCGCGGGCAGCGAGGCATACGCTTGGTACATGTTCGAGAAGCCGGTATCGCCGCCGGCGGGCGGCACCTCGAGCGCGTAGAGCACGCTGCCGATCGGCGTCAATTCGTTGTATGACATGTCCGTGTGCCACTCGGCCTCGTAATTGCCGAGGTTGCCGGTCGGTTTACCGTCGATCTTGATGTTCGACATCACGGTGATCTCGGGAAACGGGTCCTCGACCTCGCCCTTGGCGTGGATCGGCGCCTTGTCGAGCTCGCCGAACCTGCGCGCGAAGCGCAACAGGCCCGGATCGTCGAGCTGCTGGCTGCGGAAGCGCAACACCAGGTGCTGGTGCCAGGCGTCTTCAATCGCCGTGAAGGTCGCGGCGTCGATCGGCTGGGACAGGTCGACGCCGACGATATCGGCGCCCAAGCTGGCGCCGGTCGGAACTATCGTGATGCCGGTGGTGCCCGGTAAATCCATGTTTTTTTTCCTTGATCGAGTCTACCGTAAAACGATCGGTCGCACTGCTGCAAGTGAGGGCAGGGAGGCGCATAATCGATTTATGACCGGCTTGCAACGGTCGCGACAATGCCGCGCCGCTGAATCCGGTCTTGATTGCGACCGGTTTGCAGCGACCGCGATAGACCCGCGCCGCTGAACCCGGTCGTCCAGATAAGGAGATTGTTATGGCCACCACTATCCGCAAAGCCGCTTATTTCAGCATGCACACCCCCAACCGCGCCGGGCAGGGCGCGCGCATCCTCAAGGGATTGCGCGACGCAGGCGTGAACCTGCGCGCGTTCACGGGTTTTCCGAGCGCCGGGCGCGCGCAGGTGGATTTCATTCCGTACGATGCCGGCCAGTTTCTGCGCGCCGCGCGCAAGCTCGGGCTCAAGGTCGGCAAGCGCAAGACCGTCTTCATCGCGCAGGGCGACGACCGGCCGGGCGTGATCGCCGCGATCTGCGACAAGCTCGCCATTGCCCGCATCAACATGGTCGCGATGGACGCGGTCGCCGTGGGGGGGCGCTGCGGCGCGATCTTCTGGGTCAAGCCGAAGGACGCGGGCAGGGCGTCGCGCGTGCTCGGCGCGCGTTAAAGCAAAAAGCCGAAACGTAAAGGACGCAAAGGAAGTTCGAAGAAGAGATTACGAATGACTATTGCGTGCCTCGGCTGGGGGTCCTTGATCTGGGATCCCCGGGAGTTTCCGTTGTCGTCCGACTGGCACGACGATGGGCCATTATTGCCGATTGAGTTTGCGCGATTTTCGAAACGAGGGCGCGTGACATTAGTCATAGTGGCTGGATGCCGCATGGTCCCTAGCTTGTGGGCTGAGGTCGCCGTAACTTCGTTAGAGAATGCGGTTGAAAAACTGCGTATCCGAGAAGATCGTCCACCACGAAGTTCCATCGGGTATTGGACTGAGAAAGAAAATTCTGGCCACTTATTGGTACAGGAGATCGGACATTGGGCAAGGGAGCGCAGAATCCAGGCAGTCGTATGGGCCGCTTTACCTCCTAAAAACTCACATGGAAATGAGGTTAAACCGGGGATCGAGGAAGTGCTCAAAAGGCTTAAGAACTCCGATCCAGAAGAAAGACGAGCAGCGGAGCAGTATATTCGAAAAGCACATTCGCAAATCCGCACTGAATATCGGGATATTATCGAACGTGAGCTAGGTTGGAACGCCGGTAACTGAATTTCCTTGGCATGTTTAAGGCATGGGAAATGAGCACATCAGAAAACATATTTGAGCCCCGCTTCTCCAAAGTCCTAGCGGGAGTTTTCTCGTTACTGATTGCTCTTACCGTGCAAAACGTTCAGGCCGCGATTTCGACCGGAACGGGCTTTTTTATAACGGCAGACGGTTTTTTTCTTACCTCCTTTCATGTTGTGGAGGACGCTCGCAAGATTTATCTCAAAGATTACAAAGGCCACGACTACCCCGCTGAAGTTATTGCAGTTGACCGATCGAATGACTTGGC
>JAHFRL010000212.1 GCA_023266235.1 Betaproteobacteria bacterium
TCGCGCATCATTACGTCGGCCTCGATCTGACGCGCGCCATGCTCGCGCGCGCGCAACCCCGCCGCGCAAAGCTCGATCTCGAGCTGGTGCAAGGCGACAGCCAGCGGCTGCCGTTCCGCGACGGCGGCTTCGATGTCGCAGTACTCCATCTGATACTCGCCATCGTTCCCGATCCGGTATTGGCGCTGCAGGAGACCGCGCGCGTAGTCAAACCCGGCGGCCGCGTGCTGGTGCTCGACAAATTCCTGCGCGCGGGACAGCGTGCGCCGCTGCGCCGCGCGCTGAGCCCGCTTGCCGCGCGCGTTGCGACGCGGCTCGACGTCGTGTTCGAGGAAGTGCTGGCGGCGGTTGAGGGTCTCGAACTGGTGGGCGACGAGCCGGCACTCGCGCGCGGTTGGTTCCGCCGCATCGAACTGGTAAAGGCCGCCTGACTTTCAGTGTTATATACTGCGGCGCATCGTGCTTCGCTTCGCCGCAATGCTACGCCGCTGCGCCGCGCTGACCGCGTTCGCTACGCTCACCGCCTGCGAAACGCTGCTGCCGGGCAAGCCGCCTGCCGCCCCGGCGCCGGCACCCACCCCCGCTACCGCGATACCTGCGCCCGCGCCAACCGTCGGGATCCCGCCGCCAGCACCGCTGGCGCTGGCGAGCCCGCTGCGCGCAACCACCTGGGATGCCATCCCCGGCTGGCGCGACGACAACCCGCAGCTCGCCTGGAGCGCATTTATCACGAGTTGTGACGCGCTGAAAAACCAGCCTGCATGGCAATCGGTATGCGCGGTCGCGGCCGCGCTGCACGAACCGTCACGCGACACGCTGCAACGATTTTTCGAAACCAGCTTCACGCCTTATCAGGTCGTCAACCCCGATGGCAGCGACAGCGGGCTGGTCACCGGCTACTACGAGCCGCTGCTGCACGGCAGCCGTACCCGCAGCGCGCGCTATCGCTATCCGATCTATGGCGTGCCCGATGACCTGCTGGTGGTCGACCTGGGCGAGCTTTATCCGGAATTGAGAAACATGCGGCTGCGCGGCCGGCTCGACGGGCGGCGCGTGGTGCCGTACTTCAACCGCGCGCAGATCGAAGACGGCGCGGCGCCGATCGCGGGCAAGGAAATCGTATGGGTCGAGGACGCGGTCGAGCTGTTCTTTCTGCAGATCCAGGGCTCGGGCCGCGTCAGGCTCGGCAGCGGCGAGACCATCAGGCTCGGTTACGCCGACCAGAACGGCTATCCTTACCGCTCGATCGGCAGGCTGCTGGTCGACCGCGGCGACCTGCCGCTCGAACGGGCATCGATGCAGGGCATCAAGGCGTGGGCGAAGCAGAACCCCGACAAACTGCAGGACCTGCTCAACTCCAACGCGAGCTACGTGTTCTTCCGCGAACTGCCGTCCGAGCTGCCGGGACCTCTCGGCGCGCTCGGCGTGCCGCTCACCGCGCGTCGCAGCATCGCGGTCGACGCGCGCTTCATACCGCTCGGCGCGCCGGTGTTTCTTGCCACCACCATGCCCGATTCGCGCCAGCCGCTCAATCGCCTGCTGCTTGCGCAGGACACGGGCGGGGCGATCCGCGGCGCGGTGCGTGCGGACTTCTTCTGGGGCTTCGGCGACGAGGCCGCAGCGCTCGCCGGACGCATGCACCAGAGCGGCAAAATGTGGGTATTGCTGCCGCACGGCTATCCGCTGCCGAACGAGTCCAAATGAACGGGTGAGCAGGTTTTACACCTCCCACCTCCCGCCTCCCACCTCCCGCCTCCCACCTCTCTAGCGGATCGCCTCCACGCTGTCGCCGTAGAGGTACTTGACCTGCAGCAACACGCGGCTTTTCACCGCATGCCCCTGTTTCTTCGCCGGCGAAAACCGCGTCGCGCGGAATATCGCCAGCGTGGCTTCGTCGAAGTAGCCCTCGGGCTGGGCCTCAACCACCGATGCCTCGTTGACGACGCCGAACTCGTCGATCAACAGCAGCACCAGCAACCGCCCGTCCGCGCGCTCGGCCGCCGCGGCGTCCGGATAATTGAGCCGGATCGGCGTCAGCGGGTGCGGATAAACGTCGAGCTGTTTCGCCGGATAATAGGTCGGATCGCGGATTAACGGCATCTCTATGCCGCCGCTGGGCGAAGCTGCCCGCGCCGTTGCGGCCTGCAGTTCAGGCCGAATCTCGGCTTTGGATGCAGGCGTTTTTTTCTGCTCGCCCGCGTCAGCCGCTACCGTCGTTGTGTCCACCAGGCCAAGCGTCGCTTCCGGCGCCGGCGGTTCGTTGTTCGCGGCCGGTTCGAGCCGCGCGTAGATCGTCGACACGACGCCAGGCGCGCCGCCGGTCCGATTCACCGGAATGCCGAGCAGCAGCGCCAGATGCAGCAACAATGACAGCGCGCAGGCGACGAGCAGCCGCGACGAGGCCTGCTTCGAGACGGATTCGAGGGTTGCAGCGAGAGTGGTCGTCATCGGCGTCTGCTCGAATCGCAACCGCTGCACCGCCAACCGCAGCGGCACCGCCGCTATTTGGCTTGCGCAGCAGCCGCCAGGCGCTGTTCGATCTGGTCCGCGGGAATCGCTCCGGGTATGCGCACGCCGTCGACGAAGAACATGGTCGGCGTACCCGAAATATTCCTCTGCCTGCCGAAGGCGAGGATTTTCTCGATCGGCGTATTGCAGGTGCCCTGGGCAGTCGGCGCGGTGTTATTCAGCAATTGGTCATCCCACGCCTTGACGCGATCTTTCGAACACCAGATTGATTTCGCTTTTTCCATCGAGTCAGGCCCCAGGATTGGGTACACGAACACGTAAACGGTCACGTCATCCACCTTGGCCAAATCCTGCTCGAACTTCTTGCAGAAGCCACAGTTCGGGTCGCCGAAATAGGCGAGCTTGCGCGTGCCCTTGCCCTTGACTTTCTTGAATGCGAGATCGAGCGGCAGATCACCGAACTTGATCGCCGTGAGCCGGTTCATGCGCTCCTCGGTCAGGTTCATCTTCTTGTCGGTGTCGATCAGGCTGGCGTTGATGAAGAGATAGGCGGCCTTCTCGTCGGTATAAATCAGCTGGCCATTGGCGAAGACTTCGTAAATTCCGGCCATCGGCGTCTTGTTCACGCTTTCGACCATGATGTCCGGATATTTTTTTTGCAGCGCCACTTTGACCGTGGCTTCACTGGCGCCGGCCATGGTGCTGGCACACGCCAGTAGCACTAGGGCAACTACCGTCATGACTTTTTGCATATGGGTCCTTAACGAGGATTGATTCCGATTCGACAGCCTATCCGACCGCATGTTGCACCAGAAGGTTCTTCAGTTGCGTCTGGCGGTTGGTCAGGCGCAGGCCGAAATTGCGCAGTCTCGCCAACCATGGATTGTCGTTGTTGAACAGCCGCTGCAAGGTATCGGTGGCGAGCTGCATGGTGGCGATGTCTTCCTGGCGCGCGCGCTCGTAACGGCGCAGCAAGCGGTAGTCGCCGCAGTCGGCCTGGACGCCGCGTTGCGCGAGCACCCACGCGAGTTCCCGCGCGTCGCGAAAACCGAGATTCACGCCCTGCCCGGCCAGCGGGTGCACATTATGCGCGGCGTCCCCGACCAGGGCAAGGCGCGGCTTCACCAGTTGCCGCGCGCGTTGCAGCCGCAGCGGAAACGCCGCCGCGGGCGTTATCACCTGGAGATCTCCGAGTACGCCGCGGCTGGCCGCCGCGACCTGCGCTGCAAGCTCCGTGGGCGCAAGCTCGAGCAGCCGTGCCGCATGCGCGTCCGCAGTCGACCATACCATCGACGCGAGGTTGCCCGGCAACGGCAGCAAGGCCAGCACGCCGTCACTCCGGAACCACTGGAAAGCAACACCGCGATGCGGCTTGGCGGTGGCGAAATTGGCAACCACGCCCAGCTGATGGTACGGACGCGGTGGCGCTTCGATCGCCGCCTGCGTCCGCACCCACGAATCAGCACCGTCGGCGCCGACCACCAAACGCGCGCGCAGCGTGCGGCCGTCGCCCAGTTCCAATTGCGCCAGCTCCGCCGCCAGCGTCAATGCCCGGCATGACCCAGGCGCGATGACCGCAACATCCGGCGCGCGCTTGAGGCCGTCCCACAGCACGCGCTGCAACTCGCGGTTCTCGACAATGAACGCGAGTTCGCGCAAACCGGCGGCGTAGGCGCTGAAACCGATCTCGGAGCGCACGTCGTCGCCAAAAATACGCATTTCCTCGACCTGGCTCACGCGCGCCTGAGCGAGCTCGCTCCATACACCGCAGCGGTCGAGAAACGTCGCGCTGCCGGGGCTGATCGCGTAGACCCGGCTGTCCCAGGCACCGGTGCCCGTGGCGGGTCGCGGCGGCTGCGCTTCGACCACCGCCAGCGTGAGCCCGGCCGTCCGGAGCGCGAGCGCCAGGCTCGCGCCGACTAGCCCGCTGCCAACCACAATGACGTCAAAATCCATGTAGCATTAACGTTTGAAGCGAAACCGCGAGTGTAATCGCGCCCTGCCGCCGCCGCAAAAAAGCGCCGCCGGGCGGTTAACATGCGGCGATGAACGGAGTGCGGCGGCGGCAGCTAAATACCCGCAAATCTTGACAAAATCCGGGTCGAAACTTAGACTGCCGCGCCTTCACTCGGCGAATTAGCTCAGCGGTTAGAGCAGCGGAATCATAATCCGTTGGTCCGGGGTTCAAATCCCTGATTCGCCACCAATTCCCCCTCCCGGTCCGGCCGCCAGGCGCCACCGTCAGTCACGGCGGCCGTTAGGTATAATGCACACCCCTGAGCGGGTGCGTGGGCGGCGCGCCGCGCCGGCATCTCGGTTATAATGCAGGGGACTGATTTAAAAAGAGTTTCGATTATATTTTGAGATTCGGATCCGGATCGATGCGTAACTTGCTGCTGTTATTGATCGTGTCGGGTTGGTTGCTCTCGGGAATCAGCTATGCGCAATTACGCACGCTGCCCGCCGCCGCCAAGCGCACTACCGTCGGCCAGCCGCGGCAGTTGCCGTACGTGGAACTCGGCGGCAAGCTGGTCAGGCTGGCACCGGGCAGCGTGATTTACGACCAGCATAACCGCAGCATCGTGCACGGCGCGCTGCCGCCGGGCGCTGAAGTCGCGTTCACCATCGACATGCACGGCGATGTCGCGCGCATCTATATCCTCACGCCGCAGGAACAGGCGCAACTCGACCAGCGGAAGTAGCCGCGCGTGGCGCACAA
>JAHFRL010000101.1 GCA_023266235.1 Betaproteobacteria bacterium
TTGCGCACTAAGGGATAAGCGTGCGGATTGTTTCGTTATTACCCGCAGCGACCGAGATTGTCGCGGCGCTCGGCTTGATCGACTCGCTGGTGGGTGTGTCGCACGAATGCGATTATCCGCCCGACGTTAACCATAAGCCGCGGGTTACGCACTGCGAAGTCTATGGCAAAGGCCTTCCGAGCGCTGCAGTGGATCAGTGGGTAAATCAAGCGCTTTCTTCAAACGGTGCGCTTTATACTCTCGACGCGGCGTTGCTGCGTGAGCTGGAACCGGAGGTCATCGTTACACAACAGTTGTGTGACGTTTGCGCCATCGATTACGCCTCGGTCGTATCGATTGCAAATTCATTGCCGAAGCGGCCGAAGATAGTCAATTTGTCACCCTCGTCACTCGCGGATATTTTTTCCGACGTTCGTCGTGTTGCCAAAGCGTTGGGCGCGGTTGAACGTGCGGAGATAGTGATCGAGTCGCTTGCAAGGCGGGTGGATGCCGTCAGACTTTCGGCCCTGCAGGCCAAATTCAAGCCGCGGTGCTTCCTGATGGAGTGGATCGATCCACCGTATTGCGCGGGGCACTGGAACCCTGAGCTGGTTGAGCTGGCAGGCGGCGTAGATCTGTTAGGAAAAAAATGGGTGCCCTCTACAAGGATCACTTGGGAACACATTAGCGACGCACAACCGGACATCGTGGTACTGGCGTGTTGTGGCTATGAGGTCGAGCGTACCAAGTCGGATTTGCATATTCTCGAAGGTAATCCGCTTTGGGCATCCTTGCCGGCTGTGCGTCACGAGCAAATCTATGTCGTGAACGGTAGCGCGTATTTCAGCCGGCCAGGACCGCGGGTTGTCGATAGCCTGGAAATACTGGCTGAACTTATCCATCCAGATATTTTTGCCGGGCGCTTCCCGAAGCGAGAAGTGTTCAAGGTCGATCGGCTTCATCTGGCCTTGGTCGCATAGGTCTACCTCGTCTCTTTCGAGGGACTATCGGGCTCCTTCGATTCGCGAACATCGTACGCTATGTGCGCCTGATATTTTACCTACGGTTTGTTTAGCGGCTTCCCGACGTTCAACGCCTGTCCGGCCGCCGGGCGCCATTTTCATTTGTCGGTCAAGTTTGTTATTGTTGCGCCCATGCGGCATATGTCCAGCACCGAGCTCTATTTGCGGCTGCTGCAGTACGTCGCGCCGTATTGGCGCGTGTTCGCGCTGTCGCTCGCCGGCATGGTGATCGTCGCCCTTACCGAGCCGGCGCTGCCGGCGCTGCTGAAACCGCTGCTCGACGGCACTTTCGTGCACAAGGACGAAGCGTTGATGCACTGGATGCCGGCAGTGATCATCGCGCTGGTCACGGTGCGCGGCAGCGCCGAGTATGTGGCGTTGTATGCGGTCAACTGGGTCGGCACCCGGCTGGTGATGGATCTGCGCCAGGCGATGTTCGACAAGCTGTTGACGCTGCCGACCGCGGTTTACGACGACCGCACTACCGGCAACCTGATTTCCAAGCTCACCTACGACGTGACCCAGGTCACCGCCGCCGGCACCAGCGTGCTGACGGTGCTGTTCAAGGACTCCCTGTCGCTGATCGGCCTGTTGGCGTGGATGCTGTGGCTCAACTGGAAGCTGACGCTGCTCGCGCTGGTGATGACGCCGCTGATCGTCGGCGTGGTACGGCTGATCAGCGTCCGGCTGCGCAACTCGAGCCGCGCGGTGCAGCAGGCGATGGGCGACGTCACGCAGGTGCTGCAGGAGACCATCGACGGGCACAAGGTGGTCAAGCTGTTCGGCGGGCAGCGCTACGAGGCCGCGCGCTTCGGCGAGCAGGCGAATCGCGTGCGGCGTTTCATGATGAAACAAGCGACCGCCGCCGCCGCCAGCGTGCCGGTGGTGCAGCTGCTCGCCGGCATCGCGCTCGCCACCATCGTTTATCTGGCGACGCAACAGTCAAGCGCCAACGAGATCACCGTCGGCGAATTCGTGTCGTTCGTCACCGCGATGCTGATGCTGACCGCCCCGCTGAAGCGCATCACCGGCGTCAACGAGCCGCTGCAGCGCGGGCTGGCCGCCGCCGAAAGCGTGTTCGATCTGATCGATCAGGCCGGCGAACGCGACCCCGGCCAGGCGACGATCGCGCGCGCACAGGGCGAAATACGGTTCGACCAGGTGAGTTTTTCTTATCTCGACATGAGCCGGCCCGCTCTCGATTCGATCACGCTCACCATCAACCCCGGCGAGACCGTGGCGCTGGTGGGCGCCTCCGGCAGCGGCAAGAGCACGCTCGCCAATCTGGTGCCGCGCTTTTACCGGCCGGGCGCGGGCCGCATTCTGCTCGACGGCCACGATCTCGAGACGCTCACACTCGCCAGCCTGCGCGCCAACCTCGCGCTGGTGAGCCAGGACGTGGTGCTGTTCAACGACAGCGTCGCCGCGAACATCGCTTACGGCGCGATGCGCGATACCAGCGAGGCCGAAATCGTCGCGGCGGCGGAAGCCGCGCATGCGATGGAATTCATCCGCGCCATGCCGCAGGGATTGGATACGCTGGTCGGGGAGAACGGCGTCAAGCTGTCGGGCGGGCAGCGCCAGCGGCTCGCGATTGCGCGCGCGCTGCTCAAGAACGCGCCGGTGCTGATCCTCGACGAGGCGACTTCCGCCCTCGATTCGGAATCGGAACGCCATGTGCAGGCGGCGCTCGAGACGCTGATGCAGGGCCGTACCACGATCGTGATCGCGCACCGGCTGTCGACCATCGAAAAAGCCGGGCGCATCGTGGTGCTCGACCGCGGCCGCATCGCGGAAATCGGCAACCATCGCGAGCTGCTGGAAAAGAGCGGTATTTATGCCAAACTCTACAACATCCAGTTCAAGCTGCAGGAAGCAGTCTAAGAACCCATGGCGCACATTTCGGTAGTGATTCCGGTATACCGGGCCGAGACCTGCCTCGAGGAGCTCTATCGGCGGCTGAAAGATGCGCTGGAGCCGATCAGCCACGATTTCGAGATCGTCCTGGTCGAGGACTGCGGCGGCGACCGCTCGTGGCAGATCATCGCGGAACTCGCGCAGCGCGATCAACGCGTCAAAGGCATCCAGTTCAGCCGCAATTTCGGCCAGCATTGTGGCATTACCGCCGGCCTTGACTACTGCGACGGCGACTGGGTGGTGGTGATGGACTGCGATCTGCAGGACCGCCCCGAGGAAATCCCGCGGCTGTATGCCAAGGCGCAGGAGGGTTATGAAATCGTGCTCGCGCGCCGCGGCAAGCGCAACCATCCGTTGCTCAAGCGATTGCTGTCGTGGACCTTCTACCGGTTGTTCAGCTATCTCGCCGACACGGAGTACGACCCGCAGGCCGGCAACTACCGGATCATCTCGCGCAAAGTGGTGGCGGGATATCGCACCATGCGCGAACGCTCGCGGTTTTTCGGGAGCCTCGTCAATTGGATGGGTTTTCCCGCTTCGAGCATCGATGTCCGGCACGCCGACCGCTACGATGGACAGTCAACTTATACGTTCGGCAAGCTGTGGCGGCTCGCCACCGAAACCATCATCGCATACTCGGACAAGCCATTGCGACTTGCAATCCGCTGCGGTTTCGTGATCGCGGCGCTGGCGTTTCTGTGCGGCGTGTACGTTCTGGTCAGAAACCTGCTCTACGGCTCTCCCGTCACGGGGTGGAGCAGCCTGATGGTCTCGATATATTTCATCGGCGGTATAATCATCGCGCTGCTCGGCATCATCGGCATCTATCTCGGCAAGACCTACGACGAGAGCAAAAAACGCCCACTCTACATCATCCTGCACTCCACCTTTAATGAGCCTTCGGGAAAAGATTAGGCCGACGCCGTGGGACAAGGTCGCGTTCGGCTTTGACTGCTTTGAAATCGTTGATCCCGATCCGGAGCTGCTGAAAAAGGCGTTGACGACACCCGGCCATTACACCGTCAAGGTTGACCCGCTTGCCGACAAATCATCGCTGCATCAATACGGTTTTTACTATTGCGATACGCTGATCGAGCCGTGGTGCACGGCGGACCGGCTGATGGATTTCGCGCACGAAAGAGTGTCTTTCTCGACGAACGTGCCGGTTGAAGCGATCGTCGAAATCTGCCACAACGCTTTTTTCTACGGACGATTTCACCGGGATTTCAATATCGACTCCAAGCAGGCCGATGCCCGTTATGAGAACTGGCTCAGGGAGCTGCATCGCGCCGGCAAGGTTTACGGGTTGCTGTTTGAGGGGAATGTCGCCGGATTCATCGCGCATTCCGGCGGCAAACTGGTTTTGCACGCGATGAGCCCGGCCTACCGCGGCAAGGGACTCGCCAGGTTTTTCTGGAGCAAGGTGTGCCGGCAATTGTTCGACCAGGGCCACGCCGAAATTCAGAGCTCGATATCGTTCGTAAACATGGCCGTGATCAATCTCTACGCCGCGCTGGGATTCCGCTTCCGCAAGCCGACCGACGTTTATCACCGGATGGTGCCATGAGCTACGTCTATGTGCTGTGCACCGTGCTGCTCACGGTCTACGGCCAGCTCGCCATCAAGTGGCAGGTGCTGGAAGCAGGGCCGTTCCCCGCCGATCCCGCCGAAAAAATACAGTTTCTCGGGCGCCTGCTGCTTAATCCGTGGGTGTTGAGCGCGTTCGCGGCGGCGCTGCTGGCGTCGGTGTCGTGGATGGCGGCGATGACACGCCTCGAGCTTTCACACGCCTATCCGTTCATGAGCCTCGCCTTTGTGCTGGTCATGCTGTGCAGCGCCTGGTTCTTCAGCGAGCCGATAACCCCGCTCAAGGTCGCCGGCATCGTGCTGGTGGTGCTCGGCCTGGTAGTCGGGAGTCAGGGTTGAAGGTTTGCCTGCGGTGTCAGGCAAACTTCGAGCATGCCGGCTGGCGGTGTCAGGCCTGCGGATTTGAACCGCCGCTGAAGGCGGGATTTCCCGCGTTCGCGCCCGGGCTTGCTGCCGGCAACGAAGGCTACGATGACAGTTATTTTTCGGACCTGTATGCGCTCGAAACGCGCAACTACTGGTTTCGCGCGCGCAACGCATTGCTGACGTGGGCGATGCGCAAATATTTTCAGACCGCACGCATGTTCCTTGAAATCGGCTGCGGCACCGGATTCGTGCTCGCCGGCGTCGCCCGCGCCATGCCGCAACTCACCGTGCATGCGAGCGAGGTATCGAGCAGCGGCCTGCCGTTCGCGGCGCAACGCGTGCCGCATGCCGAGTTGTTGCAGATGGATGCGCGCGCGATCCCGTTCGCCGCGCATTTCGACGTGGTCGGTCTGTTTGATGTGCTCGAGCATATTGAAGAAGACGTTGTCGTGCTGGCGCAGGCGCACCGCGCGTTGCGCCACGGCGGCGGCCTGATAATTACCGTGCCGCAGCACCGTTTTCTGTGGAGCCTGTATGACGAACACGCGCACCACGTGCGCCGCTACGCAGCGCGGGAATTGCGCGCCAAGGTGCTGCAGGCGGGATTCCGGGTCGTCATGATGACCTCGTTTGTGTCCTTGCTGTTGCCGCTGATGATGTTGTCACGCCGCATGCAGCGCAAGCCCGCAGCGGGCTACGACGTGCTTGCCGAGTTGCGCGTCGGCCGCATCGCCAATTTCTTCCTCGAGTCGATACTCGCGATCGAGCGCGGCCTGATCCGTCTCGGCATCAGGTTTCCGGCCGGCGGGTCGCTCTTGCTGGTTGCACGGCGTAACTGACGGATGACCATGAAGATCCCGTTCAACAAGCCGACCGCGGTCGGCACGGAGCTCGCCAACATTGCCGATGCGCTCGCGCGCGGGCATTTGTCGGGCGACGGCTATTACACCCGGCGTTGCCACCAATGGCTGGAGCAGCGGCTCGGCTGCCCGCATGCGCTGCTGACCCATTCGTGCACCGGCGCGCTCGACATGGCGGCCATCCTGTGCGACCTTGCGCCCGGCGACGAGGTCATCATGCCGTCCTATACCTTTGTCTCGACGGCGAATGCGTTCGTGCTGCGCGGCGCGGTGCCGGTGTTCGTCGACATCCGCGCCGACACGCTCAACATCGACGAACGCCTGATCGAAGCCGCGATCACGCCGCGCACCCGGGCGATCGCGGTGGTTCACTATGCGGGCGTGGCGTGTGAAATGGACGCGATCATGACGATCGCGCAGCGCCACCGCCTGCTGGTGGTGGAAGACGCGGCGCAGGCGCTGCTCGCGACCTATAAGAACCGCAATCTCGGCACGCTCGGCCAGCTCGGCTGCATCAGCTTTCACGAAACGAAAAACCTGATCAGCGGCGAAGGCGGCGCACTCCTGATCAATGACGAGCGCTTTGCCGAGCGCGCGGAGATCGTCCGCGAGAAAGGCACCAACCGCAGCCGCTTCCTGCGCGGCGAGGTCGACAAATACACCTGGGTCGACCTCGGCTCATCCTACCTGCCGAGCGAGCTGGTGGCGGCGTTTCTCGACGCGCAGCTTGCCCATGCTGATCAAGTGATTGCGCGCAGACGAGCGACCTGGCAGCGCTACCACGCGGGCCTGGCTGAGCTCGCGGCGTCGGGCGCGCTCGAACTGCCCCGCGATTCCTACCCCGACCGCGTGCCGAACGGGCATATATTCTATGTGCTGGCCGACACGCTCGCCACGCGCATGGCGCTGGCGCGGCATCTCAAAACGCAAGACATGCTTTCGGTATCGCACTACGTGCCGCTGCACTCGTCGCCCGGAGGGCGGAAATGGGGACGCACGAGCGGCGAGTTCAAAGTGACCGACGATATCAGCGACCGCCTGCTGCGCCTGCCGATTTACTTCGGCATCACCGATGCGCAGGTCGATACCGTGATCGACGCGGTCAAGGGATTTTTCGCCACGCGCGCCGCCACGATTCGGTGAGGCCGCATTGAAAACGGATCGCAGCCCGCGGTCTTCCGCCCGACTGCTGCGCTGACGCGGACGCAGAGCGCTGGCAATGCTGTTCAATTCCTACGTCTTCATTTTCGCGTTCCTGCCGGTGACGCTGCTCGGGTTCTTCCGGCTGGGGCGCCGCTGGCCGCTCATCGCCGCGGCGTGGCTGACCGCGGCGTCGCTGTTTTTCTACGGCTGGTGGAACCCGCTTTACGTCTGGCTGCTCGCGGTTTCGATCGTATTCAACTATGCGTGCGGCGTCGCGATCACGCGCGCCGTGGCGCGCGGCGACCGGGGCATGCGCAAACGCATGCTGGCTTTTGCGGTCACCGTCAACCTCGCCGTGCTCGCCTATTACAAGTATGCGAATTTTTTCCTCGCCAGCATCAACCACGTCACCGGCTCGCTGCTTTCGTTCGGCGAAATCGTGCTCCCGCTCGGGATTTCGTTCTTTACTTTCACGCAGATCGCGTTTCTCGCCGACGCCTACTACGGCAAGGCGCGCGAATACAACTTTGTCCACTACGGCCTGTTCGTCACGTATTTCCCGCACCTGATCGCGGGGCCGGTGCTGCACCACGCCGAGATGATGCCGCAGTTCGGGCTGCCGGCGACGTACCGCTTCAGCTTCGAGAACGCGGCGGTCGGCACCACCATATTCGTGATCGGGCTGTTCAAGAAGGTGATGCTCGCCGACAACGTCGGCGCCTACGCCAAGCCGGTGTTCGACGCCGCCGCCGCCGGCGTCGAGCTGACTGCGCTCGAGGCGTGGTGCGGCGCGCTCGCCTACACGTTTCAGCTGTATTTCGATTTTTCCGGCTACTCCGACATGGCGATCGGGCTGTCGCGGCTGTTCGGCGTGGTGCTGCCGCTCAACTTCCATTCGCCGTACCAAGCGGTCAACATCATCGAGTTCTGGCGGCGCTGGCACATGACGCTGTCGCGTTTTCTGCGCGATTATCTCTACTTTCCGCTCGGCGGCAACCGCAGGGGCGCGGCGCGGCGTTACGTGAACCTGATGATCACGATGGCGCTCGGCGGCCTGTGGCACGGCGCGGGCTGGACGTTCGTGCTGTGGGGCGCGCTGCACGGGTTTTATCTCGTCATCAATCACGGCTGGCACGCGCTGCGCGCGCGGCTCGGCCACGACCTCAGGCGCTCGACATGGTGGGGGCGTGCGTGCGCCGGCCTGGTGACATTTGTCGCAGTGGTGATCGGCTGGGTATTGTTTCGCGCCGCCGATCTTCCGGCGGCGGCGGCCATGCTGAAAGCGATGGCGGGTCTGAACGGTCTCGTGCTGCCCGACTTCTGGTTGCCGAAGTGGGGCGCGGCCGGCGAGTGGCTCGCCGCGCACGGCGTGCGCTTCGGTGACACCCACGACCTGGTCGGCGGCGGCGTGGTGAACTGGATCTGGATCCTGTTGCTGGTGGTGTGGTTTGCGCCCAACACGCAACAGTTGCTCGCCGCCTACCGTCCGGCGCTGGCGCTGCTGGCCGGGCACTACCGTGGCCGTATCGCGTGGCGGCCGACACCGCTTTACGCATTGCTGAGCGCGGTGCTCGCGCTGATCGCAATATTCAATCTGCACCGGCAGTCCGAATTTCTCTACTTCCAGTTCTGATGAGCGCGGACCGCCAGCACGTCAGATACGTCGCGATCTTTGGGGTGGTCGCGGCCGTGGTGCTGTTGCCGGTGCTGGCGCTCAATTACACGCTCGGCGTGCGCAGCCTCGGCGGCGGCGACGCGGCCGTGCAAGCGAGCCAATGGCAGCGGGCGACGCGCGGCGTGACTTATGCGCCGCCGCTGAGCGACAGCCGTCCGTTCAAGTCGGCGCGCCTGTTCGACCGGCTGCCGGAAATCAATACCGTTTCGTTCGGTTCGTCGACTGCGATGGGCGTCACGCAAGGCATGTTTCCTGCGGACATGAAGATGTACAACTTCGCGCAGACCGGTAATTCGTTGCTGACGGTGATCGCCGAAGCCGAATTTCTGCAGCGCCGGCAAGCCGGTCTCAAATGGTTCGTGATTCCGCTCGACTGGGCGCTCGGATTTCTTTACGAACCGGGGGAGCCGGGCCGTGAGGCGCTTGCGCCGCCCACGTCCGGCCAGCGCGCTGCCCGCTCCTCGGTGCCGCTCGCGCAGCAACTGCAGGACGCACTATCATTGCCGCGCGTCAAAAACCTCTTCGGCATCATCAAGAACATAGCGCGCGCCCCGTCGCCGGCAGCGGCGTTCCGGCAGATGTTTCTGCAGGAGGCAAGCGATGACTACCGCTGCGCCGACGGCACGCCGGCCAGGGATTTCGATACCATTTTCCGCGGCACCTGCACTGGCTTTCGCTACGACGGCAGCGCTACCTTCGCCAATCTTGAGCCCGTGCCGGCACGCCGTGCGGAGGCGCTGATCGCGAGTGCGGTCGTCGCCAGTTCGAAATATGCGGCTGCGCTGACCAAATCCGGCGGCGAGCCGAACCCGGTTATTCTCGAGCGCATCGCTGCTCTTGCGCGCAGCATGCAGGCGCGCGGCGGCGGCGTCATCCTGTTCATGCCGCCGCTCCTGCCCGGTCTGGAACGCGCTTTGCTCAATGCGCCGCACACCGCAGCGCAATTGCAGCGCACCAAACAGATACTCGACGCGTGGGCACGCGCCCATGATTTGATTATCATCGACGGCGGGCAGTGCGAGCGTTATGGCTGCGTCGCGCACGAATTCGTCGATGAGCATCATGCGCTGCCGGAATGTTACACGCGGATCTTCACGCGTTTCTGGAACGACCGGCGCGCGCGGGCCAGGCCCGGGTTGTGGAAATGAACATCGGTCATCTCAGATTTCTGGTGCTGCTCGCTGCGATCAGCTTTCTGCCGACGCTGGCGTTCTATTATGTCGGCGAGGAAGCGATTTTCCCGATCACGTCGCTCGAAATGTGGCATCGGGGCGAATGGACTCGCCAGCATTTGTACGGGCTCAACCTTCAGCACAATCCGTTGTTTAACTGGCTGATCATCCCGGCCGCCGCGCTGGCGGGATGGGAGCATGTGCTGCCGATAACACGCGCCATCACGGTGGCGGCGACGCTCGCCACCGGCGCGGTGACCGGTTGGCTCGCCTGGCGGTTGCTGCGCGATGCGACGCTGGCATGGTTCGCGGCGCTGGTATATTTGACGCTCGCTGACGTGCTCTTGTATCGCGGCTGGCTCGCTTATGTCGATCCGCTGTTCGGCTTTTTCGTGTTTGCCGCGATCGCGGCACTGTGGGTCGCGTGCGAAGAGGGCCGGTCGTGGTTGATCGGCGTGGCGGTCGCCAGTCTCACCTGCGCGTTCATGAGCAAGGCGTTCACCGCTTACGTTTTTTACGGCACCGCCGTGCTTGTGCTGTCGATGGCGCCGCAACGGCGGCGCGTATTGCTCGGCCCGGCGTCATTGGTTCTGCACGTGATCGCGTTGCTCGCGCCCGCGCTGTGGCTGGCATTGATGCTGGGCGATCCGGGCCAAGGCACCCGGATGTTCGATGAGATACTTGCCAAGCTCACGCCGAAGGGGGTTTTTGAATATCTGCGCCAGCTCGCGGGCTTCCCGGCCGAAACGGTACTGCGCCTGTCGCCGGCATTGCCGCTCGCGGCGTATTTCGCGTGGCGGGGCCGCATCGCCATCCGCGCCGATGTTGCCCCGCACCTGAAAATAGCATTATGGATCGCGGGCTTGGGCTATTTGCCGTACTGGCTGTCGCCGCATGGCGCGATCCGCTATCTGGTGCCGCTCTATCCGCTGATCGGTTTTGCGCTCGCGTTGCTGCTGTGGTGCGCGGGGGAACAGGCGGTCGGCCTCACGCGGCGCTGGCTGATCGGCATGGTCATCGTCAAGTTTGTGGCTGCGCTCGCGTTGTTTCCGTATTACCAGAGCCATTACCGCGGCGAGAACTACGCGCTCGCGGCCCAGGACGTGATCGCGCGCAGCGCGGGGCAGCCCCTGTACACAATGGCCGACACTGCGAGCGGCCTGAGCATTGCCGGCTATATCGATGCGTGGCGCTATCCGGCGGCGCCGTTGCGGTGGGCGCCGGATCAGTGGGGGTCGGGGTTCGTGTTGACGGAAACCGAAGATCCGGCACTCGGCAAGCGCGCTGCGCGTTATCAGCTCGGCGGTGACGAGATCTTTCTGCTGTGCCGCGGCGCTGCGTGCGGGAGCGGCGCACGCTGACGCACTAGTCGCAACGGAAATACGCCAGCATATCGTGACCGCGGCCGGCGAGCCGCGCCGGCCAGTTCAGCAGTTCCGCCGCCAGCTTGCCGGCGAAGTAACGCCAGCGGGCAACCTCGCCCTTCTCATAGAACTTGACCCTGGCGGTTTCCAGTCGCTCGAGTACAAAGCCCGCGCGCGCGCCGAGCAGCGCGAGCGAGTGCGGATTGTAGAAACTGATGTGGCCGGCGTCCGTGGCGATGTGAAAATAGTCCCAGCGCTCGCGCATCGCAGCGGCCGTCCAGCTTGCGGTGTTGCCGGTACTGAGAACGAGCAACCCGCCCGGTTTGAGCACCCGGCGGCACTCGCGCAGCAGCGCGAGCGGCTCGCCCAAGTGCTCGATCACTTCGAACAGCGTGACGGCATCGAATGATGCCGCGGGAAAGCCGGCGTTCGCGAGCATTCCGGTATGTACCTTGAGTCCGTCCGTCCGTGCAGCGGCAGCGATGCCGGCTGCCGGTTCGACCCCTTCCATGCTGAAACCGAGCTTGGCGCCGGCGGCGAGAAAACTGCCGCGAGAGCAGCCGACGTCAAGCACGCGGATCGCAGCCGGCGGCAGCCGCAACAGTGCGCTGATCGTCTTGAGGCGCCGCCGCGCGAGCTGGAAGCGGCGCTGTGCTTCGCGCGGCGACGGCAGGTTGAACCCTTGCCGGTCGAAGTGCTGCATCGATTTCCAATAGGCGGGCTCGTCGATTTGGCTCAGCAACTGGCCGCACTCTTCACAGCGCAGCAGATATCCCTCCGGCAGCACGATGTTGGTCGGCGAGAGCGGCGCGCTGCAGCCGACCGGGCACGCAGTGAGATAGGTTTGAGCGGATTCAGCCATGTACAGCGGCCGGGGCCGGGCCCGCGCCAAGCGCTTCGGCGACCGCTGCAATCACCCGCTGTGACGCCAACTCGAGCAGGCAATCGCTGAAACTCGCGACGTGGCGGTCGCAGCCTTCCCTGAGGCACGGCGCGCACGCGGCATTGCCTTGAATCAGCGTGACGTTATTGACGCGTTGCGTGCCATGGCGTCGCCACGGGTTGGCATCGCGCGCATAGCGTGCCGGCCACGGGCCCCACTTCACGGGGTCAGTCGGTCCGTAGAACGCGACTACAGGAATGCCGAGCGCAGCCGCCATATGTGTGACCGCCGTATCCGGACCGACATAGGCGCGGGCATTAGCAAGCAGACACGCGACGTGACCCAGCGTCAGTTTGCCCGCCAGATTGATCGCGCCGGGAATCTGGCGCGCAATGGCGTCGACATATTCGAGTTCGTCCGCATCGCCGCCGCCGGACAGCGCCACGTGTACCCCGCGCGCCTGCAGCCATTGCGCAACCTCGATCCACGCTTCGCGCCGCCACATTTTGTAATTGAACTTCGGGAAAGTGTGCAGCACCGCATACGGTTCGTTCAGCGCGAACGGCAACTGCCGCTCGAGTTCGCTGCGGTCCTGCCCGCGCCACGCCGCGATGACGTCATGGCTGGAAGGTATGTCGAGCGTGCCCGCGAGCGCCAAGTGCATCAACACGGTATGCGTGTTCAGGTTATCGAACGCCACCCAGCGCTGCAGCAACAGGGTCTTCCAGCGGTGTTTGCGCTCGGCGGGGACGAGTCCCGCGCGCCAGCGGCCGGCAAGCCATGCGTAAAGCGTCGGCCGGTCACTCGGCACCGCCGACAACGCGATGTCATAGCGGCGAGCAATTTCCGACAGCAGCGCGAGGTGCCGCCACCAGCCCGGCCGCTCGGCAACCGTGATTACGCGGCGCACGTCGGGATTGGCGGCGAGCACGCCTTCGGTGCCGGCGAATACCAGCACATCGATTGCGGCAGCGGGCCACGCTTGCTTGACCGAGCGAATCAAGGGTGTCGTCAGCAGCACGTCGCCGATGCGGCGCGTGACGACCACCAGCACACTTTGCGGTAAATTCATAAGTAGCGGTCGACGCCGAGCTCAGCCGCCGTGCGCTGCGAGGCGATCAGCGCATCGAGTCGGCGCTGGTTTCCCGCGAGCCGGCTGCGGTCGTTTTCGGCGTGCCAGAGGTGAAACACCGGCGCGGCGAAGCGCGCGCTTTTGTGCTTGATCCCGGCGTGCAGCAGACGGATCACGAGATCGGAATCCTCGAGCCCCCATCCCGAATATGTCTCATCGAGGCCGTTCACGCGCACGAGGTCGTCGCGCCACGCCGCGAGATTGCAGGTCTTGACGCCTTCCCAGCGTTGCGGCGCGGATTTGCGAAAGCGGCCGTCGGGAAGCCGTACGAGCGGCAGCCAGCGGTTGATGTCGCGCCTCAGCCAGGCGGCGAGCCAGGCGGTGAACGTCCAGTCATGGATCGGCAGCCCATCGCGCAGCACGCGCCGGGTAAGGCCTTCGTTCAACAATACGCGGTTGCCGGCGACAAACCAGCCGCGCTCGGCGAGCTGCTGGTGTCGCTCGACAAAGCGCGGCGCCGGTACGCAATCGCCGTCACTGAAGATGATGTAATCGGCGCGCGTCGCGGCGAGCGCGCGATTGCGGATCGCCGCCGCGCGGAATCCCCGGTCTTCATGCCAGACGTGAGCGACCGGAAACGCAACGCGCGATTTGAATTCCTCGATGACGCGGCGGGTGTCGTCGGTCGAGCCGTCATCGGCGATGATGAGTTCGAATTCGGCAGCGCACTGCGCCCGGTAGCCGGCGAGCACTGCGGCAAGCGCGTCCGGGCGGTTGTAGGTGGTGACGATGACGGCGATGCGCATTTAAGGTTGGGGAATGGGAAATAGGGAATGGGAAAGGATAAATCGGAGCCCAATTACGAACGATGATCCGGAAGGCTCGCTATTTCCTATTCCCTATTCCCTATTTCCCATTTCCCGCTTTTCGGCGAGCAGCATCAGCTTCAGGTAACGGTAGTAGGCGCCCTCGGCATTCGACACCGCAAGCATGAAGCCTTCGCGGCCGTCGAGGAACCCGGCGCGCAGCACGTAACTGCGGAAGAACGTCCATGCGCCGTGCCACACCGCGCCGGCAAGCGATGCGTTTTTGCCGCGCTCGAGTTGCATCAGGGCGCCGGCAGTCGAGTAGGCGTTCATTTTGACGAGCGCTTCGTCGAGATCGCGGATCGCTTCGTGCATCAGCGGCTCGTTAAGCGTGCCGACGGGGCCGTCTGCGATCAGTCGCTCGTGCACCCGGTCGTCGGAAAAGCGGGCCTGCCCGCGCCGGAACAGGCGTGTCACGTGATCAGGCCACCAGCCGGAATGGCGCATGAAGCGGCCGCAGTAGCTCGACAGCCGCGGCATCCGGAACGCGGCGTGGCCGCCCGGCGCGGCGAGCACGCGTTCGATCTCCGCGCGCAGTTCAGGCGTCACCCATTCGTCGGCGTCGAGCGCCAGCACCCAGTCGCCGGTCGCGAGCGCCAGTGCACGGTTTTTCTGCGGCCCAAAGCCCTGCCAGTCGGCGGCGATATGCACCCTGGCACCGCATTCCCGTGCGATGCGCGCGGTATCATCACTGCTGCCGGCGTCGAGCACCACGATTTCGTCGGCCCATGCCACCGATTCGAGGCAGCGGCGGATTGCGGCCTGCTCGTTCCTCGTGATGATCGTGACCGATAAGGTCATGACGCGGGCGAGGAAGCCGGTTTAACTGGCGCCGCGAACACGAGTGCGCTCATCCACGCAAACAGCAGTCCCTCGGTGTGATCGAGCAACAGCGAATTGAACAGGCTGCCGATGACAAAAGTCAGCATCAGGCCGCGCCCGAGATCGCGGTACAGCGGTTGAACCAGGCGGTCTGCGAACTGCCATTGACGCCAGAACAGATGCAACAGGCACGCCAGGCCGAGCAGGCCGATTTGAACCGAGATCATCAGATATTCATTATGCGGGTTGTCGGTAGCTACCATGTTCTGGCCTTCGACCGCGCGCGCATAGGCAGCGGGGAAGGAGCCCGTTCCGGAACCGATCAATGGATCTTCGCGGACGAGCTTGAGGCTGGTCGTGTACCACTCAAGCCGCAGCCCGACCGAGTCTTTCGATGGCTCGCCGAGCCGCCATTCCTCGAACTGGCTTGCCGCCACGTTGGTGCGGGCGTGAAATGTTTCCGATCCGAAGTAGGCGGACACAAACAACCCCGTACCCAGTAATGTAGCAACCGCAAGTCCGCGCCGCCCAAAAGTCACGACAAAAAAATAAAGCAGCAAAACCGCCAACACCAGATAGCCGGTGCGACTCAACACAATAAACAATACGTTGTGCGCGGCGACCAGCGCGATAAGAATATAGGCTACGCGCCAGCCCCGCCGTGTTTCCTCGCGCGCGAGCAGGGCAAACAGAAACGCGGTGAAGCAGGCCAGCAGGCTATGGGTGATCGAATACTTGAATCCGCCGGGGATTTCCTGCAACCGCGGCAGCACCGGATTGCGGAACAATAGGTCATGATAAACGAGGTGCGACATGATCAGGCTCAAGATCATGGCCCCACCGAAAGCTTTCAGGCCAAGCTCGCGCGTCTGCTGGTCACGGAACAGGGTAAGGAACACCGGCACAAACAGCAGATCGGCGTATTTGCCGAGATAATGCAGGCCATCACCCGGATTACGCACTCCATAACCGAGTCCCAGTACCAGTAACCCGAACAACGCAAACGCGGCCAATGCGACCGGGTTGGCCCGGATCAACGCAAGCTTGTCGCGGTAATTTCCCGCCGTCAGCCAGACAAGAGCGGTTATCGCGAGCAGCACATTGTCGAGTGCGACCGAAATCGGAATCGAAAATCCGAGCGCGATTACGCTCCAGCGGCCGGCCGTGGCGGCGCCGGACGCTATGGATGGGTAGCGCATCGAAGGCAGCGGCACATAGTCAGAAACGCGTAATTGACGCCAGTGAGTTCGCGGCGGCCCGCGCGCCGGTTGCGGCGGCCGGACCGTCAGTGTACTCGGGCAGCCAATCCCGCAACCTGCGCCGGACTTCTTCATCGCTCGCGGGATCCGGCTGTCTGAGCCACGCCAGTATGTCTTCGAGGTGTTCCGGCGCAGCGGGCTTGGCTTGCGCAATGCGCAGCTTGGGGTGGGGTGTCGGCAGCGTATGCTCGTCGTCGGCGAGCAGCTCCTCATACAGTTTCTCTCCCGCGCGCAGGCCGGTGAACACGATCTTGATGTCGTCTTCGGTAAATCCCGACAGCCGGATCAGGTCGCGCGCGAGATCGACTATTTTGACCGGCTCGCCCATGTCGAGCACGAAAATTTCGCCGCCCTTGCCCATCAATCCGGCTTGCAGCACCAGTTGCGCCGCTTCGGGTATCAACATGAAATAGCGCGTGATGTCCGGGTGCGTTACGGTAAGCGGACCGCCGCGCGCAATCTGCTCGCGGAATTTCGGGACTACGCTGCCCGCGCTGCCCAGAACGTTGCCGAAGCGCACCATCACGATCTGCATCCCGCCTGATTTTTGCAACGATTGACAGATAATTTCGGAAAGCCGCTTGCTCGCACCCATCACATTCGTCGGGTTGACGGCCTTGTCCGTCGATATCAGTACGAATTTCTCGACTCCTGCCGCTGCGGCAGTTGCGGCGATGGAGTAGCTGCCGAGCGCGTTGTTCAGCACTGCCTCCCACGCATTATCGGTTTCCATCAGCGGCACGTGCTTGTAGGCTGCGGCATGGAACAGCACGGAAGGCCTGTGTTCGCGGATGAGCTGCGCGACCCGCGCGGCGTTTTTCACGTCGCCGATCGTGCATACGATCTCGATTGCCGGGAAGTCCTTCCGGAATTCCTGCTCGAGGCGGTACAGCGAAAATTCGTTGAGTTCGAAGAAAATCAGGCGCTGGGGGCGGAATCTCGATATCTGGCGGCACAACTCCGAACCGATCGATCCGCCAGCGCCGCTTATCATCACGACTTTCCCGCCCAGCAGCCCGTGCAGCCCGGCGCTATCGAGTTCCACCGGGTCCCGTCCCAACAAATCGTCGAGTTCGACGCGGCGCACTTGCGATACGGTGACTTTCCCGCTCAGCAGATCATCGAACGAAGGCACGGTCAGCACATTAAGGCCGGTGCGCGTGGCTGCCTCGACCGTGCGGCGCCGGATGCGGGCCGCCGCCGACGGCAAGGCGACGATCGCGTGTTTCACCCGGAGCTGCTCGGCCCAGCGCGCGACCTCGTCAAGCCGTCCCAGGACCCGTACGCCATTGAGCAAGCGGCCGAGTTTTGCCGGATCGTCATCGAGCAGGCCGACTACGCGCCACTCTTCGCTGCGGCTCACTTCCTTGATCAGGCTCACGGCCGCGTCGCCCGCGCCGAGCACCAGCGTCGGCTCGCCGCGCAGGTGCATCGCGCCATAAAGCTGGTGCTCCCTCCAGGCGCGGTAGGCAAACCTGCTGCCGCCCATCGCGAGCACCAGCAGCAGCGGGTCGAGGACCAGCACCGAGCGCGGCACCAGGTATTGCAGCTGCATCATCGAAACCGCGGTAGCGATGATTACCGCCGCAAGGCCGACGGCAAGAAGAATGCGCTGCAGGTCGGGCAGGCTGGCGTAACGCCATATGCCGCGATAAAGGCCGAAACCCCAGAACACCGCCGCTTGCAGCGGCACCGCCAGCAGCAGGATTTTCAGCATGGCGCCGAAATAATACTCCGGGATTTCCATGTTGAAGCGCAGCCAGTAGGCGATGAGCCATGCCGCGGCCGCCGCGGCGATGTCGTGAGCGAAAGCGAGCAGATTGCGATAGTGCATCACGCGCGGTGCCTCGCTACCGCCGCGTCGCCGCGCAACACCGCACAGCTCGCCGATGCGATGAACGTGCGGCTCGCGGTG
>JAHFRL010000102.1 GCA_023266235.1 Betaproteobacteria bacterium
TAAGCACATTGGCTTCGTTTTTCAGGACTTCAACCTGATACCGGTCCTCACCGTTTACGAGAACATCGAGTATCCGCTGATCATGGTGCAGGACTGGCCGGAGCAGAAGCGGCGCAAGCAAGTAACGCGGTTGCTCGAAGCGGTTGACATGTCGGCCCAGGCGAACAAACGGCCGGACCAGATCTCCGGGGGACAGAAACAACGCGTGGCGGTTGCCCGCGCGCTGGCAACCGATGCTCAACTGGTATTGGCCGACGAGCCGACCGCCAATCTCGACCACGATACGGCGTACCGCATCATCGAACTGATGAAGAAAATGCGCGACGAGCTTGGCACGACATTCGTGTTCTCGACGCACGATCCGAAAATCATGGCCGAAGCCGAAGTAGTGTTCACGCTTGAAGATGGCAGGCTCCGCCAACCGGCGGAAAAGGCGGTGGCGGTCCATGCTTAACATACTCAAAATCGCCGTCAGGAACCTCGCCCGCTTTCGCAGGCGAACCTTCCTCACCTCCATGCTCATCACCTTGGGCATCGTGGGGGTTTTGTCGTTTATCGCCATAGCCGGGTCATTCAAGGCAATGATGATCGGTCAGTTCACTGACACGGTATTGGGGCACCTGGAAGTGCACCGCAGGGGCTATGTGGCCTCGATCGACAATCTTCCATTGAACCTCAACATGCAGCCCACGATGGTCAATAGGGTTGAACAAGTCCTGAAAACAATGGACGCGGTCGAGGCCTATTCGGAGCGCGTCAAGCTCGGCGCCATGTTCAGCAATTTCACCGAGACGACGAGCATTCGCATCAACGGGATGGATCCGGAGAAGGAAGCCGCGACGACCCCGCTGCTGCCGGGGCGGGTAATTGACGGAAACAAGGAAGGCGCGCTGCTGAAGCCCGGCGAGATTCTGATTCCCACACTGCTGGCCCGCGGCATGAAAGTGAAGGTAGGCGATACCATCGTGCTGGTCGCCACCAATCGCGAGGGATCGGTCAACGGCAAGACTTTTGCCGTCCGGGGAATAATGGAAAGCATCTCGGGTCCGAGCGGCCGGGACGGTTATATCCATATCGATGACGCACGAAGCCTGCTGAGAATGACGCAACCCGAAATCAGCGAGATCGCCATTCGCCTCAAAAATCCCGCGCAACTCGACCACGTGTACGCACAACTCAACCAGGAACTGACGGGTAATGCCGACAAGGACAACAAACCGGCGCCGGATGCCGCCAAAAAAGGCGGGGGATCGGGATTGGAAGTCCACACGTGGGCAGCGCTGTCGCCATTTTCAAATATTGCAAACATGATCGACCTGCTTGCGGTGTTCATCAAGATCATGCTGGTGTCGATTGTCCTGATCAGCGTCATGAACGTCATGATGATGGCGGTTTATGAACGCATCCGCGAGATCGGGACGATCTCGGCGATCGGGACGCCGCCGCGAAGGATTCTTGCATTGTTTCTTACTGAAGGATTGCTGCTCGGTTTGGGCGGGACCGCGCTCGGAACGGCGATCAGCCTCGCGGTAATCTACGTGCTGAATGTGTGGAAGATCACTTTCAACTTTGGCATGCAGCAAGGCCTGGTGCTCTCTCCCGCAATCGGTGCAAGGGATGTCGTGATAATTGCCGGCATGGTCGTGATCATGGCGCTGCTCGCCAGCCTGCAGCCGGCGTGGAAAGCCTCCCGCATGGATCCGGTCACCGCGCTGGGCCACGTCTGAACCCTGAGCGCTGCGATGAACAGACTGCTCTGGCTCATGTTGTGTTTTGTTGCGCTGCCAGCGGCGGCCGCGATTGACGGGACGCAGATCCTGCAAAAGGTCGACCGCAACCTGGAGCCCGAATCCTATGAGGCTTACCGCAAGCTGATCGACATCCAGCCCGACGGCAACAAAAAGGAGTATGTGCTCTATACCATGAAAAAAGGCCGCGATAAGGTCGTCGCGCTCTTTCTCTCGCCGCCCAGCGACAAGGGTCGTGTCACCCTTCGCATCGGCGACAACATGTGGCTGTATATCCGTGACGTCGGACGGCCGATACGGATTACGAGTTTGCAGTCCGTGACCGGCAGCATATTCAACAACGCCGACATTCTGCGCATCGATTACAGCGCCGAGTACAGCGTGGAGGCAGCGGAAGAGCAGAAGGATATCTTTTTGCTCTCGCTCAAGGCCAAGACCGGCGAAGTCGCCTACGACCGGCTCAAGATGTGGGTCGACAGGCAACTGCTGTTGCCGGTAACGATTGAAGCGTATGCAGCCAGCGGCCTGCTGCTCAAGACGCTGCATTTCAAGGACATCAAGGACTTCGGCGGCGGCATAAAGCGTCCCGCCACGCTGGAGACCGACAGTCCGCTGTACAAAGGTTACAAGTCGGTCATGCTGTGGTCAGGCATCAAGAAAGCCAACTTTCCGGATGAGTATTTCACGCTCAATTACCTGCCCCGGATTGAAGAACTGCGCAAATGAACGCGCTGCGGGAACTGCGGCGCTTCTGGCCGCTCGTTCTCCTAGCAGCGGTTGCCAGCGCACGGGCGGCGGAAGAATACAGCTTCGACGCCTCCGCGTATGAAAAAAAACCGTTCGAAATCGGCGGCTACATTCAGCTCAAACAGGAAGACTTCGCGCTCAACCGTGCCGGAGCGTTCTACAAGCTCAATTATCTCAACCAGCCGCAGCGCGACGATCTCGGGCGCACCACCGGCACGATGGAGCTGGTCGGCAAGCTCCGTTACGGCATCGGCACGTTCGATTTTCACACGCATTCCGATCTGCAGCGCGATCAGCTCGCTCATGATTACGACAACACCCTATTTGAGGGAGCCTATTCGATAAGGCCCGACCCCCGCCTGACTATGGAAGCGGGCAAGCGGACCCTCCGATGGGGCAAGGGTTACGCGTGGAACCCGATCGGGTTCGTCGAACGGCCCAAGGACCCGAATGACCCCGAACTCTCCCGCGAGGGGCTCTGGATGGCAAATAGCGATTTGATCTTTCATCGGGAAGGAGCGCTTCAGACCATCGCTTTTACGCCGGTGCTGCTGCCCGTGGGCAATGATGTCAACAGCGATTTCGGCGCAAGCGGCCATCTGAATCCCGCGGCCAAGCTATACCTGCTTTATCGCGATACCGACATCGATTTTGCATGGCAGGGCAAGGGCAGCCGCCCCGCCCGCTTCGGCATGGATTTTTCCAGGAACATAGTGTCGAATTTCGAAATCCACGGCGAATGGGCCCGCATCCAGCAGTTCACCCGACCCGTGACGAATTCGGCGGGCGCCGTGACGAATCAAATCGGCAACGCCACCAGCTATCTGCTGGGATTGCGCTATCTCACGGCAAGCGACACAACCTACATCGCCGAGTACTATCGCAACGGCACCGGTTACTCCGACTGGGAAGCCCAGCAGTTCTATCAACTCGTCAACAACGCTTTCACGACCGGCAACGGCATGCTGTTGCAAAAAGCGCTGTCTCTGAGCCAGGGCAGTTATGGCCGCCCCAATCCGGGGAAGGACTACCTTTACTTCCGCGCGCAGCAGAAGGATGCGCTGGGGATCGTCTACTTCCAGCCGTCGATCACCGCCATGATGAACTGGCAGGATCGCAGCTATCAGGTCACCCCGGAACTGCTGTACACCGGAGTGAAGAATCTTGACCTGCGCCTGCGGCTTTTCCTGCTACAAGGCGGGAGCTTGACCGATTTCGGCGAGAAGCAGAATTCCCGCAAGCTCGAGTTTTATGCGCGTTACTATTTTTGAGTCGCCGGCACCGGGGGTCAATACCGGATCGACAGACGGACCGTTGGTCGATGAAATGCCGAACCTATGAGCGCTCCAAAATCAAATCGCGCGGAACCGATCATCGAGGCGCACGGACTGATCCGAAAGTACGGTGAGCTTGTTGCGGTTGACCGGATCGACTTTGCCGTTGGGCATGGTGAGATATTCGGCTTCCTCGGTCCCAACGGCGCCGGGAAAAGCACCACCGTACGGATGCTCACCGGCTACATACCGCCCACCGCAGGCGCGATAACCGTTGCAGGCCACAACCTGCTTTCCCATCCCAGCGCGGTTCGACGGCATCTCGGCGTCGTGCCGGAGGAGGCCAACGTCTATGCCGATCTCACGGTCCGGCAAAACGTCATGCTGATGGCCGAGCTGCATGGCCTGCCCAAAGAGCGGCGGACCCACAATTGCAAATATCTGCTCGAGCTGTTCGGGCTTGCCGAGCGCGCCAGGCAAAAGGGACGCCATTTATCCAAGGGTCTGCGCCAGCGCCTCATGCTGTGCATGGCGCTGGTGAGCGATCCGGGCATATTGTTTCTCGATGAACCGACTTCCGGCCTGGACGTCGCAAGCTCGCGGTTGATAAGAGAAGTCATTACCCGCATGAACCGTAACCAGGGTATGACCGTCTTCCTCACCACGCACAACATCGAAGAAGCCGACGAACTTTGTGATCGGGTCGCGATCATCGACAAAGGGCGAATCGCGGCAATCGATACGCCTCAGGCGCTGCGGGCGACAGTCCACTCGCGCCGCTCGGTAGAGGTTAGATTCGCGGGAGATAGCGCGCCGCCGGCGGATATGATGGATTTCGGCGCGGGCAGCGAAACCTTGCGGCTCGCTCATGGGTTCCGCATATTCGGCGCGGAGCCGGGTCGCATTGCCCAGGAACTCGCCGGCCGGGCAACAGCGCGCGGGTTTCGGATCGAACATCTTTGCACTCTGGAGCCGAGCCTGGAGGAAGTCTTCGTGCACATTACCAGCAGGAGCGCCAGTACGCCGGTCGGGGGAGTCAATGCCTGAAGAACGCCTCGATACTGAAACATTCCTGTGGCAGGCGCGAGCCGCACTCGTGGTCGCCAGGAAAAACGTGATGATTTACTACCTTAAACCACCGGTAATCACGTTCGGGGTGATTTTTCCGCTTTTTTTCTATCTCGCTTTCGCGGCAGGACACGCCGGTCCGGTCGAAATCATGGTGCCGGGAATAATGAGCATGGCGCTATTCTTCACTGCCTCTGCGGTTGGTCCATTGGTCACACCGTGGGAGCGCCAGGCAAAAACCTACGAACGGCTCGTAACCTCGCCCGCTTCCCTTTCCGCCATCCTGGCCGGAGACGTTCTCGCCGGCATGCTGTTCGGTGCTTTGCTTTCCGCGCTGCCCCTTGCAATAGGGCTGAGCGCTACAGACGCGCACGTGGTCTCGGCGCCCCATTTGCTGATCGGTGTAGTGCTTGGCGCATTTTCCTTCTCTGCGCTGGGAGTGCTCATGTCGGCGCCCGCGAGCGATACGCCATCTCAAGTAATGATGCTGTCCAATCTGGTGCGTCTGCCGATCATATTCGTGAGCGGAGTATTCATTCCGCTTGCCCAAATGCCGGCTTGGGGGCGTTGGCTCGCACCGCTATCGCCATTGTCGTATAGCGCGGATCTCATTCGGACCGGGTTTGGTGAAACCCGTTACTTTTCGGTTTGGGCCGATACTGCGATGCTCATCGCATTTACCGTCGCATTCCTGTGGTCGGCGCATTTCTTGCACCGAAGGACGCGCGACCGGGCTCTATAGCAAATGCGACGTTGACTAACGATCGATATCCGCGCGTCGATCGACGTCCTGCAGAATGCCGGGATCATCGCATTCGATCAGCATCAGTTCGTCTTTGTGCGCGGCGATGATGTCGCGCGCGCCGGCATCGCCGTCGAGCGCGAGCAGTTGCGCCGCGAAGCGTTTGCCGAACCCGACCGGATGGCCGCGCTGTCCTTTGTAAACAGGCGCGACGAGGTCCCTGCCTGCTTCGAGTTCCCGCACTACGGCCGCGATCGTCGCGCTTTTGATGGAAGGCATGTCGGCCAGCGCAATCAGCCAGCCGTCGGCGTTGCGCCGCTGGGCTACGCCGTGCGCCAGGCTCGCGCCCATGCCGCGCGCCGCGTGAGGACAGACCACGGCATGACAACCTTCCTGCTCGAACATGTCTGCGAGCGGAAAGTCACCGGGCTTTACCACCGCAACCACCTCGAGGCCGGCGGCGATCAGGTTGCGTGCCGCATGAGCGCCGATGGCTACCCCGTCGGGCAGCGGATGTAGCAGCTTTTCGCCGCCGAAACGCGAGCCCGAGCCTGCTGCGAGCAGAATGGCGCTAATGTCCAAGAATTGCCTCAAATTTCGACGCAGGAGCCATTATAATTTCTTTCGGCGTTCGAACGGACGCCACTTGCGCCGATCAACGCCGCGCTGCTACGATTCACCGCCACTGGAGCCGCAGAAAATATGCCGAAACTTGCCGCCAACCTGAGCTTCATGTTCACCGAAGTCGACTTTCTCGACCGCTTCGCCGCCGCCGCCAAAGCCGGATTCAGGGGTGTCGAATACCTGTTTCCGTACGACTATGACAAGAACGTGCTCAAGCAGAAGCTCGCCGAGCACAAGCTCACGCAAGTGCTGCACAACCTGCCCGCCGGCAACTGGGCGGGCGGCGAACGCGGCATCGGGTGTCACTCCGATCGCGTCGCCGAATTCGAAGCAGGCGTAGACAAGATCATCGATTACGCGACCGCGCTCGGCTGCAAACTGGTCAATTGCCTCGCCGGCATCCGGCAGTCGAACCGCGATCCGAACGAAGCGCGCGAGACGTTCATCCGCAACCTGCAGTTCGCCGCGCCACGGCTTAAGGCCGCCGGCATCAAGCTCCTGATCGAAGCGATCAACACGCGCGACATCCCGGGATTTTTTCTCACCAACACCGCGCAGGCGCTCGACATCATCAAGGCGGTCGGCTCCGACAACCTGTTTGTGCAATACGACATCTACCACATGCAGATCATGGAAGGCGATCTCGCGCCGACCATCGAAAAGCATCTCAAGCTGATCCCGCATATGCAGCTTGCCGACACGCCCGGCCGCCACGAGCCCGGCACCGGCGAGATCAACTTTGATTTCCTGCTGCCCTTCATCGACAGGATCGGCTATCAGGGTTGGATCGGTTGCGAATACAAACCGGCAGGCAAGACGGTGGACGGCCTCGGCTGGACCAAGCCCTATCTACAGCAGACCGTTTGACCTGTACCGCACTGTGTACAATATGGGTGCAACGTCTCGAAATAGGGAGGAACCATGATCAATTTCATTGCGCGGGCGGCCGCCCTGATGCTGCTGTGCCTTACTGCGCAGGCGGTTTTGGCGCAGACCTGGCCGTCGAAACCGATACGTTACGTCGTGCCGTTTCCCCCGGCCGGCGCAACCGACATCCTGGCGCGCTGGGCCGCGGAGAAACTCACCCCGGCACTCGGCCAGCAGGTGGTGGTGGAAAACCGACCGGGCGCGGCCGGGAACCTCGGCACGGATCTGGTGGCGAAGAGCGCGCCCGACGGCCACACCATCCTGATGTTGACGGTGGCGCAGTCGATCAGCGAGACGCTGTACACCAAGCTGCCGTATTCCCTGCAGCGCGATCTTGCCCCGGTGGCGCTGATCGCGCGCGTGCCCAATGTCATGGAGGTGCATCCTTCGGTGCCGGCGAAAACGGTAAAGGAGTTCATTGCGCTGGCCAAATCAAGGCCCGGCCAGATCAACTATGCGTCTTCGGGCAGCGGCACATCGATCCACATGTCGGCTGAGTTGTTCAAGATGCTCACCGGCGTGGACATCGTGCACATAACCTACAAGGGCAGCGGACCGGCATTGACCGACCTGATGGCCGGGCAGGTGTCGGTGATGTTCGACAACCTGCCCTCGTCGATGGCGTTCATCAAGAGCGGGCGGCTGCGTCCGATCGCGATCACCACCGCGGCGCGCTACCCGGGGTTGCCGGACCTGCCGACGGTCGCCGAGTCGGGCGTGCCCGGTTACGAGGCCAGCGCGTGGTTCGGGATAGTGGCGCCGGCGGGAACGCCGCGCGACATCATCACGCGGCTCAACGCGGAGACCAACCGCGCGGTCAACCTGCCCGACATGCACGAGCGCTTCGCGCAGCAGGGCGCGATTCCCGCGCCAGGCACACCCGAGGACTTCGGCGCGCACATCCGCGCCGAAATCGCCAAATGGGCGAAAGTCGTCAAGGCCTCTGGCGCAAAGGTTGATTGAAGGCGCTGCGCGGATAGTTCCGCACACCCGGCAAACGTTGTGGCAATATCGGTTCGCGGGAAAACACCTGGAGCGAGCAAATGAGCAATATCGGATTCATCGGCCTCGGCATCATGGGCAAGCCCATGGCGCTCAATCTGATCAAGGGCGGTCACAAGCTGTTCCTCAATACGCGTAGCGGCGTGCCGCAGGAGCTGACCGCCGCGGGCGGCATTGCATGCGCGAGCGCGAAGGATGTCGCGCAAAAAGCCGACATCGTCATCGTCATGGTGCCTGACACGCCCGACGTCGAGAAAGTGCTGTTCGGCGCCAATGGTGTTGCCGAAGGACTTTCGAAGGGCAAGACCGTCGTCGACATGAGCTCGATCTCGCCGATCGAGACCAAGAAATACGCGAAACGCGTCAACAATCTCGGGTGCGAATACCTCGATGCGCCGGTGTCGGGCGGCGAAGTCGGCGCCAAGAACGCCGCGCTCACCATCATGGTCGGCGGCTCGCAGTCCGCGTTCGACAAGGTCAAGCCGATTTTCGAGCTGATGGGCAAGAACATCACGCTGGTCGGCGGCAACGGCGACGGTCAGACCTGCAAGGTCGCCAACCAGATCATCGTCGCGCTCAACATCGAGGCGGTCGGCGAAGCGCTCCTCTTCGCGTCGAAGGCCGGCGCCGATCCCGCCAAGGTGCGCCAGGCGCTGATGGGCGGCTTCGCCGCATCGCGCATCCTCGAAGTGCACGGCGAGCGCATGATCAAGCGCACCTTCGATCCCGGCTTCCGCATCGAGCTGCACCAGAAGGACCTGAGTCTCGCGCTCGCCGGGGCGCGCGCGCTCGGCGTTTCGCTGCCCAACACGGCGACCGCGCAGGAATTGTTCAACGCTTGCAACGCCAATGGCGGCGCGAAGTGGGACCATTCGGCGATGGTGCGCGCGCTCGAGAAGCTCGCCAATCACGAGGTCGCCAAGTCATAGGAAACGGGAAAATGGGAATAGGGAATAGGGAATAGTAATACGCGATGAATCACCCCGCTCTCCACGACAGCTCCCTCAAGCGTCCGCTGCCCGCCGCGTTGCTATCCGCGCTGCGTGCGCTCCTCGGCGAGCGCGTGGCGACCTCCGAAGCAGTGCGCCAGCACCATGGCAAGGACGAATCGGCGCATCCGCACGCGCTGCCCGACGCGGTGATATTCGCGCTAACGACCGAAGAAGTCGCGCAGGTCGTCAAGCTGTGCAAACAGCATCGCGTGCCGCTGATCGCGTTCGGCGCCGGCAGCTCGGTCGAAGGCCACGTGCTCGCGGTGCACGGCGGCATCGCGCTCGATCTCACGCGCATGAACCAGGTTCTCGCCGTCAACGCCGACGACCTCGACGTGACGGTGCAGGCCGGCGTCACGCGCAAGCAGCTCAATCAGCACCTGCACGACAGCGGGCTGTTTTTCCCGATCGATCCCGGCGCCGACGCAACCATCGGCGGCATGGCCGCAACACGCGCGTCCGGCACCAATGCGGTGCGCTACGGCACGATGCGCGAGAACGTGATGGGGCTCACGGTGGTGCTCGCCGACGGCAGCAAAATCCGCACCGGCGGCCGCGCGCGGAAGTCCTCCGCCGGCTACGATCTGACGCGGCTGTTCGTCGGCAGCGAAGGCACGCTTGGCATCATCACCGAAGTCACGCTGCGCCTGTATCCGCAGCCGGAAGCGGTCTCCGCCGCAGTGTGCGCGTTCCCGGACGTCGACCAGGCGGTGCGCACCGTGATCGAAACCATCCAGATGGGCGTGCCGATCGCGCGCTGCGAGCTGCTGGACGCGCTCACCATCCGGGCCGTCAACCGCTACAGCAAGCTCACTCTGCGCGAAGTGCCGATGCTGCTGTGCGAGTTTCACGGCACGGCGGCGAGCGTCGAGGAGCAGGCAAAAACGGTGCAGGACATCGCAACCGCGCACGGCGGCCTCGATTTCGAGTGGGCGACGAAACAGGAAGACCGCACGCGGTTGTGGCAGGCGCGGCACGACGCGTATCTCGCGTGCATGCAGCTGCGGCCCGGCAACCGCGCCGTCGTGAGCGACGTCTGCGTGCCGGTATCGCGGCTCGCCGAATGCATCGCCGCAACCAATCAGGACATCGCCGCAGCTTCGATGCCGATTCCGCTGTTCGGACACGTCGGCGACGGCAACTTCCATCTGGTGATCCTGGTCGATCCGGATAATCGGCACGATCTCATTGAGGCCGACGCGATCAACCGGCGCCTGGTGATGCGTGCGCTCAAAATGGGCGGCACCTCGACCGGCGAGCACGGCATCGGCATCGGCAAGCTCGATTTTCTCGATGCCGAGCACGGCGATGCGGTCGCGGTGATGCGCGCGATCAAGCAGACGCTCGATCCCGACAATCTGCTCAATCCGGGAAAAACGATTCGCATCTAGATTCTCCGGGTACGGCGATCGGTTTCAAGCCGCTCGGCATCCGTGAGAGGTCGTTTGGTCAGGGTTACTTGCATGGAGTCCGTGGCGCGCGGGGTGCGCGATATCAATTCCTTACTTACACCGTCTGCCAATAACTTTTGCCCGATTTCCGACAATACAAATTTCAGCTCGGTGAGGTCAAAACGGGCTTCACGCCAGCCCAAATACCAGTACCAGTCGGTATAGTAGAGCCAACTGCGTTCGTTGAAAGCGCGAACGTGTGTGGGGTCCTGCCAGGCTCCGTAGCTCAGGTCGAAGGGCACCAGCACCCTCATCACACCACCATTGCGCAGTAACCGCAGACAATTGGTCATCAATGTAACCAGGTCCGGGAGATGTTCCAATACATCAATGGCGATGATCTCGTCAAAGTAGTCCGGCGGCATTTGAAATTGACCAAAGCGCGTGGTCTCTACCGTCTGCGCGAACAGGTCTGGCGCGCTCATGTCGATACAGACGTCCGGCCGCCACATCGGGTTGACATCTATGTTCAAATAATCGTCTTGCCAGGCCTTACCGCTCCCCAGATTGATTTTTCTGGGCAATTCCTGACTATTCGGGCCGGTCATTTTTCTCATACCTCGTCGATTTGATCGCCTCTATCAGCTCCTGATGAAAGGTCAGCCGGCTAAAACATGCGAAGCCGCGACGGGCCAGGTCTTCCCGTCCTGGAATATCGTATACCAGCGAGCGGCAGGTTTCGACCAGATGCTCATACCCGGCCAGCGCGACCGCATCCCTTAGCTCCGGGATGAGTTCCGTATCCGGCGAGAACTCCGACACCACCGCTTTGCGATTGGCGAGCAGGTAAGAGACACGAATAATTTCGAAAATCTTGGTGGGATAAAAATGGACATTCAGTACCACCTTGGACCGCGCAATCAGCTGGTCGCGCTCCGCCCCGTATACGCCGTACACATAGTGAACAACCAGGCCGGCCGCGCTCAGCTCTGTCAGTATCTTCTTGCGACGGTCATTCAAGCTGCCATAGAACAGCACGTCGATGTCTTCCCGGGCGGCCGGAACTATGCGGGTGAGTTCCGGCACGTAACCGATAGGAACGTAGTGAAGGCGATCAGGCGGGAGGAAGGTCCTGAGATTCTCCAGGTTGCGCGCGCTGTAGTCCCACACCGTAAAGCGTTTCAATATGGCACGGTAGTCATCGGAATCGAAAGGAGAACCGCTTTGTATCTGTTCAGAGTTGAAAATGATGCAGTTATCGGGCAGCGAAAGGGCGGTATTTCTCTTTAACAGATTAGCGCAGAAAATAATATTCGGTCCGTTTGCAATGAGTTCATTTTCGGCCTGATCCACGTTACAACCGAGTTTTCGGAGTGAGTAAAGCAGGAATTCCATGGCCTCATTTAATGCCAATGGATGGGGACTGCGAGGTGACCGGATCAAGGCAAGCCTGACGCGTTTCCAGTTTTCGGGAAGCATCATCTGCTCAATCCGGGCAAGGTCATCCGGCGACCCGCCGGCCTTGGCGGTTATGACCCGCGGCGCGGCAGTCCGGGAATTGCATTTCTGGCGGCGTTAATCGGCGTTTATCCGCGGTTGATTTTCCGTTTTTGGGACGGGTTCAGCTACCGAACGCTGACGTCTATCGGCACCACGGCGACCGCCCGATGAGCGCCTGGCACTCGGGGGCCTTGCGCTGCTCCGGCGAGATGGAACGCAGTGGATTGTCGGCCTGAACCTGCCGCCAGTGGTCTCCCCACGAACGATAGTGGTCGGTCGGCTGGACGCGTCCTTTTTGCTCCTTTGCCGACCACAAGCCAGCGGTGTTGAAGCTGAATATGGGAACCAGATCGGGCCGGTTGGAACCCGGCAGAACGGACTGGTTGATGTTGTCGAGAATGAGCGGTTCGGCGTCGGGCGTCTGATAATAGGCCAGCACCATGTGCGCGCCGGTGAATCCACCCGGTCCGCTTCTTTGATACACGGCATAAACGATGCGTAGTTTCGCGTCTGGAACCCCAAGCCCTCTCAGGGTGAAGTACTTCGCAATCGCAAAATCCTCGCAATCGCCGCCATCATTGGCAAGAAACTCGACCGGTTTTGCCCAATAGTCCTCCATGCACCACATCACCGGATCGCAGTAAAACGGCGTCTCGTGCATGAAATCGTTCACCACCTTGAGTTTCTCCGGATCTCCCAGGCCGCTGTTCTTCGGAGACGCCAGCAGTTCTTTCCATCCGGTAAGCCGCTTCCTGATGGTACCCCGTTCCGTGTCATTTGTTCCCAGGTTTGCAACCATTCGCTCGATCTGCTCGTTCGTAATCGTGGCGAGATCCGCCGCAGGCCATGCCGTAATCGACGCGGCGAAAAGGAATACGGTCAGCGCCCAGGGAAAAATACGCATAGCTGCTCCGGACGCTTACGGAGACTGCGAGCCCCTGACATAACGAAACAAGCCCGAATCCGTGCCTGTCACCGCTCGATGCGGGTGATCTTCGAGCCCTCGAAAGTCAGGTTGTACATCAGCCCCTTGTTGGAGAAGATAAAGCCGATGATGGGCTCCTTCATGGTATCGGTATTGATCTCGCCACCCGCGCCAAGCGTGGCAAGCGCCACGCTCCCGTCCACGCCCGCCTGCCAGCCCTGGCTCTTGCGAAAGCTGTCCAGCACTTTCTGATTCATGAACAGCACAATCTGCGATTTCACCTGGGCGCCGAGCTGGAAGCCGATCGAGGCGGCAGCGGTGCTGTAGTACGCCACGGTATTGCCATTGACGAGCAAGGCGCCTTCCCCATACTCGCCACCGATCCCGATGCCGGCCTTGAACACACTGGGAAATACCAGCATGCCGGCTGCCTTCTCCGCGAGCCGCTTGCCGGCGCTGGTGTGCTTGTGGAAATTCTCGATCGCCTCCTGAACTTTGGCGTCTATTTCCTCCTTCGAGGCGGCGACCGCGGCAATAGGCTGAAGCAACCCCAGCACGATGCCAAGGACCCAGATCATCAATACCCTGTTGGCCATTTCTTGCCCTCCGAAAGACGTTGTTGGTTCGGTTTCCGGCCCGGCATTGTCGGAAACGATTGAACGTACCGGGCGTTCGGCTCATTCTACAATGGGCGGGGCGCCGGCGCACGGCCCGCCGATGGGACGAGCGTCAATGGAAATCTGCCGCGAGTTAATTCACCCGGGTGCCTCGGCATTTGCTAAACACCGGCGCTGAACGAGGTCAAGACAAGCCCCTCTGCTCTGCCGTTTGCTAGAATGCCGATATGAGCTCCATGGTCGAAACCGCCCCGATTGACCTCATCCGCCAGCGCGATGTAGTCGCTGCGCTGCGTGCCTTCCTGCCCGGGCATGCGGTGCTGTTCCAGCAGGAAGACGTCAAACCCTACGAATGCGACGGGCTGTCCGCCTACCGCCAGGTGCCGATGGTGGTCGCGCTGCCGGAGACCGAAGCTGAGGTGCAGCGCATTCTCAAAACCTGCCACGCGCTGCGCGTGCCGGTGGTCGCGCGCGGCGCCGGCACCGGGCTGTCGGCCGGCGCGCTGCCGCTCGGCAACGGCGTGCTGCTGTCGCTCGCGCGCTTCATGCGCATCCTCGAAATCGATCCGGCCGCGCGCACCGCGCGGCTGCAGACCGGCGTGCGCAACCTCGCGATTTCGGAGGCCGCCGCCCCGTGCGGCCTCTACTACGCGCCCGATCCGTCGAGCCAGATCGCGTGCACCATCGGCGGCAACGTCGCCGAGAACGCCGGTGGCATGCATTGCCTCAAGTACGGGCTCACCGTGCACAATATCGTCAAGCTGCGCGCATTCACGATCGAGGGCGAGCCGCTCGAGATCGGCGCCGACGGGCTCGATGCCGCCGGCTACGACCTGCTCGCGCTCTTGACCGGTTCGGAGGGCCTGCTCGCGGTCATTACCGAAGTCACCGTCAAGCTGCTGCCGAAGCCTGAGCGTTCGCAATGCATACTTGCCGCGTTCGACGACGTCGCCAAGACCGGCCAGGCGGTCGCCGACATCATCGCCGCCGGCATCATCCCCGCCGCACTCGAAATGATGGACAAGATCACCACCGGCGCGGTCGAGCCGTTCGTCAATGCCGGCTATCCGTTGGATGCCGAGGCGATCCTGCTGTGCGAATCCGACGGCAACAACGAGGAAGTCGCCGAAGAAATCGAGCGCATGAGAGCGCTGATGCAGGCGAGCGGCGCATCCGAGGTCCGCGTGTCGCAGAACGAAGCCGAGCGGCTGAAGTTCTGGGCCGGCCGCAAAGCGGCGTTCCCGGCCGCCGGTCGCGTGTCGCCCGACTATTACTGCATGGACGGCACGATTCCGAAGAAAGCGCTGCCGCGCGTGCTCGACGCGATCACCGCGCTCTCCAGAAAATACGACCTGCGCTGCATGAACGTGTTCCACGCCGGCGACGGCAACCTGCACCCGCTGATCCTCTACGACGCGAACCGCCCGGGCGAACTTGACAAGACCGAACGCTTCGGCGCGGAGATCCTCAGGCTGTCGATCGACGTCGGCGGCACCATCACCGGCGAGCACGGCGTCGGCATCGAGAAAATCGACGCGATGTGCGAGCAGTTCCGCCCGGCCGAGCTGGAGATCTTCCACGGCATAAAGGCGGCATTTGACCAATACACGCTGCTCAATCCCGGCAAGGCGGTGCCGACGCTGCACCGCTGCGCCGAGCTCGGCCGCATGCACGTGCACGCCGGCGAGGAAAAGTTTCCCGACCTGCCGCGTTTCTAAAGCTGAGCCGCCAAGGACGCGAAGGACGCAAAGGAAACCAAAATAGATCCGGACACAGAGATCACAGAGGAAAAACACCACGATATTTGCTAGCAGTCCTTGTATCGTATCTCGCGAATAAGTTTGGTCTGTTTCTCCTTCGCGTCCTTCGCGTCCTTGGCGGCAAGGCTTTTATGCAAGAAATCATTAACCAAATAACGGACACGATACGCACAGCTGCCGCCAACAAAACGCCGCTGCGCATCCGCGGCGGCGGCAGCAAGGATTTCTACGGCGGGCCGCTGCGCGGCGAAGTGCTCGGTATCGGCGCCTATCGCGGCATCGTCGGCTACGAGCCGACCGAGCTCGTGATCACCGCGCGCGCCGGCACGCCGCTCGCGGAAATCGAAGCGGCGATGCGCGAGCAAGGCCAGATGCTCGCGTTCGAGCCGCCGCACTTTGGTCCCTTGCCCTCACCCCTGGCCCCTCTCCCGCGCGCGGGAGAGGGGAACGTCGTGCCGGCTTCGCCGGGAAATGGGATGGCAACACTGGGGGGCTGCATTTCCGCCGGGCTGTCGGGCCCGCGCCGCGCTTATGCCGGCGCAGCGCGCGATTTCGTGCTCGGCGTGCGCATGCTCGACGGCAAAGGCGACGACCTGCGTTTCGGCGGTCAGGTCATGAAAAATGTCGCGGGCTTCGACATCTCGCGGCTGCTGGCGGGATCGCTCGGCACGCTCGGCATCATCCTCGAAGTGTCGCTCAAAGCGCTGCCGCTGCCGGTGGCCGAAGCGACGCTGCGCTTCCAGAAAACCGCCGCCGAGGCCATCGCGCTCGTCAACGAATGGGCCGGCAAGCCGCTGCCGGTCTCGGCAACCTGCCATCACGACAATGCGCTCACGGTGCGCCTGGCGGGCGCTGCAGCAGCGGTGCGCGCGGCGCGCACGAAGCTCGGCGGCGAGGAAGTCGCCGCCGGCGCGGCGTTCTGGCGGCAGCTGCGGGAGCATGAGCTCGCGTTTTTCCGCCAGCAGCAACCGTTGTGGCGGCTGTCGCTCAAAGCGACGACACCGCCGCTCAATCTGCCCGGCGCGCAACTGATCGAATGGGGTGGCGCCTTGCGCTGGCTCGCGGCCGACGCCGACGCGCAAACGGTGCGCGAAGCGGCAAAGTTCGGCGGCGGCCACGCGACGCTGTTCCGCGGCGGCGACAAGTCCGTCGGCGTGTTTCATCCGCTGCCGCCCGCATTGATGACGATCCAGCGCAACCTCAAGCGGACGCTCGACCCTGCCGGCATTTTCAATCCCGGCCGCATGTACCCGGACTTATGAAAAGCTTTGCCGCAAAGGACGCGGAGGACGCAAAGGTTTTTTGTAAAGACTCTTGCATTTCTTGGCGTCTTGGCGTCTTGACGGTTCAACCGAGTTTCTAAATGCAGACCAATCTAGCCGATTTCATCAGGGACACGCCTGCAGGCCGGGAGGCCGACGAGATTCTGCGCAAGTGCGTGCACTGCGGCTTCTGCAGCGCAACCTGCCCGACTTATCAGTTGTTAGGCGACGAGCTCGACGGGCCGCGCGGCCGCATCTACCTGATGAAGCAGGTGCTCGAAGGCGCGGAACCGACGGCGAAGACGCAGCTGCATCTCGACCGCTGCCTGACCTGCCGCGCCTGCGAGACCACCTGCCCTTCGGGTGTCAGATACGGACGCCTGCTCGACATCAGCCGCCCGATCGTCGATGCGCGCGTCGGCCGCGGTGCGGTCGAGACTTTCGCCCGCAAAGCGCTGCGCACTGCGATTCCGAACCCGTCATTGTTCGCGCCGCTGCTCAAGCTCGGCCAGTTGACCCGTCCGCTGCTGCCCGCCGCGCTCAAGCGCAAAGTGCCGCCGGCGGCGCACGCCATACCGTGGCCCACCAGCACACACGCCCGCAAGATGCTGGTGCTCGACGGCTGCGCGCAGCCCAGCCTGTCGCCCAACACCAACGCTGCAGCCGCACGCGTGCTCGACCGGCTCGGCATCACGCTCGTACGCGTGCCGCAGGCCGGCTGTTGCGGCGCGGTGCCGTATCACCTCAACGCGCAGGACGAAGGCCTCGACTACATGCGCCGCAACATCGACGCGTGGTGGCCGTATATCGAACAGGGCGCGGAAGCCATCGTAATGACGGCGAGCGGCTGCGCAACGATGATTGCCGAGTATGGTCATCTGCTCGCCCACGATCCCGCATACGCCGAGAAAGCCAAGCGGGTTTCAGCGCTAATGAAAGACATCAGCGAAGTCATCGCCGCCGAAAAAGATAAGGTTGCAGCGATTCTTAAATCCTCAATCCTCAATCCTCAATCCTCAAAACTGGCTTTCCATTCCCCCTGCTCCCTCCAGCACGGCTTGAAAATGAAAGACCAGGTCGAGGCGCTGCTCGCGGACCTGGGTTTCGATCTCACGCCGGTGCCGGACTCGCACTTATGCTGCGGCTCGGCGGGCACCTACTCGATCCTGCAGCCCGCGCTGTCGCAGCAACTCCTGAAAAACAAGATCGCGGCGCTGACATCGGGGAAACCCGCCGCCATCGTCACCGCCAACATCGGCTGCCAGTCGCACCTGCAG
>JAHFRL010000103.1 GCA_023266235.1 Betaproteobacteria bacterium
CGTGCGCTACATGAAGGCCGAGTACGACCAGTTCCGCGCGGCGCTATCCGATCCTGGAATGGCCAAATAATACCGCTGTTCAGTGAGATGAAAACCTGAAGAGCCAATCCCCACCCCCACGATTGCGCCATGATGCCGGAGGGATGAAGACAGTACAATCATGTAAAAATGAGTACGCGAACACAGAACGAGAAAAAATTCGGCAATTGGGACGAGCTGCCTGACGGCAGACGGCGGTACCGGCTGGACGTTCCGGGACGATCAGGTTGGCTCGCACGTTATCTCAAGGAGGTGGACGCCGAAGACACGACTCTTCGGTTCTGGCAGGAGATTTACGACGACCAGGGCCGGCTGGTCGAGATTCATGAAAAATACCCTCTGGATAAGGGCCACCGGAAAGCGTAGGATGAAACCATGCTGATCACGAAGAAAATCGTCGCGGACAAGATCGCGGCCTACCTTCACCATGACATCACGCTCGTGCAATTGGTGGATTGGGCGGAGCGCGCAATGATGGAGGACGAGTTTGAGGAAAACGGCTTGCCCGCCATCCGCTCGGCGGTTTCCCGCCTGGGCGTCGCCGACGTGCGCGCGTTCGGCCTTACGTGGGAGGATTGCGAGGATCTGCTCGGTCAGCTTGGTTTTTCCGCCCGCGTGAGCATCATAACGGCGTAAGCCGGAACGCGGGTTTCGGGATTCAGAAAAAAGCGTTTTCGTTTTTCACCGCCCGCCTCACCCCTCTCGAATTTCTCGATTTTCATTTTGTCCTTCATCCTTCCGCCGTCATCCTTCATCGTTTAGAGTAGATAGTCTGCCCCTTGGTGCGTGCATTCTGAGAGTGTTTTCAGGCTGGGAAGTTACCGTGAGCGGGATGGCCGTTCCGATGTGGGGCGAGCGTAGCGGGTGTGGTGGTCGCGGCGGGGCTCGCGGTGATGCTCTTGCGTGAAGCGCGGAAGTAAATGAAAAATGACTCCGGCCCTGACGACCCCATTATGCAATTGGCTCAGCCCGACCCCGAAAGCGCAACCCGAAACTTAACCTCATCCCGTCCTCCCGATCTCCCGCCCTCACGGTTTTTCTTCATACTGCATTTTCCGCCCGCTTCCTGACGGGCACGGAATGACAGTGAACCCGGGCCGCCGCCGAAGGGTCTGAATGAACTACCCGAACAGCAACAGGCAACGCATGAATCGCGCGCCCACCACGGCGGAACCCGCAACGCCGAGCGAAACAACGGTCGAAGCCGCCGCAATGGCCGCTGCCGCGGGCCTCATTTATGTCTCCGATGCGGAGCCCGGCATCCGCCGGCGGCGCAAGGGCAGGCGCTTCGTTTACGTCAAACCCGACGACAGTCCGCTGACCGACGCCGCCGAGCTCAAGCGTATCGCGAGCCTCGCCATTCCGCCGGCATACGAGGACGTATGGATTTGCGCGCAGGCGCGCGGACACCTGCAGGCCACGGGGCGCGACGCCCGCCGGCGCAAGCAATACCGCTACCATCCCGAGTGGCGGGTCACGCGCGATGGCGCCAAGTTCGAGCGCATGGTCGAATTCGGCGAAGCGTTGCCGCGGCTGCGACTGCGCTTGCGGCGCGACCTGGCCCGGGCCGGCCTGCCGCGCGAAAAAGTGCTGGCGGTGGTCGTCAGCCTTCTCGATGCCACGCTGATACGCATCGGCAACACCGAGTACGCGCGCGAAAACAATAGTTACGGCCTGACCACGCTGCGCAACCGTCATGTGCAATTCATCCGCGCCGGCCGCGCGCTGCTGCGCTTTCGCGGCAAGGGCGGCGCGGAACACGAAGTCGTGATCGACGACAAGCGTCTCGCGCGCATCGTGCGCCATTGCCAGGAGCTGCCCGGTCAGCAGTTGTTTCAATACGTGGACGACGGGGGCGAGCATCGCCCGGTCGATTCCGGCCAGGTCAACGACTATCTCAGGGAGGCGATGGGCGCGGATTTCACCGCGAAAGACTTCCGCACGTGGGGTGCGACGCTGCGCGCCATTTTCCTCATGGCGTCCACGCCGCTGCCGGAGGACGCCGGCGAACACGCGCTCAATGCCTGTATCGCGGCCGCCGTGAAGCAGATCGCCGCCGAATTGCGCAACACGCCGGCGGTGTGCCGCAAGTCCTATATCAATCCCGTCGTGTTTGCCGCGTGGCGCAGCGGTGCGCTGCACGAAGCGATACGCGCGAACGTTGCGGTGGCTCCGCGCAAGGCCGAGCGGCACGCGCTTGCGTTCCTGCGGCGGCAGGCACGCGCGGCCAGCCGCCTCCACCAAAAGATACTCGGCGCGCTGGCCCGTCTGGTTGAGCTCGTCGAGCGCGGTTTTCGTATCGCGCGACTTAAATCTTGATTTTTCCCGGGGGCAGCCCGGGGGCTGGTGACTTTCTCTTGCGCGGCCAAGAGAAAGTTACCTGTATGGCTCGGCGGCTCTCAGGGGACCCAAAAAGCAAACACCGCCCTTCCCCTCTCTCTTCTCGGCGAAGCACGCCTCTCGCGCGCAGTGCCTCGCCTCGCAGGACGCTGACGCGTTTATCACAGAAGGCAATAACGCGACCAATTTTACCCAACTCGCCGAGTGTGACGTTCACTTTTCGCCTGAAACGATTCTTGGCGGACAACAGAAGGAAATTCTTGGTGCCGCGTTTAATCGCGAGCTTCGCGAAGGTGAAGCAATAGTGCGATTGCTCGGTAAATTGACCGCCGGTAAAGCGAGACAATTCTGGACGGATAATGGGAAAGTCGTGTCGAAGAAGTAAACAGTAGCGAAAATAAACCACTAGGGCCAGTTCGTGACCTTGCACCAAGATGCCGGGAAGGCGGGAGAGCGCCAAATGGTCGATCACTATTTCCGGCTGCGTTGCCAGAACACCGACCGCTATGGGTAAAGGGTGAATGAGTGAAGGGTGACTACCCGTCTGCCTTATGCCATCAGCCCTTCGAGCACATAGGGCAGGATGCCGCCGCGCCGCACGTACTCCAGTTCCACCGGCGTGTCGAGGCGCAACGTGAGCGTGATGCGGTGCTGCGCGCCGTTCTGCCGGCGCATCACCAGCGTCACCGGCTGCCGCGGCTGCGCATTCTCGTTGAGGCCCACGAGGTCGAACTGCTCGTCGCCGGTCAGGCCCAGCGAGGCGGCGGTCACGCCTTGCGGCAATTGGCACGGCAGGACCCCCATTCCCACCAGGTTGCTGCGGTGGATGCGTTCGAAGCTCGCGGCAATGACCGCGCGCACGCCGAGCAGGCGCGTGCCTTTGGCGGCCCAGTCGCGTGCGCTGCCGGTGCCGTACTCTTCTCCGGCAATTACCAGGAGCGGGACTCGTTCCCGCGCATAGCGCATCGCAGCGTCGAAAATGCTCAGGCGCTCGCCGCCGGGTTGATGCACGGTGACTCCGCCCTCCACGCCGGGCACCAGCAGGTTTCTGAGGCGGACGTTGGCGAACGCCCCGCGCACCATCACTTCGTGGTTCATGCGCCGCGCGCCGTAGTTGTTGAAATCGGCGGGCGCCACGCCGAGGCTTTGCAGATAAGTGCCGGCCGGGGAGGTCGCCTGGATATTTCCGATCGGGCTGATGTGATCGGTGGTGATCGAATTCCCGAGAATCGCCAGCGCCCGCGCGCCATTGAAATCGCGCAGGCTGGATGCCATGAGGCCGGGTTCGTTGAGGAACGGCGGCTCCCTGATGTAGGTCGATCCCGCGTGCCATGCATAGAGCTCGCCCCGGGTTTCGGGAATCGCATTCCACAGCGGATTGGCCGACGCCAGGTCGGTTTCGTACACCGCGCGATAATGAGCGGGATCCACCGCCGTGCTCATCACCTGTGCGAGTTCTTCCTGGCTGGGCCAGATGTCCTTCAAATACACGGGCTCGCCCGCTGCATTCCGTCCCAGCGGCTCGCGCGTAAGATCGATGTCCACGCGTCCCGCCAGCGCAAACGCGACCACCAGCGGAGGACTCGCCAGAAAAGCGGCGCGCACCGCGGGATGGATGCGTGCTTCGAAATTGCGGTTGCCCGACAACACCGCGCAGGCCACTACGTCGTTGTCGGTGATCGATTTTTCGAGCCCGGCGTCGATGGGCCCGGAGCTGCCCACGCAGGTGGTGCAACTGTAGCCCACGACCGCGAAGCCCAGCTCGTCGAGGTAACGTTGCAGGCTCGCCGCCTCCAGGTATTTGCTGACCACGACCGAGCCGGGAGCGAGCGAGGTTTTCACCCATGATTTGGGCTTGAGTCCGCGCTCGACGGCTTTTTTGGCGACGAGGCCGGCCGCGAGCATGACACCCGGGTTCGACGTGTTGGTGCACGAGGTGATCGCGGCGATCACCACGTCACCGTCGCCGGCCGCGGTTTTTTCGGCATCGCCCGCGCGTGCCGGCCGCGAGGCAGCCGCGGCCTTGCCGTAGCCGCCATCGGCCGGCGGTTTCCGCAGCGCGGCCGCGAACCGTGACTTGAGTTCCGCGAGCGGAACGCGGTCCTGCGGCCGCTTGGGTCCGGCGACGCAGGATTCGATCGCGGCGAGATCGAGCGTCAGCACTTGCGTGTAATCGATCGCGCCGGGGCGGGGAGCGCCGAAGCAGCCTTGCGCGCGGAAGTATTTTTCCATCGCCGCGACCTGCGCTTCGGCGCGCCCGGTCTGGCGCAGGTAGGTGCAGGTCTGCGCGTCAACCGGGAAGAAACCGATCGTCGCGCCGTACTCCGGCGCCATGTTCGCAATCGTCGCGCGGTCGGGAACCGTCAGTTGCGCGGTGCCTTCGCCGAAGAATTCCACGAACTTGCCGACCACCCCGGCCGCGCGCAGCATTTCGGTCACGTGCAGCACCATGTCGGTGGACGTCACGCCCGCGCGCAGCTCGCCCACGACATTGACGCCGATCACGTCGGGGGTCAGCAGGTACACCGGCTGTCCCAGCATCGCCGCCTCGGCTTCGATGCCGCCGACGCCCCAGCCGACCGTTCCCAGGCCTGCAATCATGCCCGTATGCGAGTCGGTACCGACCAGCGTATCCGGATAGTAAGCGCCGTCTTTTGCGAGCAGGCCCGGCGCGAAAAATTCGAGGTTGATCTGATGCAGGATGCCGCAGCCGGGCGGGATCAGGCGGATACCCCGATAAGCCTGCATCGCCCATTTCACGAAGCTGAAGCGCTCATGGTTGCGTTCGATTTCGAGCTGCATGTTGCGCCGGAGCGCATCCGGCGTGCCATGGAAATCAACGCTGAGCGTGTGATCGAGCGTCATGTCGACCGGCACTTTGGGTTCCAGCAATCCCGGCGCACGGCCGCGGCGCTGCATCGCGCCGCGCATCGCGGTGAGATCCCCGAGCAATGGAATGCCCGCCGCGCAGTTCAGCACGATGCGGCCCACCACGAAAGGTATCTCGGTCGCGCGCGGCGCGTCGGGCTGCCAGCCGGCCAGATCGTGGACGTGTGCCGCGAGGACCTTTTGCTCATCGCAGTTTCTGAGCAGCGACTCGAGGACAATGCGCAGGGATACCGGCAGGCGCGCGACGCGGCGCGCCGTTTTTTTCTCCAGCGCGGGCAGCGAAAAAATGTGCCCCGGCCTGCCGGGGCCGAGGTCGATCTCGAGTTTGCAGCCGGAACTCAGCGATGAACTCATGTCTCAGGTGCCGAAAAACGCGCCGTTGCGCACGCGCGCGATGCGGATTTCAATTCTCGATGCGCGCACCCGAGTCCTTAATGACCTTCGACCATTTCTGGAAATCGGTGCGCAGAATCGCCGCGAATTCCTCGGGAGACGTCGTGCGTACCTCCGCTGCCAGCACCGCCATCCGGTCCTTCATGTCCTGGGTGTTCGTCACCCGGACGATTTCGGCGTGCAGCCTGGCCACCAGCGCCGCCGGCATGCCGGCGGGCGCCAGCACCCCGTTCCAGGTGATGACCACCAGCTGCGGCCAGCCGGCTTCCGGCGCGCTCGGCACCGCGGGAACCACCGGCCAGCGCTTGTCGTCGGTGACGACCAACGCCTTCAGTTTTCCGCTTTGCACGAAGGCGACGGCGGAGGGCAGGGTGGCGAACATCGCTTCGACGTGACCGCCCATCAATTCGGTTACGGCCGGGCCGCCGCCTTTGTACGGCACGTACGCGATCCTGATCCTGGCGAGCGATCTGAACACCTCGCCGCTCAGGTGATTCGTGCTGCCGAGGCCCGAGGTGGCGAAGTTGAGCTGCCCCGGCCGCGCACGGGCGAGCGCGACCAGTTCGGCCACGGACTTCACCGGCAGCGACGGATGCACGACGAGGATGTTCGGGAAAACAATCACGGTGGTGAGCGGCGTGAAGTCTTCGCTCGGGTTATACGGCAGCTTGGCGTACAAGCCGGGGCTCATCGCCAACTCGTTGCTGGTGCCGAGCAGCAACGTGTATCCGTCGGGCGGGGATTTGGCCACCAGGCCCGCGCCTATGGTGCCGGTCGCGCCGGCCCGATTGTCGATGACGACCGGCTGGCCGAGCGCTTCGGTGAGCTTTTGCGCGAGCGGGCGCGCGACGCCATCGGCGGGCCCGCCCGGCGGAAACGGGACGACCAGACGAATCGGTTTCGTAGGAAAAGCCTGGCCAAAGGCGCCGGTCGCCATGAGCAGTGCGGCTGCGGCTGAAACGGCCCTGAGCATGAGCATGCGTGCGGCTCCGCTATGCCAGATGAATCGGTCAGTCGCGCAACAGATCGGTCAGTTCCCGAACCGAGGCGAGTTGCTCGCAGCTTTCGACTTGCTTGACGATGGCGGCCACGGCAGCGGGCTTTTTGCACAAGCCGGCGAGCCGGGAAAACTTCTCCAGGCGCTCGGTTTCGGTGCAGGGATCCGCGGGCATGCCGTGAGGGTCCAGCACGAAGCTGTTGCGCCGCGTGCCGTCGGCAAGGCGCAGTTCGACGCGCGAGCCGTAGTGCTTCGGATAAGCGGCTTCCATTTCCGCGTCAAGAACCAGCTCGACGCGCCGGGCGAGCTCGCGCCGCGCCGGGTCGCTGAGCGCATTCCCGCTGTACATGGCGGGATCGGCGGGGTCGCCGGTCAGCGCCAGCGCGGCGCAATAGGGGAAGCTGTACTGAGCGCCCATCGTGTCGGGTGGCGCCACCTCACCGTTGTTCCTGGCGGCGTACGCGCTGACGCCGATCCGCACTTTCGCGATGTCGTTTGGGTCCAGGGGCTGCGGCCCGCGCAGGGCGACGAGCTGCTGAACTGCGGCCTGGATCCAGCTGCAGCAGGGATAAACTTTCACGTATACGTTCTCGCCTGCCCAGCGTTCGCCGAGGCCGGACACCAGCGCGCCGGGGTTGACGTCCTTGCCCCCGAAAACTTCCAGCAAGCCAAAGCGCCCGTCGATGGCGGAGGGCGGCGCCGTAAAGTCGCGTGCCGCCAACTGCGCCATGCGGGCGCCGGATTCCGCGGCGCGTCCGGCGTGCATGCGTTTCATCATGCCGCCGCCGGTGCCTGCCGCGAAGCTCTTGATGCCTGAAGCGGTGGAGCAGGCGAGCCCTGCCGCTGCGGTCAGGCGAGCCGCGGAGAGGTTCGTCACCACGCCGGCTGCGATGGCCGCGCCTACCGGGCCGACGACCGATGTCTTGTGAAAGCCCCGGTGGGCCGGTTCCATGCCGATCGCCAGACCGACGCGGTTCATGGCTTCGTAGCCGGCGATAATGCCGAGCAACAACCGGGATCCCGGCGCATCGACAGACTCGGCTGCAGCCAGGGCGGCAGGAATGACGATCGCGCCCGGGTGGACGATGGGCTCATCGAGCAAGTCGTCGAGCTCAAAACCGTGTGCGGCGGTGCCGTTGCATAACGCCGCGGGCGGCGCTGCGAGCGTCTGCCGGTAGCCGATGACGCTGCTGCGCCCGCGCGAACCTTCGGCGAACATTTCCTCGGTTATGATCTTCGTCCACGGCTGGCGCGACCCGAACAACGCGCAGCCCAGGGCGTCGAGCAGGCACCATTTCGCCTGCGTGACTACCGGGCCCGGAACGGCATCGATGGCCAGCGCCTGCGCGAATTCGATCAATTCCTGCGCGGCGTTGCGCGTTGCCGGGGATTCAAATTTCATGGCCGGGGTTGGAGCGGGGGTCGGGCGCTCAATCGAAAGCCCTGGCGCCCAGCAATGCCTCGCGGAAACGGTTCTTGATGTGCGTGCCGTCACGCAGCCGGATCGCCATCGGGTAACGCGCGCTCGTCACCTTGACGGCGAGGAACGTCGGACCGGCAGGTTGGTAGAGTTTCGGGATCCATGATTGAAGGCTCTTTTGGCTGTAGACCGTGCCGGTTCTGGCAAAGCTCGCGGCTTTGGCCATACCCGCCAGATCGACGCCGCGGCTGGTATGGGTGGGCTGCATCCCGGTTTCGCTGTACAGCTCGTTATCGATGACGACTAGCGAAAGATTGCGCGGGTGCTCCGCGCCGATGGTCGCCAGCGCGCCCAATCCCATCAGCATTTCGCCGTCGCCCGTGATGACGATGACCTTGCGCCTGGGTTGCACCAGCGCGAGCCCCAGGCCCACCATGGCGGCGGCGCCCATCCCGCCCCACAGGTAGAAAGTATTGGGGTGGTCTCCCGCCGCGCCGGCATCGTAACAGGAGGAGCCCAGCCCCGTGACCACCAGCGCGTCGCCGCGTCGATCGAGGATCGCCTTGACCACCGCGCGCCGGTCGAGCACGGCTTTTATTTTTTTGGCCATGATTATTTGCTCCAATCCTTGAATCCGACCACCCGTTGCCCGATCAGCACGGCAACGGCCCGATACGCGCTGAACGCCATTTGCGCGGCGGCAAACACGGTCTCGCCGACGCGCGCCGCGTCGTCGACGTGCTGCACGACGACGCCCGCGTCATCGAGTATGCGCGCGGTGCTTTGTCCCATCGGCAGCTGCCACGGATTGAACTCGCCCCATTCGCCGCGCATGGTGACGAGCATCAGCAGCGGAAAGCGGCATTCCTGGATGACGCTCAGCAGGTTGATGCAATTGCCGACGCCCGAAGATTGCAGCAGCAGCGCGCCGCGCTCGCCGCCCAGCCACGTGCCCGCGAGCATGGCGACGCCTTCTTCCTCGGTCGTCAATGAAACCGCCCTGATTTCCTTGTCGGAGTGACAACTGATCAGGAGCTGCGTATGACCGGCATCCGGCACATAGGCGACCTGCCGGATCCCGACCTGCTTGAATGTCCGGTAGATGTCCGCCGGCCAGCTGCTCGATGTCTTGTTCGCTTTCAAAGGCGACTCCTTGTTCCGGGAAGACTTGCAGACATTATGCCTGTTGCGCCGGATCCCGGCAGTCGGCGCGCGGAGCACCGGCGCGGGCCGCGCCACATCGGAAAACCGCGGTCATTCCAGCTTTGCGCCGGATGACTTGATGACCACCGCCCACTTGGCGAGATCCGCTTTGATGGTCCTGGCGAATTCAGCCGGAGAACTGCCGACCATCTGCGTTCCCGTGGGCTCGAAGCGATTGCGGAATTCCGGCAGTTCGAGCACACGCCTGGTTTCCAGGTGGAGTTTAGTGACGATTTTCGGATCGGTTTTGGCCGGCGCCAGCATGCCATACCAGAGATCGGTTTCGAAACCCGCCAGTCCCGGGGCTTCGGCTACGGCCGGCACGTTGGGCAGCGCGGGCGAGCGTTTGAGTCCGCTGACCGCGATTGCGCGCAGCTTGTTCGATTCAATCAGAGGCGTGGCGGTCAGGATGCTGACGAACATGAACTGGACTTCGCCGCCGAGCAGCGCAACCAGCGCCGGGGCGGCGCCTTTATACGGGACGTGGGTCATGTCGATTTTCGCCGTCGTTTTCAGCATTTCTCCGGAGAGGTGCGCGCCACCCCCGCCACCCGATGATCCGTAGTTCAGTTGACCCGGTTTTGCCCTGGCCAGCGCGATGAGTTCAGGGACTGATTTGACCTGCAGCGACGGATGCACCAGCAGGACAAACGGCAGCGTGGCCAGCTGACTGATGGGCGCTAGGTCCTTGACCGGATCGTAGGGCAGCTGGCTGAGGTGGGGATTGATCACGATCGTCGCATTGGTCGTAACCAGGATCGTGTAACCGTCGGCGGATGCCTTCGCGACCAAATCCGCGCCGATGTTGCCGTTGCCGCCGGCGCGATTGTCCACGATCACAGGCTGGCCCCATGTTTCGTTGAATTTGTGAGCGATTGCGCGGGCGAAAATATCAGTGCCGCCGCCGGGCGCGAAAGTCACGACGAATCTCAGCGGCTTCGCCGGATAGGCGGCGGCGTCCGCCGCACCGGCCAGGCCCGGCAACGCCAGCAGCGCACCGAGCAACGGCCGCAACGACCGGCCTGTCTGCTGCAACATGGTCTTTTTCCCCGTCTTGAAAACCTGCCATCGAGCCGGCCGCGGCATCGGCGGTCATCGTGCTGCGAGGCGCGCGCCGGAGCGACCGCCAGGCGCTGCCCGCTGGTTGTCCTGCATACTAGCCAGCGCGCGCTAGAAGCGCAATGAACTTCTGTTGATACCGGTATGCGGAAAGATAATGCTGGGATAGTATGCCGATTCACGCTACCGGAATACGCAAGTTGGAGGGGCATTCACATGTACGTTGCTGCCGTTCCGCATGACGCGGAGTTCGACTTCGTGATTGTGGGCGCCGGCTCAGCCGGCTGCGTGCTGGCCGACCGGTTGAGCGCCGATGGACGGCACCAGGTGCTGTTGCTCGAGGCCGGCGGGCGCGACACCAACCTCAACATTCACATTCCATTGATGGTGGCGAAACTCCTGATGGACGAGAGAGTAACCTGGCCATTCATGACCGAGCCGCAAACGCATCTCAACGGTAAGCCCCAGTTGTGGGTGCGTGGCAAAGTCATCGGCGGTTCCGGCTCCATCAACGGCAACCTGTTCGTGCGCGGTGATCCCCAGGAATACGACGCGTGGCGCGACCAGGGCTGCCAGGGCTGGGGCTACTCGGACCTGCTGCCGATATTCAAGCGGCTCGAGGATTTTCCGCAAGGCGATCCGGCGGTGCGCGGGCGCGGCGGCCCGATTCACTGCACGAGTCTCGACCGGTTCGATCCGTTGTCGGACGCCTTCCTGGCGGCGTGCGCAGAAGCGGGTTTCAGGCAGCTGCCGGATTACAACGACGGCAGCTACGAAGGCGCGTTCTATCTTCAATATTCGACGCGCAACGGCTGGCGCAGCAGTTCCGCCGTGGAGTACCTGCGGCCCGCGCGGCGGCGGGCCAACCTGACGGTCCTGACGGGCGCAGCGGCTACCCGCATCATGCTGGACGGCAAGCGCGCGACCGGCGTGGAATTCCGTCTCGGTGACGCGGCCCGCACGGTGCGCGCGCGCCGTGAAGTCGTGCTTGCGGCAGGACCGCTGGTATCGCCCAAGTTGCTGGAACTGTCGGGCATCGGCAACCGCGAGATTCTGCAGAAATACGGCGTGAACGTAGTGCACCATCTGCCCGGGGTGGGCGAGAACCTCCGCGACCATCCCAATTCCCGGCTTACGTTCGAGTGCGCGCAGCCGATCACCATCAACGACGTATTGCGCAACCCGTGGCTCAAGCTCAAGGAGGGCCTGCGTTTCATATTCAAACGCGAAGGGTTGCTCACGATCTGCTCCGCAACCGCGCAAATGAACTATCGCAGCCATCCCGGCGCGAAACAGCCGGACCTCGTGCTGCGCCTCCTGCCGCTTTCGGGGAAGGACCGTTACGCGCGCACGCCGCGCTATGGGCTCGACCCGTTTTCGGGTTTCACGTTCGGGGTGACCGTACTGCAGCCGCGGTCCGTCGGGACGCTGCACATCCAGTCCCGCGACCCGTTGCAGCAAGCCAGCATGGATCCGAAGTATCTCTCGCATGAAGCCGACGCGCAGCTCTTCCTGGAAGGCATGCGCCTTGCCCGCCGCGTTGCGCAGATGCCGGCGCTCAAGCCGCTGGTCGTGCGCGAGACGCGGCCGGGGCCGCAGGCGCAAGACGACGCGGCCTTGCTCGACTACATGCGCGAGACGATCCAGACGAGCTGGCATATGATCGGGACCTGCAAGATGGGGGTCGATTCATCGGCAGTGGTGGATCCCGAGCTGCGGGTGCGCGGGGTCGCCAACCTGCGCGTGATCGACTCCGGGATTTGTCCGACCATCCCTTCTTCGAACACCAACATCGTGTCGATCGCCATCGGCGAAAAGGGCGCCGACATGCTGCTGGCTGCCGCGCGCGCGTGAACCGGCGCGTGACCGTGATTCATAATGAAGGAGAACCATGGGCCTGATTGTGCGTTCGTTATTGTTGCTGGCAGCGGGCATTGCGCTCGTGCATGCGCAACCCTACCCTGCCAAGACCTCGCGAATCGTGGTGGGCTTCACGGCCGGCGGGCCCTCGGATATCGTCGCGCGCATGATGGCGCAGCAACTTACCGAGCGGCTGGGGCAGCCGGTCGTCGTCGAAAACCGGCCCGGGGCGACCGGCACGATAGGCGCCGAGCTGGTTGCGAAAGCCCCGGCCGATGGCTACACGATGTATCTGGCGAGCCAGACTACCCACGCCGTGGCGCCCTATATGTACGCGAAGATCGGTTACGATCCGCTCAAGGATTTCGCCACGGTCGCGCGCGTGGTGCACAACCCGCTGCTCATGGTGGTGAATCCTTCGCTGCCGGTCAAATCGATCAAGGATCTTATCGCGCTCGCGAAAGCGCGGCCGGGCGAGCTCAATTTCGCGACCGGCGGCATTGGTTCATCGCCCCACATGTCGATGGAATTGTTCAAGAGCACGGTCAAGCTCGATATGGTTCCGGTCCATTACAAGGGCGACGGCGCCGCGATCATCGACATCATCGGCGGGCAGGTCCCGATGTTGACCTCCAGCATATCGGCCCTGCTGCCGCACGTCCGGAACGGCAAATTGAGAGGGGTGGCGGTAACCAGCCTGAAGCGCTCGACGGTAGCGCCCGAGTTCCCGACCATCGCCGAATCGGGGCTCGCGGGTTTCGAGGTCATCACGTGGTTCGGGATACTGGTGCCGGCGGCGACGCCCAAAGAAATCGTCAACAGGCTCAACAGCGAAATCGTTCAGGCGGTGTCCCAACCCGGCGTCAGGGATCAGCTGATCAAGATGGGCTTCGAGATCGTCGCCAATACGCCGGAGCAATACGCGGTCTTTCTCAGGGAAGAGAATGTGAAATGGGGCAAGGTGGTGCGGGACCTGGGCCTGCGCGCCGAGTGAGTATTGCGCGCGACGCATCCTCAAGCCGCGCGATCGATGAAACCGGAAGGCGCCTGATGATCGACCGCATAGAAGTATTTGTCACCGAACTGACGGTGCGCGTCCAGCGCATCTTCTCGAGCGGAAGCTACGACACCGGGCCGCGGGAGCGGCAGCTCGGCAAACCGGTGCTCGTCAAAATCTACGCTGACGGTGTCGTGGGGATGGGCCAGGTGCGTGCGATCACGCCGGGACATTTCGTCGCCGACACGACGCACAGCATGGTGGCGGCGATCGTGGAGATCTTCGGTCCCTGCCTGCTCGGCAAAAAACTCTTCGATATCGAAGCGATCGCCGAGACGCTGGATTCGCGCCTGGCGGGCAACCCGGCGGCGCGCGCGGCAATCGACATCGCGCTGCACGACGCGATGGGCAAAGCGCTCAACGTGCCGGTGCACAACCTGATCGGCGGCTGCTGCCAGCCGCACATACCACTGGAGTGGTCGGTCAGCATGGCGGATGACGTCGCGGTCATGATCGGCGAGGCATCCCGCGCCGTCAAAGAATTCGGCATCAAGGTTTTGTGTCTTAAGGCGGGCGACCGCCGCGGCTGGCGGCGGGACGTAACAAACTTCGCGGCCGTCAGGCGCGCTCTCGGCGACGGCGTGGTGATCGGCATCGATCCCAATACCGGCTGGACGCTGCCGGATGCCATCAGCGCCGTGCATGCGCTACGCGATCTGGGCCTGGGGTATATCGAACAGCCGATTGCGCGCCGCGATCTCAAAGGCCTTGCGGATATTCGCCGCGAGGCGGCGGGGATACCGGTGATGGCGGATGAGAGCCTGTTCACTCTGCAGGACGCCTATGCGCTCGCCGAAGCACGCGCCGCGGATGCGTTTTGCATCAAACTCTACAAGGTGGGCGGCCTGACCGCGGCGAGGAAGATCGCGGCGGTGGCGGAAGCGGCCAATATTCAGCTGAACTGCGGCGGTCTGGCCGTGCAGTCGCAGCTGGAGGCCGCGGCGGCGGCGCATTTTTACGCGAGCACGCCGGCCAGGCGCATGCTGGGGGCGGGGGAGTTCGTGTTCGGCTTGAACACGATCGGGCCGGACCCGCTGGTGCCGGACACGGATTTCGTCGTGCGCGACGGGCATGTCGACGTGCCGACCGGACCCGGACTCGGGATCACGCTGGACGAAGCCGCGTTGAAAAAGCACACGCTGCGGCGCGAGAGCATCAAATGACGGGGATCAGCGGCACCGCGCCGAGCGGCGCCCGGCGCGCAGGCGCAGGGGAGAGACGCAACGCTCACTCGGCTTTGGCGCCGGACTCCCTGACCGCCTTGCCAAAGCGCGCGATCTCCGCGTGGATGAGCTTGCCGAATTCCTCCGGTGTGCCGCCCAGCGGGTCGACGCCCTGATCGATCAGGCGCTTGCTGACCTCGGGCGAGCGGATGATGCGCGTCACCTCGGCGGCGAGCTTGTTGACCACGGGTTTCGGCGTACCGGCGGGCGCGACGATGCCGGTCCAGTTGCCCATCACGAATTCCTTGTAGCCCTGCTCGATGAACGTCGGCACGTCGGGAATGAACGGGTGGCGCTGCTCCGTCATCGAGCCGATGACGCGGAGCTTGCCGCCCTTGGTGTGGGGGAGCAGCTCGGGGATCGAGTTCACCATCAGATGCGCCTGTCCCGAGATCAGGTCCGGCACGGCGGGGCCGACGCCCTTGTACGGCACGTGCGTCGCGTCTATCCTGGCCGCCACCTTGAACATTTCCATCGAGAGGTGGCTGATGACGCCGATGCCGCCCGAGGCGTAGATCAGGCGATTTTTCTTCGCCCAGTCCACGAGCTCCGCGACGTTCTTCGCCGGGATGCCGGCATTGACCACCATGATGTTCGGCGATCTGCCGAGCACGACCACCGGCGTGAGATCGCGCTCCAGGCTGTAGTCGAGTTTCGCATAGAGCGTCTGCGAGATGGCGTGCGCGGTGCTGATGTTCATGAAGGTGTAGCCGTCCGCAGTGGACTTGGCGACGATGCCCGCGGCCAGGTTGCCGCCGGCGCCGGGCCGGTTGTCGACGATCACCGCCTGACCCCACGACTCGTTGAGTTTTTGCGCGACGATGCGCGCGAGGATGTCGTTGATGCCGCCAGGCGCGAAGCCGACGATGTAGCGCAGCGGCCGCGCCGGGTAATCCGCCGCATCCGCAACCGTGGTCAGGGCTGCGGCGAGGCCGGCGAATCCGATAGCTAAAGCACGCCGCATGATGATTTTTGTCATGACCCATCACTCCTGTTATCAGGTATGGTACTCTTCGATCAGTATAACCCAGCGCCCGACGGCCGTTCCCGTGCGCTGCCGTGCCGGCGGGAGAACCGCATAAATACTGGCTTGCAGGGCGGTCGCCGCGCGTATTGCGCGGCGACCGGCCCGCATTGATCCGTGACAAGGCAATTCCGATGACCATGCCCGTAGTCCTCGTTACTTCGACGCAATTGTCGGAGCGTGCGCGGCAAATCCTGCGCGACGCCGGCGCCGACGTGTCGTACATGTCCGACCCGCTCATCACCGAGGACATCCTGGCGGCCAGGCTCGCACGCGACGGCATTACCGCTGTCTTGATGCGCGGCTCGCCGCCGTTCACGCGGCGCGTGCTGGAAGCCGCGGCCAACCTGAAAATCATCGCCAAACATGGCGCGGGTTTCGACAGCATCGATCTGGATGCGGCAACGGCGCGCGGCATCGTGGTGGTGACCGCGGGCGCTGCCAACGCCGACGCGGTTGCCGAGCACACGCTGGCCCTGATGCTGAGCCTGGCGCGCGAGCTGCCGCGGCTGCACCGCAACCTGCGCAACGGGGTGTGGGAGAAAGGCAAGTATCAAGGCAGGGAATTCCGGGGCCAGGCGGTCGGGATCGTGGGGTATGGAGAAATCGGCCGCCGGGTTGCCGGACTCGCGGCCGCGTTCGGCGCGCGCGTCGTCATCCACTCGCGTTCCCGGGTCGCCGACCCTGCCGGCGCGGAAGTGGAAGAAAATTTCGACCGCTTGCTGGGCAAGGTCGACATCCTGAGCCTGCATTGCCCGCTCACCGACCAGACGCGCGGCCTGATCGGGGGAAAGCAACTGTGCTTGATGCGGCCGGGCGCGCTGTTGATCAATACCGCGCGTGGCGGATTGGTGAACGAACGGGCGCTGGTGGATGCGCTCCGGAGCGGGAGGCTGGCGGGAGCCGGCCTCGACACTTTTGCGCAGGAGCCGCCTGATCCGGAAAATCCGCTCTTCACGCTGGACAATGTCATTTGTTCTCCGCATGTCGCCGCCATGACTGCGGAGTCCATGGCCCGCATGGGCACGATCGCCGCGGACAACATCATCGGCTACATTGAGCGCGGCGAGTGCGACAGGACGAACGTCGTCAATCCGGCGGTATTTAAGAAGTGAATTTCACACCAATAGGCGAAGCAATGAGCGAATACAAAAGCGAAATCCGCGACGGCATGCGCATCGACTGGGACGTGCCGATCACGATGGACGACGGCCTCGTGCTGCGCGCCGACGTATTCCGGCCAGTGGCGCCCGGGCGCTACCCCGCGCTCGTGAGCTACGGCCCGTACGGCAAGGGGCTCGCGTTCCAGGCAGGCTACCAGACCGCGTGGGACATCATGTGCAGGGAAAACCCCGATGCGGTTGCCGGTACGAGCAACAAATACGCGAACTGGGAAGTCGTCGATCCCGAGAAGTGGGTGCCGGACGGCTACGTCTGCGTGCGCGTCGATTCGCGCGGCGCCGGCCGCTCGCCCGGCTACCTCTGCCACAACAACGCGCGCGAGAACCGCGATTTTCATGACTGCATCGAATGGACGGCGGCGCAGCCGTGGTGCAGCGGCAAGGTGGGGCTGAACGGAATTTCCTATTACGCGAGCAGCCAATGGCGCGCGGCGGCGACGCAGCCACCGCATCTCGCTGCGATCTGCGTGTGGGAAGGGTGGGTGGACAACTACCGCGACTCGGCGCGCCACGGCGGCATCATCTGCGTTTTCCGCAAGAACTGGCAGGACATGCAGGTGAAGACCGTGCAGCACGGCGTCGGCAGCCGCGGCGCCAAGAGCCGCGTCACCGGCGAGCTCGTGTGCGGTCCCGAAACGCTGACCGAGGCAGAGCTCGCGAAGAACCGCGAGGACATGTGGTCGGAATTCCTCGCGCGCGATCTCGACGGGCCGTATTACCGCGAACGTTCCGGTGAGTTGTCCAAAGTCACGGTGCCGCTGCTCTCAGCCGCCAACTGGGGCGGGCAGGGCCTGCACCCGCGCGGCAACTTCGAGGGCTACATGCGCACGGCGTCGCAACAAAAGTGGCTCGAAGTGCACGGCGGCTCGCACTGGGCGCCGTTTTACACCGATTACGGCGTCAAGCTGCAGAAGCGCTTCTTCGATTATTTTCTGAAGGGCGTCGCCAACGGCTGGGACCGGCAGCCGCGCGTGCTGCTGCAGGTGCGCCATCCCGGCGAGAAGTTCGTCGAGCGCGCGGAGAACGAGTGGCCGCTCGCGCGCACGCAATGGATGCATTTCCATCTCGATCCGAAGAACCAGAGCCTCGCGGCCGCGCCCGCTTCTGTCTTCACTCCGGCGGAGCAATCTATCACCTATGAC